>CAZUUQ010000010.1:0-42292 GCA_964622625.1 uncultured Phycisphaeraceae bacterium | reverse complement strand
CGTCCCTTTGCACCCATTCTTACGGAGCGTCCAGGGAGCCGGTTCGGACGCCACGCAAAAAAAATCCTGAAATCCTCGGCCGCCCACAGTCGGACGGTCGGGGACGGGTATGTGCCGGGGTGGCGGTGATGCGTTAACCCTTTTCCTGGCTTACCTTTGCCGACAGAGTGAATTATACATAACAGTCATTATGGGACCGTGCTATATAACGTCTTGATGGTTATCGGGTTATGGAAGTGCCGAAAAACACTTATCGGACGTGAAGGTACCGGCCGTGAAACAGGAAGACCGGAAAAACATTGTGCGGGTCAGCCAGGAGGTCCGGGCCGGCATCGAGCGGGACGCGGCGGCGTTTGATCTGCCGCGCGGCCGCGTGGTCGCCGCCTACCGCTACGCGTTCTGGCTTCTGGGCCAGCGCACCCGCCGCCGGGCGCTCAACGCGGCCCGCAACCTGCCGCACGGCAACAGCCGCGCCGAGCGGGCCCGCCGCCGTGCGGCCGCCGCCGCGGTGGCTGCCGATGCGACAGCTGGGGCAGCTGGGGCAGCCGGGGTCGGGACCGCAGCGCCGCACGCGGCGTAACAGCGACCGGAGCACCAGGGACCAGGGACTGAGGGTTAAGCGGATGACGGACCGAGCCGCACGAGCACGCGAACACGCCGACCGGGGCGGCACGCCACCGTCGCCAGCGACGCAGCAGGCGAAGCCGCCGCGGCGACCTTTGGCCGTGTCGGACATCGCCCACCTCTGGGACGCCGCCCGCCAGGAGTTCGGCCAGCGGCCCTTCACGATCACCGAGTGGTCCGACTGCTGCTTCCGCCGCCGCGTCATGGCCGGCGGCGTCGCGGTCAGCCGCCTGATGTGCGTCGTGGCCGCCACCCGCTGCACCACCGCCGGGCTGCTGACCGTCAGCCGCCACGGCTACACCGTGCCGGCGGCGATCGTGGGCCTGAGCGTCGAGCAGATCGAGCACACCATCACACAGCGTCAGCCGGCACCACGCTCGCAGCACCGCGGGTCCAGCGGCGCGAGCACGTCCGGGCGCGGCCCGTAACCGCGACCCGGGCATTCGGGGCGGGTTGGGAGCAGGGACAGACGAGGTAGCCAAGGTCAATCGCCGGGGTTGAAAGGAGTCGGATATGGTCAGAGAGATCACAGTCAGGCGCGACACCATCGGGGCTGACACCCGACCGCCGGCGGCATATGCACATGGTTGCCCGCCGCGGGGTCTGGCCCTCAGCCGCTTCGTCGGCGAGTCGATCATCCTGGACACCAGCGACGGCCGCATCGCCGTCACGGTGGTCCAGGTCCGCGGCGACAAGGTCCGGCTGAGCGTGGACGCACCCCGCCACGTCCGGGTGGACCGCGCCGAGATCGACGCGGCCCGGCGCACACAAGAGGTCCGGCACACCGAAAAGCTTGCGGCCGGCGCGTGACCGGCCGGGCCCGCGGCGGTGTTTATCGTTCGCCGCCGCGGGCTTCACCCGACCACCGAAGTTTCACCACCGAGCACACAGAGAGCACCGAGATGGCAAGCGTCAGCCCAACAGACGGCCGCCCCGGACAGCCCACCCAGCTGCAGGGCTTCAAGTTCCAGATGGGCCGCAAGCTGCGGATTCGCAAGGGCCCGGTCGTCGGCCTGGTCACCGGCCGGGCCGAGTTCGACAGCGGCGACCGCGATTACCTGCTGCACTGGTCGACCACCGACGGTCGGCTGGTCAACGAGTGGTGGAACGAGCAGTTCCTGGACGACGCCGAATGACGCCCAGATCGTCGGGTGGCGCAGCGGCAGCGCGCCTGGCTCATAACCAGGAGGTCGCGGGTTCGAATCCCGCCCCGGCTATTGGAGATCGAGGTTTAACCACAGAGACACGGAGAGCACAAAGATGGAAGGTTTCAAGTTCGGCATGAAGCAATTGCTCCGCATCAACACGACCGACGTGGTCGCCACAGTGGTGGGTCTCGCCCAGTACGCCGAGGGCGATCGCAGCTACCTGCTCCGTTGGGAGGACAAGATCGGCTGCGTGCGCTCCGAGTGGTGGGACGAGAAGGATTTGTCGCAAGCTTGAACCCATTGGCTGGTCGGCGGCGACCCTAACACCGCAGTGCCGCGCGGCCTCATAAGCCGCCGGCGCTTTGGACGACCCGGCGTCCACGGCCTTGAGACGGACGTTTACCCCGGCCCGGGGGTCGGCTCGATAAGGGCCGGCTCCCGGTTTGACCGGCCGATCGGCCGGCGTCAGTGCGGATCGACATCGGCGACGTAGACAACACAGCCCGGGCGCGATCGGCGCGCCCACAGACACAGGAGGATCGGACATGCCCACAGCGATGCAACTCAAGGGCGACACACTACGTCAGATTGATCGCGGCAAGGTCGCACTGGCCCTGGACCACGCGATCCGCCAGTGCACGCTGGACATCCAGGACCGGCCGGCCGACGACACCAAGCGGGTCATCGTGCTGCAGATCGAGATGCAGCCTGAGTGCGATGCCCAGACCGGCGCTCTGGACACCATCGGGACCAAGTTCATCGTCAAGACCAAGCTGCCGGCGCGGCGGTCGGTGGTGTACCCCATGCTGCCCACGCGTGACGGGACACTCGTATTCGAGCCGCAAAGCCCGCTGGACCCACGCCAGGCCGCCCTGGTGTTCCCGGCCGCACCACCGGCCACGCCACCGGCCGGGGTCGACCCGCAGACCGGTGAACTGGTCGGTGACGCCAGCGACGACGAGGACGACGACGTATCGCGGTGAAGCTCATAGACACCAGCCCCACCACCGGCCCTGAGACGGGCCGCAACCACCATGTAGGACATGTAGGAGCCAGACCATGCTGAAAGAAGCCATCGAAAAACTGGAGGCCCTCGTGTGCGAGGGCAACGCGATTGAGATCGTGAAAATCCCGGGTGATCCGCCCCATGTGCATTACGTGTGCCAGCCTAACGGCGAGCTGCGGCGCATCGACAACGAGCCGCCGGTGCGCAGCATCAAGCTGCACACGCTGGCGGACCTGATCGACCTGGGCAAGAGCCATTTCGACGCCGCGGTCGCTGCAGCGGAGCGCATCACGTGCTTTTACAGCCCGGACAGCGTCCGCCTGTCGATCGATCACGTCGCCTGGCGTGAGTGGGCGGTGCTGCCGCTGAACTTTTCGGAGGAATACAAGTGGCTATGGGAGCGGGTGAACTCGCCGGGCCGCACCGTGGGTGAGCTGCGCACCGATCTGCGTGTGACCCTGCGGGCCGCGGTGACCAACGAGCGGCTCGTCGAACAGATCTCCGCCCTCGCCGTCGATCTGTCGACCAAGGCCGAGACGCGCGTCGCCAAGGACCGTGAGTCGATGGGCCGGTCGATCACCACCGAGATCGCCGACGCCGGCAATCTGCCAGACGAAGTGCAAATCCTCAACGTGCGCCGCTGGTCCAACGCAGACCTGGACATGCGCATGCCCTGCGAGGTGTTCGTCGACCCGGACAAGCAACGCAACCAGTGGTTCGTGCGTCCGATCCTCGACAGCCTCACCACGTTCGACGACGCGAACATGGCGGTGGTGGGGGCCCGGCTGCGCGATGGTTTTAAAGGCACGCCCGTGCGGGTGTTCCGCGCCACCGTGGCGTGAGCGTGCGCCGAGGACGCAGAGAGCACGGAGGACGCAACATGACACCGCAGATGCGGATCACGCCGCACGGGATCGAATACCGCGACTGGCGGCGGGTGGGCGACACACGCAACCTGATCGCCACCCAGGCTACCCCGTCTGACCAGACCATGAGCTGTAGCCGGGGTCCGGGCGACATCGTCGAGCTGTCGGCCCAGGCACGCGGCGCGGCGGCGTACAGGCGTGCGGCTGGCGGCGGTGGGCCCACGCCGCGAACCGCGGCTACCCAGGCTGCCCCGGAACCTGTCAGCGGCTTCACGGCCGGTGTGATCGCCGGTGTGATCTTCGGCGCGGCCCTCACGCTCGCAGCCCTGCTGATCGGGGGCCTGATCTGACCCGGGGATGTCACCGCAGAGGACGCAGAGGACGCAGAGCCACACACGCGGAAGGTCGCACGCCATGCCCGAGCTGAACCTTGACCCCGGCTACTTCTCGCACATCAAGACCCTGCGTCTGGTCGCGCGACTCGGGGCCGGCGCCGAGCTGCTGCCGATCAAACTCTGGTGCCACTGCGCCACTCACCACGCCGACGACGCCAGGCTCGACGGCTACCAGGTCGACGAGATCGAAGCGATCATCGGCTGGACCGGGCAATGCGGCAAGGCCGTCGCCGCAATGCTCGAAGTGGGGTTCCTGCAATGCTCAGGCGATGCTTACGCAGTGACCAATTGGGAGTCTCGGCAGGGGCATCTCAAGGCCGCACGGGTGCGCGCAAGAGCAGCAGCACACGCCCGTTGGAACAAGATCGCCCGACCGGCAAAGCCAGCTAAATCCCGCCAGGGCGAACCGTGCCCGGGCATAGCGGACGCATTGCCCAAGGATACAAGTGGCAATCCCCCTTCTGTACTTACTGGACTGACTATACCTACCAACCCCCCCTACCCCCCCGAGGGGGGTGGTGGCGGGAAATCTCGCGCTGCTGATCCAGGAACTCCGGACACCGAATCCCGAATCCCGCCGCCCGACTCCGCGCCGCTGTCTCCCGCGGCGGCCGAGGTGGCGCGGACGCTGCAGCGGCTGCGCGTGGGTCCGGCCAAAGCCGCGCAGCTCGCGGGCATGCCGCACGTGGACGCTGAGCTGGTCGAGCGGGCCGACGCGCAGACGCGGGCCGGCCGCCTGGGTCCGGGCCTGCTGGTGCGGGCCGTCGAGGACCTGGCCGCCCGGGCCGTCGACCTGGCCGCGGCCGAGAAACGCCGCCAGGCGGCGATCGACGCCGACACCCAGCGCCGGCGGCTGGAGCGCGAGCGGCACGTGCCCATGACGGCCGAGGCGAAAGCCGCCATCGCCGCGAAGACCGGCGTCAAGACCCGCCTGGCCGCTGTGGGCGCCGTGGCAGCCGGGGTTCACCACGGAGACGCGGAGGGCGCGGCGTGAGCACGTGCTACGACGAGGGCGGCATCACGATCTACCACGGGGACGCCGTGGCGGTGCTGGCTGCGCTGCCCGACGGCTGCGTGAACTGCTGCGTCACGTCGCCGCCGTACTGGGGCCTGCGTGACTACGGCGTCGCTGGCCAGATCGGCCTTGAGTCCACTCCGGACGCCTACGTCGCCAAGATGGTCGAGGTGTTCCGCGAGGTGCGGCGGGTGCTGCGTGATGACGGCACGCTGTGGCTGAACCTTGGCGACGCATACGCCAGCGGAAAGGGAACCTGTTTCAATCCAGGCGGCGGCCCGCAATCCGCAATCCACAATTATCAAGACAAACAACGGCATCCACTTAACCCGGGCAACAAGTCAACCCTCAAGGCGTCGGGCCTCAAACCTAAAGACCTAGTGGGCATCCCGTGGCGGGTCGCGTTCGCCTTGCAGGCTGACGGCTGGTATCTGCGGCAGGACATCATCTGGCACAAGCCCAACCCGATGCCGAACAGCATGAAGGACCGATGCACAACAGCCCACGAATACATCTTCCTGCTGAGTAAGTCTGCGCGGTACTACTACAACGCGGAGGCGGTGCAAGAGCCGAGTGTGACGGATGACCCAAGGCGGCCGTATGGTTCCCCAGGGGCGAATGCGCTTGATGCGCGCGGGGAGCAAGGAGCAGGTCGGGAACGGGGGCCAGCTAACCGCAAGCGCGGCGAGTTCAACGGGAAGACCAATAGCCTCCCTGGAAGGGAGGCCTTCCGTGTTTTCACCGAGAAGCGCAACCGCCGTTCCGTATGGACCGTCACGCCCAAGCCCTACAAAGGCGCGCACTTCGCCACGTTCCCGCCCGACCTGATCGACCCATGCATCAAAGCGGGCTGCCCCGCTGGCGGCGTGGTTCTGGACCCATTCTTCGGTAGCGGGACCACTGCCAAGGTCGCACAGGACAACGGCTGCAAGTGCATCGGCATCGAACTTAACGAGTCGTACATCACGCTGGCACTGGACCGCCTGCGCCAGGGCGTGCTGTTCGGTGCGGAGTCCACGCCATGAGCGACGACACACCAGGACCGCAGGAGACATCGCTGGCGCAACTGGCGCAGGCCGACTGGCCTGGCCTGGAGCAGGACGTGGTGCTGCGGATCCGCCTGCTGCGTCTGGCGGCGGGGAATCTGCCGCGTGGGCAGGTTGGCGACAAGATCGCCAACGACCTGATCCTGCCCAACCTGCGGCTGCTGGGCGCGTTCGTGGCGAATGTGGACATCGCAATGGATCGCCAAGCGGAGTCCAAGTGATGAGCACGACCCTGATGTTCCGCGATCCGCCGGGCGGGGACTGGTACAGCGTGCCGGCGTGCGCCAGTGTGGCCGAGCTGCAGTCGCTTGGTTTCGAGGTCGCGCCACTGAGTGAGGTCGGCGCCATCATGGCCCGCGAGGCGCGTCTGTACCGCCGGGCCAAGGCCCTGGCCATCGCCCACCGCAAGCACGCGCCGCAGGGCGGCATCTCGCCGCGGCGGCGACAGAAGTTCACCACACAGACGCAGAGCACACGGAGGTCGGCATGAGCAGCACACCAACCCCGGCCGATGCGGCCGGGGCTTCATCCACAGCCCCAGACAGCCGGGGCCGGGGTCCGTGGATCGCCACGTTCAGCGGCTTGCGCGTGTACCCGCTGGAGATGACGCCGGCGGATGTGAACATCAAGGACATCGCCCATTCGCTGGCCAATATCTGCCGGTTCAACGGCCACGTGCCGCGGTTCTACAGCGTGGCGCAGCACAGCGTCTACGTCGCCCGCTACCTGACCGAGGTCATGGGCCAGACCCCGGCTGTGGGCTTGTGGGGCCTGCTGCACGACGCGGCTGAGGCGTACCTGGGCGACGTGTGCTCGCCGATCAAGCGGCGGTTGTGGATTGAGGTCGGCGACGGTGACAAGAGCGCCGAGGTCCAGCGTTTCGACGAAATGGAGACGGACCTGTTAGCCGGGGCCATCGCCCCGGCGTTCGGGCTGACCTGGCCGACCCCGGCTGCGGTGCATTACGCCGATCGCGTGCTGCTGGCCAGTGAGGCGCGATCGCTGATGTGTGCTACCCCGGCTGACCTGGACCTGGCCGACTGGGGCCTGGCAGCCGCGGCGGGGTTGGAGCCGTGGAGTGAGGGTCCGGCGTTGGTCGACTGCCAGCCGCCGGCGGACGCCGAGCGGGCGTTCATGGTGGCCTTCGAGCACCTGGTGCGGGACGTGGCAGCTGGGGTCGCTGGCGCGGGGAGGTAAGAGCAGGCCATGGTCAGCAAGTTTGACACACTGCGGTCGGCCGGTCATCGCGGCGGCATGTTCGACGCCGAGCGCAAGCTGGCCGAGCGGATCGAGCGGATCAGTGCGGCGGTGACCGAGCGGCTCAGCGGCGGCACGTTCACCTGCCGCGGCGGCGAGGTGGTGTCGCTGTGCGGACCCCGCGTGACGGAGGTTGATCTGGTGATGGCGCATAACAGCGAGGAAGGCGGTGCGGCTTGAGTAGTGCAACCAGCAAGATCGTCAGTCGAGCGATGTTTTTCAAGCATCGCGCCGACTGGATCAGGCGGATGGTGAAAACACATCACAACACAGTGGATGCGACGGATTTGTACGAGCTGCTCGCTGAGGCGTGGGATCGCGGGATCGAGCAGGGCCGCAAGATGGAACGCAAGGGGATAGGTAGCGAGATAACAGGCGGTGCGGCGTGATGACTATCCGGCGTCGGCTGTTCGTCTGGTGGGCGGTCTGGCGTCCTCGCAACGTGTGTGCGACCACGCTGGGCTGCTGGGCACTGTGGCGGGGCGGATGCCTGTCGTGCCGTAACTCATGGGCGTGCTGGTATGGCGTCCTGTGGACGATCCCTGAGGCCGAACTCGACGTGCGGGAGTATGCGGGGGCGGCCGGGGCTGGGGTGGCCGGGGTTCACCACGGAGACGCGGAGAACACAGAGACGAAAAGGAGCGAGTGATGAGCATGCCAAAGCCAACGATAAAAGACCTGCTCGCGAACGCGATCAACGGTTTAACGCTGGCGATGAAGGAAATCGAAGCCCAATATCCCGAACCGGGCGGACTTGCCCACGCGATAATCAAAGGCGCGAAACCGGCCGAGAAGCCCGCCCCACCCCCGCCCGACTTCGACGCGCTGACCGACGTGGAGGTCGTGGCGTGGGCAATGGGGTTCAGGCCCAGTGACTACAAGGACTACACATGGTGGATTGAGCCGCATCGCGGCTGGTACGTGTCGCAGGTTGGCCTACCACCCGCCACCCGCTTCGACGACTGCCTCACCGCCCTGGACGCGGTTTTTGGGAAGGGTGGATGGAATCTGTTCAGCATGCACGATGGGTATGTCATTGATGCTGATGACAGCGACACCTATTTTGATGAAAACACATATCCCACCCCCACCGCCGCCGCCGTGGCCGCGATCCGCGCGGCGATCAAAGAGAGGGAGCATGCATGAGACCCCACACTGGATCGTCGGGCAGGATGGCGAGCGAGACTTGCGCGCAATCTATGAGCGCCACTATTCGTGCCGCAGGTACCGCGACCATCGCCGGCCAGCCAAGTTCGTCGGACCAGGGGAGCACATCGTGCTCACTCTCCCGTGTCGTACCGCCTTGTTTGTTTGGAGACGGTTCAACGATGACTCTGGCCAGGTCGGCGTCAACTGTGCAGTATTCCGCAACGAATCGCCCAACCGCTCATCTGACCTTATCCGAGAGGCTGACGCCATCGCTGATTTTATATGGCCTGGTCAGAGGCACTACACCTACGTTTGCCAAGCGGCTGTTGCGTCGAGGAATCCAGGGTATTGCTTCCTTTGCGCCGGATGGTCGCGGTGTGGCTACACAAAGGGTGGGTTGTTGATCTTAGAACGAAGGGAGTCCCGGCCATGACACTCACAGCGGAGCAGCGAGAGTTGCTGGAAGTCGCCCGAGGTCTTAAAGGCGGTATTCACGTCGGCCCAGCCGTTGACGCCGCCCTCGCCGAGATCGACACGCTGCGGAAGGAGGTCACGGAACTCAAGGCATATCGAGACCGCTTGAATGAGGCCATTCCATTGCTCGAAGAGGCGCGGGACGCACTGTGCGCCCTGACTGTGACGCAAATGAAGCTACACCGCATCAGTCCAACCCTGGCCTACCGCATGGACACGGTTGGAATCGAAACGCGGTGGCAGGCCAAGCGTGCGGCGAAGGGAGGCTCGGTATGACTAACAACCGTGGCTGGATGGCCATTTCGATGCAGTGTGACATCTGCGACACCATATGGGCTGCCATCGCTCCTGTTGGAGCCATCGAGGCCGAATGCCCGAAGTGCGGCCATTTCTGCTCGATACCGGGGTGCTGGGAGGCGATTGAGGCTGCCGAGCAGGCGGCGAAGGGAGGGGATGCGTCGTGCCCCAGCAGGTGATCGTCATCGCCGGCCCGCCGCTGGGCAAGCCGCGGCAGACGCAGCGTGACCGCTGGAAACGCCGGCCCTGCGTCGTGCGCTACCGCTGCTGGGCCGACCTGGCCCGGGCCAGCGCCGCGGCGGTCTTCGGCGGACCGCCGCCGCCGGCGCATACCGTCAGCGTCCTGTCCTGGCGGGCGTTCTTCGCGCCGCCGCCGAGCTGGTCCAAGCGGCGCCGGGCGGCGGCCCTCGGCACAGCACACCGGGCCAAGCCCGACCGGGACAACATCGACAAGGCGGTGCTCGACGCCCTCTACCCCGAAGGCGACGCGGCCATCGCCGCCGGCTGGATCAGCAAACAGTGGGATGCGACCCCACGCCTCGAGGTCACGATCGAGTACAACCCGGAGGCGGAGATTCACCACAGAGACGCGGAGAGCACAGAGAAGAAGGGAGCGTGATTGCGTGGCGACACATAACGGCCAGAAGGGGCAATGGTACTGGATGGTGTGGGTGGAGTTTGCGGGCAACCCAGCTGCGAGCGGCTGGCTGCCGAGCTGGTCCCCGGCGCGCGGTTGTAATGGGCAACCATTCATCCACACAAGCCGCAAGATGGCACAAATAGAGGCCAAAATCATCCGAACCCATAACCACGATTGCAAACACGTCACCCCCCACCGTGTCTTTATCCCTGACCCCGTGAAGAAAAGGGTCAAACGATGAGCGACGACGCACCAGCCAACGCGTTGTACGTCGAGTGCCAGGACTGCGGCGGGCGCTGGGTGCTGTCGCGCCTGCCGGCGTGGATCGACACGCTGGCCCGGGCGGCCCGGCACACCCGCTGCCCCCACTGCGGCGGCATCAGGATCGTCGTCTGCCGCACCCACGGACCGTACGCCGTCACCGCACCACGCGGACCGGTGGTCCGTGAAGCCCTAAAGCTGGCCGAGAAGATGATGGCCGGCGGCGTCACCACAGAGGACACAGAGGGCACAGAGACGAAGGGAGCGATCTGAATGGCTTGGAGCGACAATCCTAAAATACGAGACCTCGAACCCTACGCGCAAAATCACGACTACATGTACGTGGTCCTGTTCGGGGTGCGCATCGGGGGCGAGGTCTTCGACGTGACCACCTACGGCCGCACCCCCAAGCTGTGCAAGGCGGCGGCTGTGGCTGGTGATGAGTTGGCGCACCTGGTGAAGTCCGGCGGCTGGCCACGCTGGCCGGCGTTCGAGCCAGGATGCCTGCCGGTCGAGGGCCGCGAGCGCGAACTTGCCGAGCTGCGGATGCAGGTTCAGAAGCTGACGGATCACTCTCTGGCTGTGGCCAAGTACGGCGCCCGGCGGGTCGAGCTCTTTAGCACCGACGATCGTATAAACGACCTGATCGCCGAACGCGACCGCTGGAAGGCTGAGGCCAAGCGGCTGGCCGGCGGTGTCACCACAGAGGACACAGAGGGCACAGAGACGAAGGGAGCGGCACCATCATGACGCACTACACCATCCACGACAGCGGCCAGCGGCAGGAGTTCGCCGGCGGCATGGTGCGGGACACCGATGTGGGCAAGGTCCAGTGGCATCGCGTGGCCGCCGGACCCCTGCTGCGGCGCTGGGCCGAGCATCTGAGCCGAGGGGCGGGGAAGTATCCAGACGTCATGCCGGGCATGCCCAACTGGATGCTGGCGGCCGGCGAGGACGAATACCAGCGCTTCCGGGCCAGCGCGTTTCGGCACTTCATGCAGTGGTGGGCCGGCGAATCCGATGAGGACCACGCGGCGGCGGTGCTGTTCAACATCAACGGGGCGGAGTACGTGCGGCAGCGACTCGGTCATCCTTTCGCCGGGATAAACCCCGCGCTCGAAAAGCAGGCCAACGACGTATGCATCGAACACGGCTGGATCGCGGAGACGCCCACAACCCCGGCCGATGCGGCCGGGGCTTCAACCAAGACCAACGTCCGAGGTGACGTATGAAAACAGTGCGACCCATGACGATCGACGAGCTGCAGCGGTTCACGCGGACAATGCACGAGCAGGGCGTGGCGGTGCACTTCGAAGGCCGCAATGAGGTCTGGAACGGACCCGAGCACGTGTACCTGCGCCAGCGGCCACGCTGGCTGCCGCGCTGGGTCTGGCAGCGGCTGGTGCGCTGGGTGACGTACATGTGAGCCGGCCGCACCAGCACTCCAACCCCTGCGCCCTCTGTGCCCTCTGCGGTGAAACCCCGACCAGAGACCCCACCCCCTTGCCTTTGATCTAATATGGTGTATAGTTACACTATGGCGGCGGGCGCCTGACGACCCGCCAGGGAGCACGGCCATGCGATGGAGCGGTGGACGGCGGATCGGCCGACGGATGATCAGACGGATGATCGGGGGACTGCGGCCCGGCCGGTTGCAGCCGGGTGATCGTGTGCGGGTCTACGACGAGCCGCTGGACAAGGGCGGCTACCGCGGCGTCGGTGTGCTTATCCGACGCCTGGCCCGCGACGATTACGTCGGCACCGAACTATGGCGCCTGCGACTCGAACCAGAACTGCCGCGCCTGAGCACCGACCCGCCGCCGGCCGAGACCGGAGCCTGGGTCCGCGCTGAGGACGTGGTGATGGACGGTGTCATCGCCGACGCCCTCATGAACACCTTCGTGGCGGCCTGGAAAGACTACCGCTGCGAAACGCTATAGCCGGCGGGCTCGGGGTCCGGCACGGCCGGGGTGATAGATGGGGTGATAGCCGGGGTGGCGGCCGGGGGGTTTGACACATCTTTGCACCGGGATACGCTGAGGCCCAGCGCTGGACCCGCCAGGGTCGCACATGTTCCGGCGCCGCCACACTGACACTTCACACCGCCGCCGCCTGGGCACACCGTGCCCGGGCGTTGTCATGCGCGTATAGCACGCCACCACCTTTTGCCCGGAGACTCCGCCATGAAAGACCTGCTGCACACCGCACTCAACTGGCTCGATCACAACCGCTGGACCGCGGCCGGTCTGGCTCTGGGCGTGGCCATCATGCTGGCCGTCGTCGGCTGCGAACC
The DNA here is from genome assembly GCA_964622625.1 of uncultured Phycisphaeraceae bacterium. Lineage (GTDB taxonomy): Bacteria > Planctomycetota > Phycisphaerae > Phycisphaerales > Phycisphaeraceae > CAZCWM01. The sequence goes on along the minus strand of CAZUUQ010000010.1, from coordinate 29,821 downwards.
GCGAGCGATCTCGCCGGTCAGCGGCGAGCCGGCCACGGCCGCCCAGATCCAGGCCGACGTCGAAGGGTTCATCGCCCAGCAGCAGGCCGCCGTCGCGGCGATCGAAGCCAATGTTCAGGCCGCGGTCATCAAGGCCGAAGCGGCCGTGGCCGAGATCAACGCACGTAAGGCGGCCATCGCTGAGGCCATACTGACGCTCCAGGAGGTGCTCGGCGGCTTCGCCGGACCCGTGGGCGCGCCGCTGGTGAGCCTGGCCGGCGGTCTGGCGCTCAGCGCCTTCGGCATCGGGGCACTGGTCGATAACCGCCGCAAAGACAGCGTCATAACAGCCCTCAAGTCCACCACCTAGACCACGGCTGACCACACCCAGGCCGGCGCGGCCTGGGCTTCTGCGACTCCCGCATCCCGACTCCCGCATCCCGACTCCCCCAGCCCCTCCCACCAGCCCCCGGAGCCCGACCATGGCCGTCATCCTGCCAGACAACGCCGAGATCCGCACGGGCACGGGCGTGTCGTCCCTGCTCAACGGCGCGGCGCACTACGCGGTGCTGGTCTTCCAGCGTAACAGCGTCAACGCGAACCACACCGGCCAGAACCCGGTGTTCTTCTCCAGCGACGGGGCCAAGTGGTTCCGCATGCGCTCGGTCGCCGGCGGCGCCCGGTCGATCGGCTTCCGCGTCAACGCCGCGGCCGAGCAGAACATCGCCGCGGGCGTGGGCTGGGACCAGTGGCTGGCGGCGACCATCTGGGGCTCGACCGACGGGGCATCTGGCGACCTGGTCTACGGCATCAACGGCGCAGAGTTGTACGCGCTGGGCTCGGCCGCGCCGGCGCTCGAGACAGCAACCGAGGAGCTGCGCTCGATTGGCCGGCAGATGGGCGACGGCAGCTCGTCGCAGATCGCCCACGCGGTGATCTGGGCCAGCGACACACTCAGCGCGATCCCGACCCGCGCGGAGCTCAACGCCGTGGCCGCGGGCACGGCATCGTTGCCGGACTTGATCGCTGCAAAGCCGCCGGTGTTCTATGCGCCGCTCAATGACCCCGACGACGGCCAGGGCGGCCTCGCGGATGCGAGCGGCAACGGCAACCACTTCGCCGAGCACACCGCCGGCTGGAGTGTCGACACAACCGACCCGCTGGGCGAAGAAGAGCCGCCCGGCGAAGACCCGCTGGCGGGCGTCGAGTTCGTGCAGCCCGAGCTGATGCAGATCGGCATGTTCTTCCCAGCCGACTGGTCGGGCGAGCAGCTCATGGCCAACGCCCTGAGCATGGGGCGCGGCTGGAACTGGGTCGACGCCGGCGACAGCGACGATCCGCTGGGCGGCACGCTGGTCTATGACCTGACGGCCGACGGCTACCCCGGCGCGTCGAGCGTGGGCAAGGCCTGCAGCATCTCGACGCTGCTGGGCATACTCAGCGAGTACAGCGTCAAGCACCCCGTTGGCAGCTACACACTGCGCTTCAAAGCCGCGCCCGGCACGTCAGTGCAGTTCACCAACGGCTCAAGCGAAAGCTTCAACACCGCCCACCTGACGCCGGACGGCGAGGGCTTTTACAGCTACGCCGTGACCATCACCGGCACGGGCGGCATCGGCTTCCGTGTGACCAACGCCGACGCCGGCGACCTGTTCCGCGACGCGGCGCTGTACTACCCCGGCCACGGCCCGGCCGACACGTTCTACCGGACGACGATCGAAAAACTCCGGCGTGTGTGCAACGTCGTGCGCACCATGGACTGGCACGGCGGCAACGGCGGCGGCAACTTCTTCAACTGGGCACACCGCACGCTTCCGACGCACTGCCACGCGCACAACCACGTCCGGGGCTGGTTCCTCAAGAGCGCGGCGATCACGAACATCACCCAGGTGGACACCGACAACGCGGCCTTTGAACACCACCGGTTCACCAACAGCAGCACCGATCCTGTGTACGAGCTGACGTTCTCGGCCCCGCACGGGTTCTGCGACGGGCTGCGGCTGGAAACCATCCTCGACACCAGCCTGCCGACCAACGAGGGGGCTTACAGCCACAGCACGATCGCCGTCGACTGCTCGGTCACCGACTCACCCACCACCAAGTGCCGCGTGCAGGTCAAGGCGGCCAGCGCACCGGGCTCTTTGTCGGACGTCGCCGGCACCGCCTACTGGTGGCCGCAGACCGGCCCGGCTTACGAGCACGACCTCGCGCTGGCTGCCGCTCTCAACGCGGACCTGTGGCTGGTGCTGCCGCACTACCTCGGCGACCCGGCCCACGAAGACTCGCTCACTGACCTGCTGGAGTTCGTGCGCGACAACCTGCCGGCCCACCTGCGGATCTACCTCGAGTTCTCCAACGAAATCTGGAACGGCATCTTCGGCGGCGGCTCAGGGTTCATCCACCAGGCGAACTTCGTGCGCGGGATATCGCGGCGCGAAGCGCTGTCCGGCTGGGCGGAGGCGACGGCCTGGTGCGAAGCCCACATCTTCGGCGTGGCGGCCACCGTGTTCGCCGGACAGACCCACCGCTGCCTGCGCGTGCTGGCCGAACAGAGCGTGGCGTCCGGCGCCGGCCGGGCGGCCACGCGGGCGGCCTACCTGGCCACACAGTTCGCCGACGGCGGCTTCGACGTGCTGGCCAGCGCACCCTACATCGAGGCCGGCACCACCACGCCCACCACGGCCGCCGATGTCGTCGCCGCCATGGCCGACTACTGGGACGACACAGCCAAAGCCCGCGTCGAAATCTGGTCGGACCTGGCCGCAACGCTGCGGGCCTCGACCGGCCGGGCGATCGCCTACGTGCCCTACGAGGGCGGCCAGCACTTAACCTGGCTCAACACCTCCGACAACTCCTGGGCCCGGTACGCGGCGCAGACCCACGCCGACATGGGCACGCTGCTGGAGCGCTACACCGACGAGCTGTGGGCCATCCCACACATCAAGGGGCGCACCCAATACGTGTTCATCAGCCCGCGGCAGGACCCCAACGGCGGCAAGTTCGCGTGGGGAGCCCTCGACCACACCGACGAATCCGAAGCGGCCGCGCCCAAGTGGCAGGCCCTGATGCACAAGTGCCGGCCGAAGCTGGCCAGCCACCGCCTGGGCCTCGAGGAGATCGGCATCGGGGCGGTGAGCACCGTCCGCTGGTCCGGCGGCGGCGACAGCGCGGCCCTTACGCTCCAGTACTCCGACGACGACGGCGAGAACTGGACCACGATCGCTGACGATATCGACCCCGACGACGGCAGCTACGCGTGGGACACCACCGGCCTGACCGCCGGCGACTACCTGCTGCGCCTCCACACCACCGGCGACGCCGAGCGCGGTGATGTGTCACTGCGCTCGTTCATCGTCGGCGACGCGGCGGCCCCGACAATCACCACGACCACACTGCCGCAGGCCAAGCGCGGCCAGGCGTACTCAAAGCAGCTCGAAGGCACGCTCGTGGCCGCCGACGGCTGGAGCCTGATCACCGGCACGCTGCCCACCGGCATCACGCTCAGCGACTCAGGCCTGATCAGCGGCAACAGCGCCGACACCGCCGATGACTACGTGGTCACGGTCCAGGCCGACGGACCCGGCGGCAGCGACACCCAGGAGCTGACGCTCACGCTCGGCGCGGCCGACCCGCTGGCGATCACCACCGAGAGCCTCGACGCGGCTGTGGCCAACGTCGAGAGCACCCAGCAACTGGCCAGCAGCGGCGGGGCCGGGGCCAAAACCTGGAGCGAATGGCCCTACCTCGACTGCCCGCCCGGACCCGCGGGCTTCAGCGGCGGACCGGGCGACTGGAACGCCCAGAGCAACGGCGGCGTGGCCGTCACCGCCGGCGTGACGACCTCCGAGGTGCTGGGCATCAACACCACCAGCGCAGCGGACCACGCCGATGTGGCGGCGATCCTGCAGACGGCCATCGCCGCGGTGATCAGCGGCGTCACCGTCGCCTGGACCGGCACGCACATCCGCATCAGCGCCGCGCCTGGCTCGGACCCCATCCTGGCCATCGGCACGCCGGCCGACCCGGAGGACTACGACGCCGACTTCTCGGGCGACAACTACCTCGACGCGGCGTCGGCGGTCGTGGGCAAGGCGCCCGACGGGGTCACCATCCCCGCCGGCGGACTGATGAGCCGCGACGTGGCCGACGACGGGGTCTACCCGCTGCGCGTCCGGATCGTCGACGCCGACAGCAGCGTCGATACCGCCGACTTCACACTGACCGTCGGCGAGCCGCCGGCGGCGCCCGAGATCACCACCGACTGGGTGCGCCCGGTCTTCATCGACCGCGTCCACGAGGTGCAGTTCGAGGCCACCGGAACCGTCAACGCCGGCGGCTGGTCGATCGTCGCCGGCACACCACCGCTGGGCGTGGGCCTGACCGACGACGGACTGCTGCTGTGCATGCCGATCACGGGCGAACAGGGTGTGTACCCTCTGACCATCCAGGCCGAAGGGCCGGGCGGCACAGACACAGTCGAAATCGAGCTGGTGGTCTTCCCGGCGCCGCGGTTCGGACCCGACTGGACGCCGCAGACGCCCGCCGACGAGCTGATCGACTGGAAGCTGATCGCGGGCAGCGCCACCTGGACCGAAGAGAATCGCGGCATCAACCCCGACCGGCTCTCGCCCACGATCGACTGGCACGACTACTGCGCCAGCGAGCGCATGACCGTGCCGCAGGCCTGGGGTGTGCGGCGGCACATGCCGCGCTGCCCGTTCGGACGCGACAACCTCGGCGATCTGGACCTGGACGCCTACGTCACCATCAAAGAGGCCGGCGGCTATGAGTGGATTTACGACACCTACGTGGCCGCGTGGACGCAGTGGGCGATCGACAACCCCGACAGTGAATTGATCTGCTACCTGGGCACACCCACGGGCGGAGCGACGCTGCCGGGACTCGAAGCCACGCCGGAACTGTGGCGCCGGCGCGTGTGGGAGAGCGTGCGCCTGCCGCTGCTGGCCGGACAGTCGCTGTGCTTCGACATGATCGGCAGCCACGACGTCAACTCGCTGATGTGGGCGTTCGTGGCGGAGCTGCGGGCCGAGGGCGTGCGCGTCTACGGCGAGGGGCGCATCAGCGTCACCTACCCGTCAGACCACGCGACCGACCCGCTGGGATCGGGACTGCACTGGGCGGCGTTGCCGTTTGTGCTGCTCTATCAGGACGGCAACGATCAGTACGGACCCAGCCTCGACGGTGACTGGAACGGGGTCAATGGGCGCGTCTATGCGGGCGTCGACCGCTATGTAGAAGGGGCGGGAGAACTGATCGCGCTCAACGGGACGTCGCTGCCGTACCCGGACCCACCCAATGAGACGCACCTGCAGCAAGCGCTGGAAGTGCTGCGGCGGCCAGGGCACACCTACGCCGGTGTGCATCGCACGGAGCTGGGCCTGGAGGTGACGGCGGAAGACCTGGCGGCCATGGTGGCCGCGGGGCCGATCGTCGTCACCACACCAGCCAACCTGGGCCAGCACGAACTGGGCGCTGCGTTCGGCGTCACGTTCGCCGCGACGGGGGGATATGGGGCCGTCACATGGGAGGTCACCGACGGGGCGCTGCCGACGGGCATCACGCTCGTTGACGGGCAGCCCACAGGTGCGCTCGCGGCGCTCGAGGCGTTCGACTTCACGCTGTCATTCGCCGACGAGAGCGGGCTGACAGCCGAGCGGCAGTTCACCGGCGAGGTGGTGACCGAGGTGTCGGGCGGCGATGTAACTATCGATGAGGCCCAGCGTTGGGCGGCGTCGCGGGCGGTGGCGGGCTTCCGAACACGCTAGCAAGATTGCGGTAGGTACTCCCTGGGGTACCAGGTACGGCGATAGCGAGAAAGCCGCGGTCTGGCACACAAAAATGCAAAAATCCTAAGCCCCCCTTAATGCTCGGCTTATAAACCCCGTACAACCATGGCCCAGACCTGGCCCCAGATCGCTGACGCCCTGAACATCAACCGCCGCACCCTCACCGCCCTGCGCAAGCGCGAGGACTGGCCGGTCGAGGTGTCCGCGACCACCGCCGCGGTGATCACGCCGCCGCAGATCGAGATCCTCCGGCGCTGGCGTGCCGCGACGCTCCAGGAGGACCGCGCCGCGCCACTGCGTCAATCATCCACCGCCAACCCCAACGACCGCGACGCACCCGCCGCCGCACCAACGCAGCCAGCGCCCCCGCCACCACCTGGCGGCTCGCAACTGATCGGCGCCGCCGCCGGCGTCAGCGTGCGTTACAAGCTCGAGCAGACCCTTCTCACCCGCGTCCGCCGCGAGATACTTCAAGGCAAGTACGTCGAGCGGCACCTGCACGAAGCGGCCCTCACCGCCCTGGCCGAGACGTTCGTTTCGAAGCTGGCCGACATGCAGCAGGCCCTGCCGCTGGAGCTCGACGGCCTGGACGCCGGCGAGATCGAGAAGCGCATCACCGACCGCTTCGCCGAGTCGCGCCAGGCGATCATTGAGCGGCGCGACATCGAGCTGCACGCCGCCGCCGCGACCGACGCGGCTTCCGGGCCCGCGCCTCGCGGCCGGCCGACCGCATCGGCCCGGGCGCCGCGCACCAAGCAGAAACCACGCCGCATCCCACAGACCGCCCCACGCCGCAAGGCCGCCACCCCCACCAGGTCCACCGCGAAACCCACCGGTCGGAGGCCGAGGCGATGACCCCTGCCACCCTCACCGCGCCGATGCGACCGGGGTCTGCCGCCGCGTCACCTGAGCGCGCCTCCGACCTTCCCGATCGGTTCACACTGCCCGAGGCGGTGGTGCGGCGTCTGCGACCGCCCGCGAAGCTGACGGTCAGCGAGTGGTGCGACCGCCACCGCCACCTCGAAAGCCGCCTGGGTTCCGAGCCTGGCCGCTGGTCGACCTCGCGCACGCCCTACCTGCGCGAGATCATGGACAGTTTCATCGACCCGGCCGTGGGTTCGATCATCCTGATCAAATGCGCCCGCGTCGGCGGCACCGAGCTGCTCAACAACCTGCTGGCATACAGCGTCGCCGCCCGGCCCATGCCAACGCTCTATGTCATGCCGCGCGAGAGCGACATCAACGAGGAGTTCGCCCGCCGCATCCGCGGCGTATTCACCGCCAGTCCGACCCTGCGGGCCCACATCCCCAGCACCTCATGGGCCACCGCCGACGCTCTGAACCTTGACAGCATGGACATCTACGGCGCCTGGGCCTCGGCGCCTTCGACCATGATCCGCCGCACGGCCGGCATCGTGCTGTTCGACGAAATCGACAACTGCCAGAAGCACGCCGGCCGCCTGGGCAACACCTGGGAGCTGGCCGCCCAGCGCCTGGCCACCTACGGCTACCGCGCCAAGCAGGTGGGCGTCACCACCCCCACCACCGAGGACGCCCCCGGCTGGGTGCTCTACATGCAGTCCGACCAGCGGCGCCACCACGTGCCCTGCCCGCACTGCGGCGCGTATCAGGTCCTAATCTGGGACTCGCTCAAGTGGCCGGCGCACACCTCGGCCGACGCGATCGAATCCGGCCGGCTGGCCACCTACGTCTGCGCCCACTGCGGCTGCGCCATCGAGCAGTCCCAGCAGCGCTGGATGATCGCCCGCGGCGTCTGGGTTCCGGCCTGCCAGCGGGTGACCGCCCGGCTCGATCTCGACTGCCCCGAGCAGGTGGAAGCCGCCCGGTCGCCGCACGCCTCCGAGCGCTGGACCCCGCCGCTCGAAGGCGATCCGCCCCGGACCCGCGCCCGCGGCTACTGGCTCAACGTGCTCTACAGCCCCTGGCGCGGCTGGTCGCTGGCCGCCGCGACCTTCCTGCGCGTAAAAGGCGATCCCGAAAAGCTCGTGGTCTTCCGAAACCAGTGGCTGGCCGAAACCTGGAAGCAGACCGAAGACGAAGCCACCGAAAAGGAACTCGGCGCCAAGCTGGTCGCCGCGACGCACGAAGCCGCGACGGTGCCCGCCCCCGCCCGGCTGCTGCTGGCCGGCGCCGACGTGCAGCAGGACCGCATTTACTACACCGTCCGCGCCTTCGGCCCTCAGCGTCATTCATGGCTCGTCGAGGCCGGCACGGCCGCCAGCCTCGACGAGCTTTACGCGCTGCTGTTCGAGCGTGGTTACCCGCTGGCCCACGAGCCGGGCACGCACATGGTGCCGCACGCCCTGGCCGTCGACTGCCGCTACCGCGAGGACGAGGTCTACCGCCTGGCCCGCAAGCCCGGCGTGGTCGCGGTCATGGGCCACGCCTATCGCGTCCGCTGGGTCGAGCGCGTCCGCGTCGACAAGCGGATCGACGGCCAGCCCGTCTGGCGCTGGAACTTGTCCACAGACGCGCTCAAGAACGAGCTGGCCGGCCGCATCCACCTGCCGATCGACGGCGACGGCGCCTGGCACCTGCACGTGAACACACCGGCCGAGTACCTCCAGCAGATTTCCAGCGAGCACCGGGTGCTGCTGCGCGACAAGTCCGGGCGCAAGAAGTGGTCGTGGGTGCCCAAGACCAGCGGCCGCGCGAACCACTGGTGGGACTGCGAGGTCTACGTGACGGCCCTGATCTCGATTTTGCGCCAGACCGGCGAGCTCGACACCGACGCCCTCAGCGGCATGACCCCCCGCCTGCACACAACCCCGACCCCGGCTATCACCCCGGCCCAGGCTGGCCCGACCCCGGCTGCCGCCCCCGCCGCCCCGGCCGCCGCGCCGCCGCAGACTCAGATCACTGCCACCACACCCACCACCGCGGCCCGGCCCGCCCGCCGCGTCACAGGAGGCTGGCAAAGATGATCGCCCCCTACTACGACCAGGACGGCATCACGATCTACCACGGGGACTGCCGGGAGATACTGCCGACGCTGAAAGCGGACGCGGTGGTCACAGATCCGCCGTATTGCAGTGGTGGCGCGATGCGCGGCGACCGCACAGCCAACACAAAGGACAAGTACCAACAGACCGAGGTGAAACGCTGGTCCACGCTGCCGGACTTTACGGGTGACACACGGGATCAACGGGGGTATCTGGCGTGGTGCTCGCTGTGGCTGGGCGACTGCTGGCGTGTCGTGCCAGAGGGCGCGCCGGTGGCACTATTCACAGATTGGAGGCAATGCCCTGTTACGACAGACGCGATTCAGGCTGGCGGCTGGGTTTGGCGTGGCATCGCTGTCTGGGACAAAGGGGGAGGCTGTCGCCCCCATATGGGCCGCTTTTCTGCTCAAGCTGAGTTTATCGTTTGGGGGTCAAAAGGCCCAATGATGGACCGTGGGGTCGGCGCACTTCCAGGAGTGTTCCGGTACCCGCCGCTCTATGAGGGCCGAGACGAAAAGGCACACATCGCGCAGAAGCCAGTTGAGTTGATGCGGCGTGTTATCGCCATTTGTCCACCCGGAAACTTGGTGCTCGACCCCTTCATGGGCAGCGGCACAACGCTGGTGGCCGCGAAGGCCGAGGGCCGCCGGGCCATCGGAATTGAGATCGAGGAACGCTACTGCGAATCCGCCGTCAACCGCCTGCGCCAGGGCGTGCTGTTCGGCGCGGAACGGGAGGTGACGACGGCATGACTACTGCACGCGTCACAGGAGGCTGGCAGCGATGAACCCCGGCTATCCACCAACGCCAACAGCCGGGGTCCGATCCGCGGCGTTCATCCCGATCAAGGGCCGCTCGACCCGCGTGCCCGGCAAGAACCTGCGCGACTTCCGCGGCCGGCCGCTCTACCAGTGGATCATCACCCACGCCCTCGAAGCCGCCTGCTTCACCGACGTCTACGTCGACACCGACGTCGCCGCCGTCAAGGTCTTCGCCCTCCAGCACCGGCTGATGGTCATCGACCGCGACCCGCGCCTGGCCTCCGACGCGGCCAACGGCAACGACCTGCTCTGCCACCACCGCCGCGTGTGCCCCGATTACGACCTCTATTTCCAGCTCTTCGCCACCGCCCCGCTGCTGTCGCCGCAGTCGATCCGCCGCGCTCACGACCGACTGGTCCACCGCGGGCCCTACGACTCGGTATTCACCGCCCGACCCGCCCCCGGCTGGTTCTGGCTCCCCCAACTCCCAACTCCAGACTCCCAACCCCCGACTCCCGACCCCCTTCCCTGCACCCCCCTCTACCGGCCGGGCATCCTGCCGCGCAGCCAGGACCACCCGCCGCTGATCCAGGAGACCACCGGGCTGTACGGCGTCACCGCCGCGGCCCTCGATCGCTACCACAGCCGCGTCGGAGCGCGGCCGTTCGCCATCTACGTCCCGGCCGCCGAAGCGGCCGACCTCGACCAGGAGAGTGACTTCCATGAGCACGCCCACACCGCCCACCCCCAAACCCGCCAGGAACGCTAAACCCACCGGCCGGCCGGCGAAACCCGCCGCGCAGGAGGTCCGCCGCGTCCGCTGCGAGCTGTGCCGCTCGCACAACGTGTACGTCGCCTCGACCCAGGCCCCCGTGCGGTATTACAAGTGCCGAAACTGCGGCCGCTCGTTCAAGGTGGTGGTGGTGTAGGTTGGTGCACATTGGTGTACGTTGGTGGACGTAGTTGTCCCCGGCCGGGATTTCCGAGCCAGCCATGAAAATCCAGCAGCTCAGTCCGGACGCGGTCAAGCCTTACGCCCGCAACCCGCGTGTGAACGATCCCGCGGTCGACGCCGTGGCCCGGTCGATCCAGGAGTTCGGCTTCCGCCAGCCGATCGTGGTCGACGCCGACCACGTGATCATCGTCGGCCACACCCGCTGGAAAGCCGCGAAGAAGCTGGGTCTGGCGAAGGTGCCGGTCCACGTGGCCACTGACCTGAGCGCCGCTCAGATCGCCGCATACCGGATCGCCGACAATAAGACCTCCGACCTGGCGGCCTGGGACAACGACCTTCTCGCCGCCGAACTGGCCGATCTGCAGGCCGCGGACTTCGACCTTGAAGCCCTGGGGTTCAGCAGCGAGGACTTGCAGCATCTCGCATCTCCGGCCGGCGTCGTGGACTTTGCCGATCCGCCGGAATCGGTCCAGGAAAACGTGCGCGACCTCCAAGAGATTCAAGATGCCCGCCGCCGCGCCAACACCAACACGGCTGAAAAAAACGACACAGAGAAATACCTGGTCGTGGTCTACCCGTCCCGAGCCGCCAAGGAGCGTGTGCTCACTTCGCTCGGCCTGCCGGCGGACGAGCGTTACGTTCCCGGCGACAGTGTTCAGGTGACCCGCCGCCGCGGCGGCGTGGTCCCCATCAAATCAGCCGACCAACGGAACATCAAAGCCGCCACGCCGGCGCACAGTGGACGCGGGGGTTAGGCATGGATTCTGTCGTCGCCAGCTCACTGAACCTTTTGCGGTTGATCCGGCAGGAAACCGACGCCATCGGTGTCGCCGTCAGTTTCGGGAAAGACTCCATCTGCACACTCGATCTGTGCTGCCGGGTGTTCCCCCGCGTGGAGGGCTTTTACCTGTTCCGCGTGCGCGCCATGGATATCGTCGAGCAATGGCGCCGCGCTGCTCACGACCGCTGGGGTGTCGTCGTGCGCATGTACCCCCACTTCGACCTGTCAAGGTGCTACCGTCACGCCGTTCTCCAGCCGCACTGGCGCGGTCTGGACAAGGCGCCGTCTGTCAAAATGCGCGACATTGAAACGAAGTTTCGCGCCGACGCACGCGTTGACTGGATCGCCATGGGCTGGCGCCGCAGCGACAGCTTCAGCCGGTGCCTGATCATGAAGCGGTGCGGCGGATATGACCCCGCCGCTCGTCGGGTCTTTCCGCTGCGTGCCTGGCGCCGTGCGGACGTTTACAACTATCTCGCCAGTCGGAGTATTCCGCTGCCCGATCAGTTCGGCCGCAAAGAGCAAGCTGGTCTAGATTTTCATCCCGGCGCCCTGTCTGCGCTGCGTGAAGATCATCCGGCCGACTATGCTCGGTGGGTGCGTGATTTTCCATTTTCGCCGACGCAATTGCTTGCGCCAGAAGAAGCTGAAGGTGCTCCGCCAGATCCCCGGTCGGCCTGACCAGGCCCAGCGCGCCGCGATGCAGGATCGGCATCGCCAGTGCGTATCGCCGCCCGAGAATCCAGCACCACGGCCCATTTTCGTCGCCCCACCGTCGCGGCAGCGCCGGTCGTACCGCCAGCAGCTCGACAAACCCCACGATGGCTCCGAACACCAGCCCTGACTCATCGCCGCTGACGTGCTCACGTGATTTGCCGGCGCAGACCGCCAGCCAGCCGCGATAAGTGCACGGCCACGACCTGTTTTCAACGTTCTTTTCACCGTCGAAAATACGTTGCGCGAAGGGTTGTCGGATAGTGATGATGCGCATAATCCACTCCTTGTGCGGCTCAGCCGATCAACGCCGACAGGAAGCCGGCGATGAAGGGCACGACCAGCGCGCCCAGGACGACGACGGCCACGAAGACCCACAAAACCGCCCGCAGCACTCCCCGCAGCACGGCCCGCTCGAGCAGACGGTAGTCGATCGCCCCGGCCACCCCGGCTGCCACCCCCGCCACCCCGGCTGCGGGTTGCGGCCGGGTGGGGGGAGTCGGGAGTTGGGATTCTGGAGTTGGGATAGCCGGGGGAGCCGGGGTGCTAGCCGGGGGGGCAGCCGGGGTGGCCACACGCCGCACGCTTGTGATCCGCAGCTCCGTGTCCGCCTGTCGTGCGGTCGCCGCGGCGGCGTTCTCGGTGGTCGCCCGCACACGCAGGCACACGGGCTTGTCGCCGCGAAATCCCTCGACAAGATACAGCGGCACGTCCATGGTCAGATCAGACATGGTCCGTTCTCCTTTTTCTCTGTGCTCTCTGTGTTCTCGGTGTCTCCATGGTGGACTTCCCCGGCTTGTCCGACCGCCCCAGCTTTCCCGGCCGGATCTCCAGCCCCAGCACGGCCATGAGTCGTTCGAGTGTGTCCTGGCGCAGGCGCGGCCGCTTGCCGGCCAGGAACGCGCTCAGCTGCGGCTGGGTCATACCCGCCGCGTGTGCGATCGCCGTCTGCGTCCGCCCGTCAGCGGCCACGGCCCGTGCGATGGTCTGGTGGAGTGTGGGTGTCATAGGTTATCGGGGTCCGGGTTTCGGGTCCGGTGTCGATGTTCTTGTCGCCTTGGCGATGGCGGCGGTGGACTGATCCAGAGCACCCAAGAGGTCCTCATATTCGTCCGAGTCATTCGCCCAGTAGTCGGCGCGAACCCTCAGCGTTTCCCGAACATGCTCCAGCGCCGTCAGCAGGTCGGCGTTGATGGCTCGCAGCCGTGCCAGTTCCGCCGTCTCGATAAGCGTGCATGGCACTTCGCGGTCGGCGTCAAGTCGCGTGATGTTGGGGGTGTATGTCATGCTGCACCTCCGTCCGCGTCGAAAGCATCGCACCCGGTAGGCCACGAGCCGAAACGCTCCCGCCAGCGGATGCGCCCAGCAATATAGGCGGCGTGATAAATCTGATCGGCCTCGCTGTACGGTTGCGGTGGTTTCTGGCCCTCTCCCCACCCGCCAGATGTCCCCCATACCGCAGGCGGATAATAGACCGTGCCGTAAGCCCCGTGTCTGTCCCCGCAGTCGGCGATTTCGGCGCGGGTGTATGACCTGGCCCGCACCTTGATAACTTCCTCTGCTTGCTGCGTTGTCATGTCCTACCCTTTCATCTCTCGACCGCACCATCGCGGCCCAGGCCCTTCCGCCCCGTGAGGCGGCTACCGTAGCATCCAATGCGACTCGTCTTCGTCGAATTGGACGGCGTTCATTCGATGGGCGACATCCAGTGACACAATCACGCGCCGATACGGCCTCCCCCACCCGTCGCGGCATTCGCGCACCTCGCTGATGGTCCCACTCAGCCCATGTAGGTCATCTGTCATTCGTTGGTCGTTGCTCAGGGTCACACGCTGGCCTATCTGGACCATTGCCGTCCTCCTGCCACCTCATGGCATCAGTTGCCCCCACCCGTCCAGCCGGTGGCCCGCTCGGTCAATGCCCACGCGTCGCCGTCAAGCGGCCCGTGGGGAGCCGCGCCGGGTGGCAGGTCTGCCGCTGTCGCGGCGATCGGCTGCGTCCGGCGCGGCAGAGGGTCAGCGCCCAGCGGCGACATCGCTCAGGCCCACATCCGCACGGGCGGCGGCGTGTAGTTCCCGGGTCGCCGCCTGCACCCGGCCCAAGCCATCCCAGCCCCGCGCCGAAAGGTACGCAGCTACGTTGGCCCGCTCATCCGGCAAGGTCACCAGCGCCCGGCCTAGGGCAGCGCGGCACGCAGCAACAGCGGACTCCCGTTCATGCCCGCCAGCCATGCACAGGCCCGCAATCGCCGCTTCGCGCCGCGTCAATTCGGTTGTCTGAGTCGTCATTTTCTGCTCCTCTTTTAATCCCCGTCCGGTTCCGCCGGGCGTCGGTCGCGGCTGCGCGCCGCTCGGTCAATGCCGCCCGGACCCGTTGGGGCGCGGGCGGGGTGGGTTAGGCGGATGGCCACTCGTCATCGCCGCCACTGACCCGCTTGCCCAGCAGGCAGACCGCCATCTTGCGAGCGCGATCGAGGCCATCGGCCGGGCTGTGGGCCAGACCCAGCGAGCAAAATGGTGACTCCCTGATCCGGCCCGCCTCGACATCGGCCGCGATCACCTCCAACTGATCGGCCAGTTGACGCAGCCGATTGGCCACGCGCTGGGCATCAGTCAGGCTTGGGTCGGGGCTGTTGGCTGCGACGTCCGCCATGTGGCCGTCGATCAGCCGTCCGTCTGCTGTCCGCACCGCGCTGTAGTATTTCTTTGTCATCGTCCTGCTCCTCTTTTAATCCCCGCCCGGTCCCGCCGGGCGTCGGTCGCGAGTCTCATCTGCCCGCGTCTGGTTACATTATACATCGCCGTAGATAGCCGTCAAGCCCCAACCACGGCTTGCGGCGGAGAAAATCCATACCCCCCGCCCCCAAAGCCCAACTCCCGACTCCCCCCTGCCCACATTACATCCCCTGTAAACAACTAGGCGCTTTTTAGCACCTGTTTTACAAGCCCTGTAAATATGCGGGCTTATAGCCCTTGTGCCGCGATAGTGTCGGGGCCATGGCCGTGCCCACCGCCGCCGAGACGCTCGACGCACTCCGCACCGCGGAGTTCGAGATCGTCACCCGCGGCGCGGCCTCCTACAGCGTCAACGGCCGCAGCTTCACCGCCCTGAGTCTAAAAGACTTGCGGGAGGCCATCACCTATTACGAGGCCCAGGTGTCGGCCGCCACCGGCGAGCGGATGTTCAAGCCCCTGGCGATCGGGGGTGTCGGCCGATGACCCGCCGCCCCGCCAAACCCGCCGCCCGCCGCACGTCGCCCGCGGACCGCGCCGCCGAAATGGAGGCCCAGGTCCGTCTGGCCGAGGCCCGCCTGCGCCGCCGCGAGCTGAAACTCGCCAGCCGGGTGATGACCCAGCGCGAGAAAGCCGTCGCGGCCATGCTCAGCACCTACAAAGCCGCGGGCCACAACCGCGCCACCCGCGACTGGCGTGCCCGCAGCAGCAGCGCCAACCAGGCCGTCGTGCCCGACGCGCCCACGCTCACCGCCCGGGCCCGGCAGATGGTGCGCGACGACGCCTACGCCGCCAGCTACCGCCGCGCTGTGGTGCGCAACGTCGTCGGCCGCGGGGTCACACCCGCCGCCGCCGCACGCGGACCCGACGCGCCCGACGGCTCGGCCGGCCCGCTGCTCGACGGCCTCAACCGCCAGCTCGACGCGCTCTGGTACGACTGGACCCGCCGACCCGCCTGGCTCGACCTCGAGGGCCGGCGCAGCTTCTGGCGCATGCAGCGCTGGGCGATCTCCGAGTACGCCCAGGTCGGCGAGTGCTTCGTGATCCGCCACGTCCGGCCCGACCTGGCCGGACCACGCCGACCCGGTCTGATCCTCCAGTGCCTCGAGGCCGAGCAGCTCGACACCAGCCGCCTTGAGCACCAAGGCAACCAGGTCGTCGGCGGCGTCGAAGTCGACGCCCACGGCCGGGCCCTGGCCTACTGGTTCTGGGACACCCACCCCGACGACCGCTGGCGCCGCCCGTCGCAATGGCAGTCGGTCCGCGTGCCGGCGTCCGTGGTCTGCCACGTGATGGACCCCGAACGCGTCCAGCAGGTCCGCGGCGCCAGCCCCATGGCCAGCGCCCTGCTGCGGATGCGCGACCTGGGCGAGTACGACTACGCCCAGCTCCTGGCCGCCAAGGCAGAAGCCTGCATCGGCCTGCTGATCAAAGCCCCGCAGCGGCCCGGCGACGCCGTTGGCCTGGCCCTGCCGCCGGGCCAGTCCACCACCGACGCGGCCGGCAACGACGAGCTGGCCGCCCAGCCGCTCATGGTCGCGCACCTCAAGGAGGGCGAAGACGTCACCGGGTTCACCCCGCAGCGGCCCGGCGGCATGTACGAGCCGTTCACCCGCACACAACTGCGGGCCGCCGCGGCCGGCGTCGGCATCAGCTACGAGCAGATCGCCCGCGACTTTTCGCAGGGCACTTATTCGAGCCAGCGCCAGGGCATGCTCGAGGACCGCCGCGAGTTCCGGGCCATGCAGCAGATGCTCGTCGAGCAGCTCTGCATGCCGATCTGGGATGACTTCGTACTCACCGCCTTGGTCGGCGGCCTGGTCGCCGCCCCGCTGGCCGACCGCGCCGCCGACACGCTCGACCGGCTGGCCTACGCCCGCTGGCGCGGCGACGGCTGGCCCTGGATCGACCCGGCCAAGGAAGCGACCGGCATCCGCGAGAAGCTCGCACTCGGCCTGACCACGCTCGAAAACGAGGCCGCCGAGCAAGGCGAAGACTGGCGCGAGCTCGCCGACCAGGCCGCACTCGAACGCCAGTACATCCAGGCCCTCACCCCGACCCCGGCTACCCCGGCTACCCCGGCTGACCCGGCTATCCCAACTCCCGAATCCCAACTCCCGGCTTCCCCCACACCCCCGCACCCCGACCCGCCCGCCGGCCTGGAGGACGCGCTGTGAGCACCCGCACACCGCGCCATCCCGCCGCCCTCACCGCCGCCCCGGCTCCCCCGGCCGCCGCGGCCGGCCGCATGCTGCGCACGGGTGTGGCGCCCGGCTCGGCCCCCGGCTCGGCTGTGCTCAGCGTCGACGCCGACGCCGGGCTGATCGCCAACGTGCCGGTGATCACCGCCGGTCTGACTGCCGCCGACGGTCTGGGCAACCCGCCCTGCCTGGTCGACGCGGTCACGCTCCAGCAGGTGGCCGACGCCATCAACGCCGCGCCCGGCGGGGTCAAGAGCCGCATGACCCACGCCGAGCTCGAGGGCCAGGACGGCATCAAGTGGATGGCCGGCTCGTTCACCAACGCTCGCGTTGACCAGCCCGATAAACAAAACGCGCGCGTCCTGGCCGACTTCCGCTTCGGCGGCTACGCGACCTCGAGCCCGGTCGGCGACATCCGCGCCTACCTCACCGCCCTGGCCCTCGAATCGCCCCGGTCGCTGGGCGTGTCCATCTACGCCTACGACTGCAGCGTCACCGCCGACACCAACGCCCTGCGCCTGGGCACGCTCGACGCCATCGACTGGGTCGGCGCGCCTGCGGCCAATCCCAACGGCCTGCTGTCCCGACCCCGGCCATCCCAACCCCGGCTATCCAGACCCCGGCCATCCCAACCCCCGACCCCCAACTCCACCTCCCGCCCGACCACCACCCGCCCGGCCCGTGTGGCCGCGCAACAGGCACAAGGAGCCGTCGCTATGAACTTCAACCAAGCGCAAATGCAGTACATGATCGAGCGTGGACTCGACCCCGCCGCCGACCAGCAGCAGGCCACCGAGTTCTACGCCCTGCTCACGCCCGAGGAACAGGCCGAAGTAGACGCACTCGGCGACGCGGCCGACACGCCGACCGATGACGCCGCAGCCGCCGGGGGTGGCGCGGCCCAGAGCCGCCGCAACCCGGCCGGCGCCACAGCCGGGGCAGCCGACGCCGACGACGACGCGGACGACGACGGTGGGGACGACGACGATGATGACGCGGCCGACGCCGCGGCCATCAACCCGGCCGCCCTGGCCGCCGCCCGCCGCCAGGAGCGGGCCCGGTTCGCCGCCGTCAACCAGATCTCCGAGCAGGCCGGCCTGGGCGCCGCGTTCTGCAACCGGATGTTCCTGAGCAACCGCTCGGTGGCCGACATCCGCCGCGTGGCCCTCGAGCGCATCGCCGCCCGCCGCGGCGCCGCCGCGCCGCGCAGCGCCGGGCACATCAGCGGCGGCAGCGACCGCAATCTGGACACCCTCGGCCCGGCCGTCCGCGACGCCCTGCTCACCCGTGCCGGCGTGCGCCTGGCCCAGCCGCACGCCCGCGCCGCTGATTTCTCCGGCATGCGCGCCCACGAGATCATGCGCACCTACCTGCAGGCCCGCGGCGTCCGCACCCAGGGCATGGACGCCCGCCAGGTCGTCCGGCTGTGCTTCAACCGCGCCGACCTGAGCCGCGCACTCGGCGGCGTCGCACTGGGACACTCCACCAGCGACTTCGACTACATCCTGGCCGACGCGATCAACAAGAGCCTGCGCACCGCCTACGAGCTGGCCGAGCCGACCTGGCAGCAGTGGTGCCGCCGCGGCCCGGACGTGCCGGACTTCAAGGACATCAGCGTCACCCAACTCTCGAGCTTCAGCGACGTCGCCGAGATCCCCGAGGGCGGGCCGTACACCTACGGCACGCTCAGCGACACCCGCGCCGTCTGGCGCGTGGTCAAGTACGGCAAGGGCTTCCTGATCACCTGGGAGGCCCTGATCAACGACGACCTGTCGGCCTTCGACCGCATCCCCACGGCCATGAGCCAGTCCTGCCTGCGCAAGCAGGAGTCGCTGGTCTACGGCCTGCTGGGCACCGTCGCCCAGGGGCAGGTCATGGACGAGGACTCCAAGGAGCTGTTCCACGCCGACCACGCCAACACCGGCACCAGCGCCGCGCTGACCGCCGCCAGCCTCGGCGAAACCGAGTCGTTCATGATGCTCCAGAAAGCCTTCGGCGGCGGCGACTACCTCAACCTCACCGCCAAGCACCTGCTGGTGCCCCCGGCGCTGCACATCACCGCCAAGCAGCTGGCCAGCAGCACCATCCTGCCCGGCGGCACCAACGAGGAGCGCAACCCCTACGCCGGCCTGCTCAACGTCGTGGTCAGCCCGTTCCTCAAGGCGCACGACGCCAACGGCTGGTGGCTGGTCGCCGACTACAACCAGATCGACACCGCCGAGATGCGGTTCCTCGAAGGCCACGGCAGCCCGGTGCTCGAGACCGAGGACAAGTTCGACGTCGACGCCCGGGCCTACAAGGTCCGCCAGGTGTTCGGCGCCCGCGTCATCGACTACCGCGGCTTCGCGGTCAACGCCGGCGGCTCCTGATCCCACCCTGGTCCCGTCCCGGGCGACGCCGTCCCCCGCGGCCCGCCCGGGCCGGCCTTTTCACCCCGACCCCGGCTACCCCGACCCCAGCTACCCCGAATCCCGGCTACCCCGAATCCCACACGCCCCCTGACTGGAGAACAGAACCATGATCAACCTCGCACCTGATACCGGCGTCGTGCTCCACACCGCCGGCTCCGTCGCCATCGCATCCGGCGCCGTCGTCGTGCTGCGCAGCGGCGCCACCGGCATGATCGGCATCGCCGTGGCCGACATCGCCGCCACCAAGACCGGCGCTGTGGCCACCCGCGGCATCGCCACACTGCCCAAGGCCACCGGCTCGGTCAACGCCATGGCCGTCGGCGACTACGTCTATTGGGACACCGGCGATTCCAACGTCCAGAAGGTCGCGTCGGCCAACATCCTCATCGGCTACGTGGTCGAAGCCGCCAACGCCGCGGCCACCAGCGTCAAGGTCGCACTCGGGCGCAAGTGACCCCGACCCGGGGCTATCACCCGGGGCTATCACCCCGGCTACTCCGGCCCGCGCTCCCCCGCAAGCGTGGGCTTGGCGCGGCCGGAGGCCGACAGGAGGACCCATGCGCGTCGACCTGCTCAGCGCCGGGCCGTCGGTCCTGGGCTATCACGCCGTCGCACCGGCCGATCGCGGCGCTGTCCGCATCGGCGTCAACCGCGCCGTCACGCAGTTCGCCTGCCACTGGTGGGCGGCCTGCGACTGGTTCGTCTTCGAGCAGTGGCGCCCGCTGGCGGCGCCAGGCGGCGCTCTGCCGGCGGTGTTCACCATCCCCGCCCAGCGCGACGTGATCGCCGCGCGCCTGCCCGACCGCCACGCGCTGCACAACTGGCTCACCTGGGACCAGGTCCGCCCCGGCGCGCCGCCCGACTGGGAGTTCAGCAGCTCAGTCAGCGCCCTGGTGCTGGCCTGGCACCTGGGCGCTACCCGCATCGACGTCTACGGCGTCGATATGGCCGGCGACTGCGACTTCGGCCGGGCGTCGGACAACCCGGCCTTCGACAAGCAGGTCGCCGCCCACCGCAACCCGGATCGCTGGGCCCGCGAACAGCCCGTGTGGGACCGCACCGTCCGCTGGCTGACCGACCACGCCATCACCGTGGTCCACCACACCCCGACCCCGACTATCCACACCCCGGCTGCCCCAACTCCCGAATCCCAACTCCCGACGCCCAACCTCCCCCCGGAGCCCGCTCATGCTTGACCTGGCGGCCGACGCATCCCGGTTCCTCGGCGAGTTCAGCGAGTCGGTGACCTACCACCCGGCCGGCGGCGGGCCGGACCGCGCTGTGGTCGCCGTGGTCGACCGCCAGCTACCCCAGCCGGTGGACGAGGTGCCCGGCACATCGCGGCCCCTGAGCTACTGCGTGCTGGTGGTGGCCAACAGCGCCGTCACCGGCATCGCGTCGACCGAGTTGAACACCGGCGGCGACGAGATCTCCGTGCCCGCCCGCCAGGGCGGCGCCGCCGTCCGCCGCCGCATCGCGTCCCTGATCGACCAGGACGCCGGCCTGCTCACACTGGAGGTCCAGTGATGGCCAGCAAGCCGCCCCTGAGCGTGACGATGGACGACGCCAGCTACCGCCGCCTGCTGGACACGCTCGGGGCCTACCCCAAGGCCGTGCGCAACATCCTCAAAGGCGCGGTCGGCGACACCGCCAAGGTCATCCGCACCCGCGTCTACCGCCGCATGGCCCAGACGATCACCCTGCCGGTCATGGAGATCCGCAAGTCCGTGCGGGTCGAGCGCCTGCCGGACACGCCGAAAAACGCCGCGGCGAAGGTCAATATCACCGACCACCAGCACAAGTTGCACGAGTTCCGCGGCAACCCACGCCAGCCCAGACCCAGCCGCTACGGCAAGACGCTCAAGAGCGGCCGCCGCGTGGTGCGGGTCCGCAAGCCGCCGACTTACCAGATCGAAAAGGCCGGGCCCAAGAAGACCATCCCGACCGGCTTCGTGGCCCGGGCCGGGTTCGGTGAGGGCACCGTGAACATCTTCCGCCGCCGCGGCGATCCACGCTATCCGCTGGTGTTCCTGCGCGGCCCGTCAGTCGCTGTGGTGTTCGCCAGCCGCACCGCCGAACTGGCCCAGGAGCTCGACTTCGCCGCCGAGCACCTGGCCGGCCGGATCGACGCCCGTCTGATCCTGACTCTCGAAGGACGCATGAACCGCACCCTGGTGCCCACCGCCGCCGCCACCGCCCTGCTGGCCGACCTCGGAGACTGACCCTGTGCCGCTGACGATCACCACCACCAGCCTGACGCCCGCCGTCGCCGGCATCGAGAGCACCCAGCAGCTCGAAGACGCCGGCGGCGTCGGATCGCGCACCTGGCGGCTGTGGCCGTACCTGGACGTGACACCCGGCCCGGCGGGCTTCAGCGGCGGCCTGGGCGACTGGAACAGCCAGAGCAACGGCGGCCTGGCCGTCACCGCCGGCGTGAGCACCCAGGAGGTGCTGGGCATCAACACCACCGCCGCGACCGATCACACCAGCCTGGCGGCCCTGCTTGAGGCCGAGATCGCCGCGGTGATCCCCGGCGTCACCGTCCGCTGGACCGGCACGCACATCCGCATCAGCGCCGCGCCCGGGTCGGACCCCATCCTGGCCATCGGCACGCCGGCCGATCCGGACGATTACGACGCCGACCTGGCCGGCGCCAACTACCTGGCCGCCGCCGGCGCCGTCGTGGTTCAGGCCCCCGCGGGTGTGACGCTCAGCACCGCCGGCCTGCTGACCCGCGACGTGGCCGACGCCGGCCAGTACCCCCTGCGCATCCACCTGGTGGACGCCGCGGACGACGTCGACGCCGCCGAGTTCACACTCACCGTCCGACCGGCGGACTCGATCGTCGAGCGCATCGCCCTGGCCATCAAGGCCGCCCTGGACGCCCTGGTCGGCGACGCCGTGCTGTCGGCCGCCGTGCGGCCGCCGAAGCTCGACGGCTACACCCTGCGCCACGGCCTGGCCGTGCTGCAGCAGCAGGACGCCGCCGAGGCCCCGGACCTCGACATCCACGGCAACCCGCCCGCCCGGGCCTGGCGCCAGCCGTTCAGCGTCGACCTGTTCGTGCTGGTCGACGACAGCTCGACGGCCCCGATCGAAACCACGCTCAACAGCCTCGAAGCCGCCGTGACCGCCGCCCTGATGGCCGACGCGACCTGGGGCGGTCTGGCCATCAGCACCGAGCGCCGGGCCGCCCAGAGCTTTGTGCTGGCCTCCGGCGGCGTCGAGGGCCGCCGCCTGACCTTCGAGGTGCTCTACCGCACGCCCGAAAACGACCCCTGGAACGTCCGCTGAATTGTCCGCTGACTGACGCGCCGCAAGGAGAATCGCCATGCCACTGGTCCACAAAATGAGCGTTCTGGCCGCCGCCATCGAAGCCGAGGTCGGGACCGCCGAGACTCTCGACGCCACCGACGCGGCCTTCAACGTGTTCAACGCCGAGCTGTCGCCGAATGTGGATGTGCCCGACCGCGAGGGCCAGACCACGCTCTCGCGCCTGGTGGGTGTGGCCGGCGCACTCGGCGGCCGCTGCACCTTCGAGGTCGAGCTGTACCAGTCGGCGGCCTGGGCCCCGATCCTGCTGCCGGCCTGCGGCATGAAGGCCACCAGCTCGACCTGGACGCCCTCGAGCACCACCAGCGACTGGAAGACGCTCACCATCGGCCGCTACGTCAACGGCAAGCTCCGCCGCCTGACCGGGGCCATGGGCACGGCCACGCTCAACTTCCAGGTGGGTCTGCCCGTCCGCGTGGCCTTCGAGTTCACCGGCATCTACGCCGGCGCGTCGTCGGCCACCATCCTGACCCCCACCTACCCGCTGACCCTGCCGCCGCGCTGGGCCGGCTCGACGCTCACCGTCGGCGCCTACGGCCCGAAACTCTCGACCCTCAGCGTGGGCCTGAACAACACGGTGACGCTGCTGGAGGACGCGACCAAGAGCTTCGGCTACCACCGGGCCATGATCACCGACCGGGCGGTCGGCGGCCAGATGAACCCCGAGGACGAGCTGGTGGCGACCTACGACGCCGACACCGCCTGGCTGGCCTCGACGCAGGCGGCCCTGAGCATCGCCTTCGGGTCGATGTCGCTGAGTGTGCCCAAGCTGCAGTGGACCAACGCCCAGCCGCTGGACCGCGGCGGTGTGGCGGCCCTGACCCTCGACTGGCGCGCCGCCCGCTCGGCGGCGGCCGGCGACGATGAACTGTCCCTGAACCTGAGCACCGCGTGATTCAACTCCCAACTCCCAACTCCCAACTCCCGACTCCACCGACCCCCCACGACCAGGAGCACCCATGACCCCGCAACCTTCACCGAATCCCACGCCGTCGCCAGCCGCCGCGACCGCCCCGCCGCTGTCGCCGGACGCCACCTTCAACCTCGAGCTTCCCGGCGGCGTGACGTTGACTTGCCGCTACATGAGCTGCGCCCAGTGGGAGCGGTTCGACCGGCTGGTGGCCGCGGCCCTGGACAACCAGATCGACCGCCGCCTGCTGCTGGAGGCCGTGGCCCTGGTCGTGGTCGATCCGCCGGCGCCGCTGGCCGAGCTGCTCACGCCCGCCGACCTGATCGGCCTGAGCCAGACCCTGCCGGCCCGGGCGTTGTTTTCTGAGATGGATAAAAAAAAATACGCGTGGCAGTCGCCGTCCAGTTCGGCGCCATCTGCGCCGCCTGCCGACCCGGCGCCTGCCAGCGTGACGAGATCATCGCCGTCGAGTGCCCCGGCTGCGGCGGCCGCGGCTGCGACGCCTGCGGCGGCAGCGGGCGCTGTGAGCTGAGCGTGTGCCCCGCCGAGTTCGTCGGGGCCGACATCTGGACGGTGCTGCGGTTCGCGGCCCTGGCCCGCCGCGGGGCCTGGCCGGTGGCCGGCGGCACCCTGGACCAGTGCCGCTGGTTCGTGGACGCCGCGGCCTGGATCTGGAACGAGCAGGCCCACTGGCGGGCCAAGAAGGGCTTGGGCGGAGACTGGTGAGCAGACCATGGCCAAGCGTGACGTCAACATTCTGATCCAGGCCCGCGACGAGGCCACGGCGATCTTCGAGAAGGTGGCGACGGGGGCCAAGGCCTTCGGCTCCGACCTCGAGCGGATCAGCGCCGAATCCCTGCGCGACCTGGGCAAGGGCCTGACCGACGCCCAGGCCCCGGCCCGGTCACTGACCAGTGATTTCGAGCGCTACGGCGGGCTGCTCTTCAAGGCCTTCACCTACATGAGCGCGATGCAGGGCGCCTTCGGCGTCATGACCGCCTCATCGCAGGCGCTCAAACGCGACTGGGAGGGCGCTGCGGCCACCATCAAGACCCTGCCGCTGGGCATCGGCGCCGCGGCCCGCGCGACCGACACCTGGCTTCGGCACGTCACCGGCCTGGACAAGGTGCTGGCCGACATCGAGAAGCGCACCGACGCGGCGGCCAGCCACTTCAAGGACAGCGCCGCGGCGTTCGCCCGTTCGGTGGCAGACATCGAGCGGGTCAACAGCCGGGCCATCAACGACCTCATGCTTGGCGCGGCCCAGGGTTTCGAGCAGCAGCGTGAGCAGGTCCGCCAGCAGCTTGAGGCCATGCTCGCCGATGTGGTCCGCGCCGCCGACGGCCGCGTCACACCACTTATCGCCGAGACCATGGACAACCTCCAGCGGCTCTACAAGCAGAAGATCGACGCGATCAACGCCGAAGAGGACGCCGCCCTCGCCGAGCAGGCGCGCAGCGCCGCCAAGCGCCTGGCCGAGGTGGACTCGCAGATCCGCCAGACGCAGTTGCAGATCGAAGGCCGCGGCCTGGACGCACGCCTGGAGCAGATCCGCCACCACTACCAGCAGCAGATCGACGCGGCCCGCGAAGCCAACGACGCCGAGCTGGCCGACCGGCTCAAGATGCTGCGCGACCTGGCCATGGAAGAGGCCGGGCGCGAGAAGACCGTGCAGGAAAACCGCTTCGGCGGGAACGTGACGGCCCCGGCCTTCAGCCGCATGCTCAGCGGCGTGGCCGAGCTGCGCGGCATCGACGCGCCGTTGCGGTCGATCGAGCACCACACCCAGCGGCAGACCACCCTGCTGACGCAGATGAAGGACGCCCTCGCCGAGCTCGCCCGCGGCGGCGGCGGCGGCGTCACCCTCACACCCGCGGGGTTGAACTGACATGCCTGTACTGCACGTCACCGAGGCCTGGTCCGGATCGAGCGTCGGCCGCGTACCGGCCGGCCGCGAGGCCGTCCGCGTCTTCCACGTCGTGGCCGATTCACTGGCCGAGGCCGAGTCGGCGGTCGATCCGGCCACCGGGCTGACCGTACCCGGCCGCGGCGACAGCTACCCCGGCTCGACGACGCTCAAGGCCGACCGCGTCATCGTCCGCAGCCGCGGCCTGCGCTTGTATGAGGCCGTCGCCACCTACGCCACGCCGGGTCTGACCCTCGGCGGCGGCGGCGAGGACCCGCTGGCCGCACCACGGCAGGAGTCCTGGGACTTCGGCTCGACCCAGGAGCCGGTCGACCGCGACATCCACGGCGCGGCCATCCTCAACACCGCCGGCGATCCGCCCAGCCAGCAGCCGACGCGCGATGTGGACCAGATCTTCCTGAACATCACCCGCAACGAGGCGACCTTCAGCCCGGCGGCGGCCATGGCCCTGGTCAACGCCGTCAACGGCGACACCTTCCGCGGCGCTCCGCCCGGCACCGTCAAGTGCCGCCGCTACGCCCCCAGCGCCGTGCAGGAAGCCGGGGCCAGCTACGTCACCGCCACCTACCAGTTCGAGTTCCGACTCGACGGCTTCAAGCAGCGGATGGCCAACCGCGGGTTCTACATGCTGGTGGCCGGCAAGCGGGTGCGCATTCTCGAGGACGACCTGCCCGGCGCCCTGGTGGCCGAAAGCGAGCGATCCGGCAAGGCCGAGTGCCAGGTCGAGCGGTTCCTGGGCGAGTCCGGCCAGCTCACCGATGAGCCGCTGTTCCTGGAGTGGGATCAGCACGACGTGGTCAACTTCGCGGGCCTGAGCCTGTAGTGAGCCTGTAAATGACGCAGTTGCACGTGCTCAGCGAGTCCGACAAGCGCATCCTGCAGAGGACAGTGGACACCGTGCGCCACATCAGTGGTCCCCTGCGCGTCGGCGGCGGTGTGCTGGCCCTGCGCCCGCGCAGCGATCCGCGTCCGCTGCCGCCGCGCCACCGCGGGGGTGGAGCGGGCGGTGTGCGGCAGCTAGTGGTCAAGCAGATCCACGGCGACTATCTGACCTGCCGGACCTGGGACGGCAAGGTGCTCGGTCAGGGCGAGGGCGAGGAAGACATCAAGGTCGCCCGGCCGCACGACTTGCAGCGCACGCCCTGGGACGGCCAGAGCAAGACCATCAACGGCGTGTCGTACTCGTGGGCCTACAGCAGCGACGTGGCCCGGGTCAAGAGCAGCGGCGGCCAGAACGAGAACCAGGTGATCGTGCCGGCGTACTTCGTCGGGTGTGTGATCTACGCCGCCAGCGTGCTCAACGGCCAGGCCGCCAGTGCGGGCAGCGAACCGGCCGACGCGATCGGTCTGGTGGACATCACGCCCGGCCGGGCTTGGGCCAAAGTGTTCGAGGAGGAGGCCTGATGCCCGGCAGCTTCATCCAGGCGCGGCAACGGGACTTCGCGGAATCACCGCTGGGCGATCGGCTCGCAAGGACCATCCGCGCCGCCTCGCTTTATGCGGACGGGGCGCGCGCGGTGGAACACTGGAACGGCGAATTGTGGGACGTGCTTGATGACGGCCTGCCGCTGACCAGTGGGGATGAGGTGTTGACACTGAGCCGTCACGAGGGGGTGCTCTATTGTGCGATCCTGCGGCCATCGGCGGCGGTCTGTGAGGTCTACAGGCACACCGGCGACGCGTGGTCCTATGTGGCGACCACGCCAAGCGCCGGGCCGGGCATCATGGCGTCGGTCGATCACGGCGGCACCTTGTTTGTCGGTGGCGGCTTCAGTGAACTCAACGGAGACCCGTCGCTGCAGCGTGTGGCTGGCTTCCAAGACGATGTGTGGTCCGCAGCCGGCACGCTGGCCGAGCCGGTGCTGGGTTTGTACTCACTCGGCGGCTCGCTCTATGCGAGGACGACAACCACAGTGCGGCAGTGGATGGCGGGGTCGTGGCCGAGCGCCGGTCTGACGACGGCGGCATTTGGAGCACCGTACGAATCAGGCGCCACGCTCTACCAAGGCGCTGTCGTCGTGTGCTCGCCGTTCGATCTGATGGCCGGCGCCGTCAATGTCGGCCGCATCGCGCGGCGCAGTGTGATAGATGGCTCGTGGTCGCGCGTGGGCAGCGGCGGACCGCACACAGAGTCCGGCACCGTATGGGGCGTCGCGGCTGTAGGAGAGGATCTGTACTGCGGGAAGATCGGGGGCACCAATCGTGGGTTATGGCGCTGGAATGGAACCGCCTGGTCCGTCGTGCAGTTTGATGGCCACGCCATCAACAACGTCTATTCGCTGGCGCCGCACGGGGATCGTCTGGCGATTCGCGGCGCCATCTTCGAGGGAGGGATCCAGCGCAACGCCGCACTGGTGTCCGATGACTCAATCGACATGATCGCCACTAACGGCAGCAACGGGTTCACGCGCACCTGGGTGCGTGTGGTCTAGAGGAGCATGACATGGCTAAACGCACATTCACCGGCCGCGCCGCGGCCGTCGAGCAGATCGAAACCGTCCAGATCACCGCTTACGACGCGGCCACGACGTACAGCCTGATCGTCGGCGCCGGCGACCACACGCACACGGTCAGCGTGACCGGCACGACCGACGCCGACGGCACCGCCGCTGCGTTGGCCGCGGCGTTCAACGATGACGTTCCGCCGGCGTTTTCCGACGACCCGGCTCTGGGCACGCGCCACTACCTGGCAGGCCTGGCGGCCACCGTGGTCGACGACGTGATCACCATCACCGGCACCGCCGGATTCCCCTTCACGCTCGACTCGGCGGTCGACGGCGGCACGGGCACCATCGGCTCGCCGTCGCAGACACAGGCGCCCACCGGCCCGCACTGGGTGGACAACGCGGCCAACTTTCTGGAGGCGGCGGCCGTGGGCAACAACGACACGCTGCGGCTGACCAACACCGACGTCGGCATCTACTTCGGCCTGGACCAGTCATCGGTCACGGGCGTGACGGTGACCGCCGACGCGACGCACAAAGGGCGTGTGGGCCTCGACCCGTTCCGGTATCTGGCCCCGGACGGCACACACCGGCCCGTGCCCGAGTACCGCGAGACGAAGCTCGAGATCACTGCGACCAGCGTCGATCTCAGCTCCGGGTCCGGCCGCATCCGGCTGGACGTCGGGGCCTCGAGCTGCGCGTTCGTGGTGCGCGGCAGCGCCGCGGCCGCCTACGACGGCCCGCACACCGAGCCGGTGGTGCTCTACGGCACAGCCACCAACAGCACAGTGACCGTGCTCGGCGGCCGCGTGGGCCTGGCCCTGGACGGCACGGTGGTGGATGTGGGCGACATCGACATCGCCGACGGCCTGCTGCGCAGCGGTCCGACCCTGGACCTCAACGGGGCACTGAGCCAGAGCGGCGGCACCGGCGAGATCAAGGCCAGCGGCGCGTTCACCGCCACTGTGACCGGCGGCCACGCCGCCATCGGCGGCGCCGGTCTGAGCAACGGCTACGTCGGCGGCGGCGTGCTCGATCTGGTCGACGCGGCGGCGGTGTCGGGCGTGCTGACCTGCCGCGGCGGCGTGACGTACTACGACGCGTCCGGCACGTGCGCCAGCCTGCTGGTGCTCGACAAGGCCCTGGTCGACTCGACGCGCACGCCGGCAGAGAAGACGTTTACCGCCGTGGCACTTGGTGAAGGCGGCCGCTTCATCCGCGATCCGAGCCGGTCGACGGTGGGCGATCTGACCATGGTCAACGCCGCCCGCAACCTGGAGATCAGCGTCAAGGCCAAGGTGGGTTGAATGCAGGAGTAGCAGGTCATGCCGACCATCGACGCACTCACAAGCGACACCGCCATGTATGTGTACCGGCTCATCGGCTCGGTGCTGCGCTGGGCGCTGAACCTCGCTGCGGCCGCCGCCCTGGCGTGCGCGGCCTATGTGGTGAACACACTGTCAGCCCACGAGCAGCAGATCATCGATGTGCGTTACAGCAGCGCCGCGGCCCTGGCCAAGCACCGCGAAGAAACCCGCGACGCTCTACACACCCTCGACAATCGGCTTGAGCAGGTGCAGTTGAAAGTGGGCCTGCCCGCAGAGCCGCCGGCCTGGTTCACCCAGCGGGTCGACCGCCTGGAAACCTCCATGGAGCGCCGCCTGGCCGAGCTCGAACGCGAGGTGCGCGAACTCAACCGCCGCCGCAACTAAAATCATCGGAAACGCCGACCCGGACTCAGGCCAACCCCGCGTAAGCTTATCCACAAATCCCCCACTTCGATCGCCCCGACCATCCCCGCGACTTGACGGCCCCCGCCGCCCCATGTAACCTGTATCCGCAAGTACGTAACAGTCATTATGGGACCGTGCTATATAACGTCTTGATGGTTATCGGGTTATGG
>CAZUUQ010000009.1:39302-42657 GCA_964622625.1 uncultured Phycisphaeraceae bacterium | reverse complement strand
CGACACCGACGCGGGCGGTCGGGCGTCGGCGCAGGCGCCGGCGGCGGCGGCGCTGGCGGGGTCGCAGTCGTTCGTCGGCCACCAGACGGCGTACCTCGCGGCGCGGCGCAGCGGGGCGCCGATGCTGGCGATGTACATGGACCCGACGCAGAGCATCACCAGCCCGATTCTGGCGGCCGCCCGGACCGACCCGGCCGTCCTGGCCGCCGCCCTGGAGCAGGCGCAGCAGGGCGAGAACGCCGACGGCAAATCCGCCCCGATGGTCGACAACTTCCCCGATCCCTTCGTCCGCCGCGGCAAGCTGCCGCCCTCGCCCGACCAGCCTTACGGCGGGTACCTCAAGGGCGTGGGCCTGCTGGCCAATCAGGACAGCGAATCCGGCCGGGCCGGCTACAGCCTCGTCGGCGGCGGCATGCAGGGCGGCGTGGACGCGCAGCTCAACGACCAGTGGATCGGCGGCCTGTCGCTGGGCTACACGCATTCGCAGGTTGATCTCAGCGGCGGGCTGGGCGACATCGACGTCCACAGCATCCGCTTCGGGCCGTATGCGTCCTATCAGAACAACGAGTGGTTCTTCGACGGCTCGGCCAGCTTCGGCTACCACCTGCACGAGGCGACGCGCACCACGGCCCTGGGCGACGCCGATGCCGACTACGACGCCTGGGACGCGACGCTGTACGGCGGCGTGGGCTACGGGTTGCAGTTCGGCCGCATCACGCTCACGCCCACCGCCTCGGTTCAGTACACCTATTTCAATCGCGAGGCCTACACCGAGAGCGGCCCGGGCGCGCTGTCCATGAGCGAAGAGGACACGCACACGCTGCACGGGCGCGTCGGCGGCACGTGGAGCTACGTTTATGAGCAGACGAACGGCATGACGTGGGTGCCGGAGTTCTCCGTCGGCTGGCAGCACGAGTTCCTCAATGACGACGACCCGATCGAGGCGTCCTTCGCCGGCGGCGGGGCGGGTTTCTCGATCCAGAACAAGGGCGCGGTCCGTGACGCCATGTACATGGGCGGCGGCCTGTCGCTCCTGCTGGACCGTTCCCGCTCCCTGTTCGTCCGCTACGACGGCACCTTCTCCGACAGCCACGACGCCCACGCGCTTTCCGTCGGCCTGACGCTGCGCTTCTGACGACGCAATACCGCGCCGCACCCGGACCGCAAGGCTCGACGCGATCAACCAACCCACGCAAAGGCCCAGGCGGACCATGCCTGGGCTTTTTTTGGTGCCGTTGGCTTCCCGTCGTCCCGATGGGCGATCGCGGCATGCGGCGGCTGCCCCGCGCGGATCGGAAGGGGTTTGCTTTTACAATGGGGCGATGGCCCAGGGCGCGCGCCAACGCATCGAGGAGCTTCGTCGCCAGATCGAGCGGCACAATCGGCTGTATTACGTCGAGGCCAGCCCGCGGATCAGCGACCGCGCCTTTGACGCCCTGCTTGCCGAGCTGACGCAGCTCGAAGCTGAGCACCCGGAATACGACAGTCCCGACTCGCCCACGAAGCGCGTCGGCGGCGAGCCGATCGAGGGCTTCGCCACCGTCGAGCACGCGGTGCGGATGTACTCGATTGACAACACGTATTCGAAGGATGAGCTTTTCGCCTGGCATGGCCGCGTGTGCAAGCTGCTCAAGGCCGAGGGCGGCACGGAACTGTTCGACGCCGCGGCGGTGCGTTACGTCGCCGAGCCGAAGATCGACGGCGTGGCGGTGAGTCTGCGTTATGAGGTCGGCCGGCTGACGCTGGCGGCCACGCGCGGCGACGGCACGCGCGGCGACGACATCACGCACAACGTCCGCACCATCCACGCCATTCCCCTGCGCCTGAGCGCCGAAAAGCGCAAGGCCCCGGCCGTGCTGGAGGTCCGCGGCGAGATCGTCATGCCGCGCAAGGAGCTGGCCCGCATCAACCAGCAGCGTGAGGCTGAGGGCCTGGAGCTTTTCAAGAACCCCCGCAACGCCACGGCCGGGACGCTCAAGCAGCTTGACCCGCGCATCGTCGCCCGGCGCCGGCTGGCGTTCTACGCCCACGGCAGCGGCGTCATCGAGGGCGCGGATTTCACGAGCTATCACGATCTGCTCGACGCCCTGCGCGACTGGGGTCTGCCCGTGGCCGAGGATGTGACGGTCTGCGAGGACATCGAGGCGGTGTGGAGCGTCATCGAGGGCTTCGAGGCCCGTCGCGCGCCGCTGGACGTTGACACCGACGGCATGGTGGTGAAGGTCGACGACTTCGCGGCCCGCGAGCAGTTGGGCTACACCAGCAAGAGCCCGCGCTGGTGCATCGCCTACAAGTACGCGGCCGAGCAGGCGCAGACGCGGCTGCTGGGCGTGACGTGGAGCGTGGGCAAAGGCGGACAGGTCACGCCCGTCGCGGAACTGGAGCCGGTGTTCGTGGCGGGCACGACCGTCAAACGCGCCAGCCTGCACAACGTCGATGAAATCCAGCGTAAGGACCTGCACGAGGGTGACGCCGTCATCATCGAGAAGGCCGGCGAAATCATCCCGCAGGTGGTGGCCGTGGTGCCCGAGCAGCGGGCGAAGAACGCCCGACCCGTCAAGGCTCCGACCCGATGCCCCAGTTGCGAACGCGAGCTGGTGCGTCTGGAAGACGAAGTCGCCCTGCGCTGCGTCAACCCCGCCTGCCCCGCGCAGGTGCGCGAGCGGATCATCTGGTTCGCCGGCCGGGGACAGATGGACATTGACGGCCTGGGCGAAAAGCTCGTGCACCAGCTTGCCGACGCGGGCCTGCTGCAATCCTTCGGCGACATTTATCGCCTGAAGGACCACCGCGACGCGCTGCTGGCGCTGCAGCGCATGGGCGAGAAGAGCGTGGACAACCTGCTGGCCGGCATCGAGCAGAGCAAACGTCGCGGTCTGGCGCGCGTGCTGGCGGGGCTGGGCATTCGGCACATCGGCAGCCGGGCGGCCCGCACGCTGGCACAGACCTTCGGCAGTATCGACAAGCTGATGGCGGCAAGCGAGGACGATCTGGCCGCGATCGACGACGTCGGCCCGGTCATGGCCCAGTCGGTCGTGAAGTTCTTCGCCGCTGATTCCGGTCGGCAGACCATCGCCGACCTCAAATCCGCCGGCGTGAAACTCAGCGAAGATCAGCCGCGCCGCGCCGCCAGTGACGGCGACTCCCCCTTTGTCGGCAAAACGATCGTCCTCACCGGCAGCCTGGAGCGCTTCACGCGCCCGCGATTGACGCAGAAGCTCGAAGCCCTGGGCGCGAAGGTCAGCGGCAGCGTGTCGAAGAAGACCGACCTGCTCATCGCCGGCGACGAGGCCGGCAGCAAGCTCGATAAAGCCCGCGAACTGGGCGTCGAAATCTGGGACGAGGCGAAACTGCT
>CAZUUQ010000009.1:37092-39202 GCA_964622625.1 uncultured Phycisphaeraceae bacterium | reverse complement strand
GCCTGTCACAATCCGTCCCGCCCATGCCCGTGATGTGCCGCGGCTTGCGCGGATCATCAACGACTGCGCCGAATACGGGCTGATGCTGCACCGCTCGCACGCGTTCCTGTACGAGCGGCTGCGGGATTTCCACGTGGCCGTCGCGGCGGGAGATCCGGGCGGTGACGGCGAGGCTGGCGAAGCGGTCGTGGGCGTGTGCGGGCTGCGGGTGATCTGGTCGAACCTGGCGGAGGTCTACGCCCTGGCGGTTGATCCGACGCAGCGCGGCAAGGGGCTGGGCCGCATGCTCGTCGAAGCGTGTGTGAATGAAGCCCGCCGGCTGGGTATTCGTCGGCTCATGAGCCTGACCTACGAGCAGGCGTTTTTCGAGAAGCTGGGCTTTGCCGTGGTCGATCGGCAGACCTTGCCGTTGAAGGTCTGGAGCGAGTGTCTGCAATGCCCGAAGAACCAGGCATGCGACGAAATCGCGATGGTGCGCATGCTGGCCGACGTGCCGGACCTCGCGGCCGCGTGCGACGTGGCCCGCCCGCCGACGCCCGCGCCGCATGAGTACGTCGTCCCCGTCGTCCTGCGCACGCCCGGGGCGGTGTGATGCGAAGTTAACCACGGAGACACGGAGAGCACGGAGAAGAATCAGTCAGCGGAATGAACGAAGAATAGTGGAATTGTCCCGCATTCTTTTCTTCCTGGTTTTCTCCGTGTTCTCTGTGTCTCCGTGGTGAAAATTGTTTTCCTGTGACCGCGGCTGGAAGGCCATCCGCGGCGAAAGGTATTGCGCCCAGCAGTATGCGTATGTTCGATAGTCTCGGTCCCTGATCCCTCGGTCCTTTGGTCCCTGAGCAGCCCATGCCGCACGCCTGGCTTGAGAAGCTGATCCACGCACGCGCCGTCGGCGAGCTTTGTGCCGCGCTGGGCAAGACTTCGCGCGTCGCGGCCGAGGGAAGCTGCGGGTCGAGCACGACGCTGCTGGCCGGGGCGATGGCGCTGCGGGCGCGGCGGCCGGTGCTGCTGGTGGTCGGGCATCTCGACGAGGCCGACGACGCGGTTGAAGACCTGGCGCTGTTCGCGGCCGCGGGACATGCGCTACCCGTGCGGCGGTTCGGAGCGATGGAGGTATTGCCCGGCGAAAGCAGCGTGAGTCTCGAACTGCTGGCCGAGCGGCTGGGCGTGGTCGAATGGCTCAGCGGGCGCGAAGGAAGTGGCGGGGAACTCGGGCCGCCGGCCGGGCCGTGGGTGCTGGTGACGCCGATCGCGGCCCTGATGCAGTCGGTGCCGCGGCCCGAGGCCCTAGGCGATTTTTCACTGACGCTGCGTCGCGGCGTGCCCATGCCGCCGGGCCGGCTGCTGGACTGGCTCGACCGGGCCGGCTACCAGCGCGTCGATGCCGTCGAACAGCCCGGCGACTTTGCCGTGCGCGGCGGCATTGTGGATGTCTATGCCCCCTCAGCCCGAGTCGAAGTCGATACGAGCGACAAGCCCGACGGCAGGACAGCGGGACGGGAAACGGGCAATGATCCGATCCCCATCCGCCTGGACTTCTTCGGCGACGAGATCGACACGCTCACGCTCATCGACACCGACACCATGGGCAGCGGCCCGAAACTGCGCAGCGCGCAGCTCGTGGGCGCGTCGGCCGCCCAGATTCAAAGCGACGACCGCACCACGCACCTGCCCGCGCTGCTGCCGGCCGAGCGCGTGGTGGTGCTGCACGAGATGCTGGAACTGTCCGAGCAGGCGCGCGGTTACTACGAGCGGCTCACGGACGCCCGCGGCATCTTCAGCCCGCAGGCGGTGTTCAGACATCTGACGGCCGGGGCGCATGTGCTGGTGCATCAGTATGGTTCGGCCGGCCGCGACGACCTGACGGTGAAGCTGCCCGTGCGTCCGCTGCCCGCTTTCGATCAGGACGCCGCCGCGGCCGTGACGGAGCTGGGCGAACTGGCGGCGGAACCGGGGCGCCGCGTCGTCGCTTTGTGCAGCAACGAAGCCGAGCGCACGCGCCTCGATGAACTGCTGGCCGACAAGGCGCCGCAGCAGCGGTCGGCCGTGGACCTGCAGGTGGGGTATCTGCACCGCGGGTTCATGTGGGGCGATGAAACAGGGACCGAGG
>CAZUUQ010000009.1:35542-36992 GCA_964622625.1 uncultured Phycisphaeraceae bacterium | reverse complement strand
TCATCCTCGTCCCGCACCACGAGCTGTTCCACCGCTACCTGACGCGGCGGCGCATTCGGCGCATCGGCACGGCCACCGACCGCGCGGCCGACGCGTTCCTCGATCTCGAAGTCGGCGACCACGTCGTACACGTGGACCACGGCATCGCCCGCTTCACGGGCCTGCGCACCATGCGGCGGCATGGCGTCACGGAAGACTATCTGACGCTCGAATTCGCCCAGAAGGCGATGCTGCACGTGCCGGCTTCGCAGATCGACCTGGTGCAGAAGTACATCGGCGGGTTCCACGGCAAGCCGCCGCTGAGCGTGCTGGGCGGCAAGCGATGGGCGAAGCAGAAGCAGCAGGTGGCCGAGGCGGTCAAGGACATGGCCGCGGAGCTGCTGCGCGTGCAGGCCGCCCGCGCGAGCATGCCGGGCCTGCGCTATCCGACCGACACGCCCTGGCAGAAGGAGTTCGAGGCTGAGTTCCCCTACGAGGAGACCGACGATCAGCTTGCCGCCATCGCGGCGGTCAAGAAGGACATGAGCGACGAGCAGCCGATGGATCGGCTGATCTGCGGCGACGTGGGCTTCGGCAAGACGGAAGTGGCCATCCGGGCCGCGTTCAAGGCCGCGGAGTACGGCAAGCAGACGGCTGTGCTGGTCCCCACGACCATTCTCGCCGAGCAGCACGAGCGCACCTTCCGGGGGCGCATGGCCGACTATCCCTTCCGCGTCGCCTCGATCAGCCGCTTCAAGAGCCCCCTGGAGCAGAAGAAGCTGCTGGACGAGCTGGCGGCGGGGCGGGTGGACATCATCATCGGCACGCACCGATTGCTCAGCGCCGACGTGAAGTTCGCCGACCTGGGTCTGGTCATCATCGACGAGGAGCAGCGCTTCGGCGTGGAGCACAAGCAGCGGCTGCTGCACATGCGCCTGACCGCCGACGTGCTCACGCTCACCGCCACGCCGATTCCCCGCACGCTGCACATGTCGATGCTCGGCCTGCGCGACATCAGCTCGCTGTCCACCCCGCCGCTGGACCGCCGGGCGATCGTCACCGAGGTCATGCCCTTCGACAAACGCCGCGTGCAACAGGCCCTGATCCGCGAGCTGTCGCGCGAAGGACAGGTCTTCTTCGTACACAACCGCGTGTACAACATTGAAACCGTGGCCGATGAAATCCGCCGGCTCGTGCCCGACGCCCGCGTCATCATCGGCCACGGCCAGATGGCCGACCACGAACTGGAAGACGTCATGCTGCGCTTTGTCCGCCGCGAGGCTGACATCCTCGTATGCACGACGATCATCGAGTCGGGCCTGGACATCCCCACCGCCAACACCATGTTCGTCAACGAGGCCGACCACTTCGGCCTGGCCGACCTGCACCAGCTTCGCGGCCGCGTGGGGCGGTACAAGCACCGGGCGTACTGCTACCTGCTGCTGCCGGCCGACCGGCCGATCACCGACAC
>CAZUUQ010000009.1:0-35442 GCA_964622625.1 uncultured Phycisphaeraceae bacterium | reverse complement strand
AGCACCGGGCGTACTGCTACCTGCTGCTGCCGGCCGACCGGCCGATCACCGACACGGCCGTGCGGCGGCTCAAGGCCATCGAGCAGTTCTCCATGCTCGGCGCGGGTTTCAAGATCGCCATGCGCGACCTGGAGATCCGCGGTGCCGGCAACATCCTGGGCAAGGAGCAGAGCGGGCACATCGCGGCCGTCGGGTATGAGATGTACTGCAAGCTCCTGGAACAGGAAGCCCGCCGCCTGCGCCACGCCGAGAAGCTCGAACCGGTCAAGACGCACCTGGAGCTGCCCCTGCCCGGCGAGGCCGGCGGCCTGCGCATCCCGCCGCAGTACATCGCCTCGCAGAAGCACCGCATGGAGGCCTACAAGCGCATCAGCCGCTGCCTGAGTCTCGACGAGCTTGACCAGGTGATCCGCGACCTGACCGACGCCTACGGCCCGCCGCCGCCGCCCACAGCCGCGATGCTGGAAATGGCGGAGCTGCGCATCGCCGCCAGCGGGCTGGGCGTGCGGACGATCCGCCTCGACGGCCCGGACGTGATCTTCCGGCTCGATGCGGCCGAGGCGAAGACAAATGCCGCGCGGTTGCAGGCCGCCCTCGCCGGCGCGGCCGGTCGGGTGAGTCTCATCGACGAGCTGACCGTCTACTACCGCCCGCCGGCCAACTATCTCGAACCGTCCGACACCCTGCTGGCTGTCCTGCGCCAGCGCCTGGTCGCGCCGCTGCGCGGGGGGACGGCTGCGGCGATCACATCCGCCGGCGGTTGAACATCCAGTCGTGGCGGGTTTCGAGCATGTGCTGATACACGTCGGCGTCGCCCTGCGAAAAACAGCAGAAGACGACGGTCGCGGGCAGGTCGTGGGTGGACAGGTGTCCCATCACGTGGCCGAGGGCGATCTTCGCCGCCCGATCGCGCGGGAAGCGGTAGACGCCGGTGCTGATGGCCGGGAAGGCGACGACGCGGCAGCCGTGCGTGGCGGCCAGATCGAGCGATCGCTGATAGCACGAGGCCAGCAGCACGTCCTCGCGCAGGTCGCCGAGTTTCGCGTTCGCATCGTTGCGGGCGGACCAGACCGGCCCGACCGTGTGGATGATGTGCCGGATGCCGCGGGCTTCGAGGTCGAAGGCGGGCGTGATTTTCGCCAGTCCGGTGGGGCAGCCGCCGAGCGCACGGTTGTGCTCCAGCAGGTGTGGCCCGGCCGCGCGATGGATCGCCCCGTCCACGCCCCCGCCGCCCAGCAGCGATTCGTTGGCCGCGTTGACAATCGCGTCCACTTTCAGCCCGACCGGCGGTTTCGTGATGTCGCCGACGACGACGGCGATGCGCTCCAGCGGCAGATGAATCGGCACGTCTGACATGTCGCTCATGCATTCAGTGTATGCAAGGCCGGCTCACTGGTGGCGCGGCATCAGTACCGGCCCCACGTCTGAATGGCGTGCATGACGGCCCGCAGGCTTGTAAGCCGCGTGCCGTTGTTGACCGACCCGGCCGTGGCCACCACGAGGCCGCGCCGCGGCCGGGCCTGGTCGATGTCGCGGCGGACCTCGGCGATGATCGCCTCTTCGTCGTTGCTCATGAACGTCAGCGGCGAGAGCTGGCCCTCGATGACGGCGTCGGGCATGGCCGCGCGAATCTCCGCGACCCGCAGCGTCGGCCCGAAATTGACGCGGGTCAGCCCCGTCTGTGCCAGCAACGGCAGCAGATGGCTCATGTTGGAGTCCGAGTGCTGGTAGCGCAGATGGCCGGCGTCAGGCGCGAACCGCTCGAAGACCGCTCGCAGGATCGGCTGGCCGAAGAACGCATACATGTCCGGGTTCAGCAGAGCGCAGTTGTCGTCGAGAAACGCGAAGCCGGGTTGGTCTTGCGCTTCATTGAGTTCGGCCACGACGCTGAAGTACGCGATCAGCAGGCGTGTGATCACGTCGCGGAAGCGGGCGGCCAGAACTGGCGCATCGAGGATGAGATAGATCAGGTTTTCCGATCCGTAGATGTTGGTGGCCAGCGTCACCGGGCCGCGCTGCCACTTGCCCCAGACCGGTTTGCGGCCGCGGCGTTGCTCATAGTGTCGACACAGGGCATCGAAGTGCGGCGGCAGCATCGTCGCCCGCAGGTCGTCGGCATTCAGCATCTTCTCAATGCGGTCAAGCAGCCGTTCCAGTTCCGCGGGCGTGTCCGCGGCCGGCAGATCCCACCACGAGCCGGCATGGTGCTCACGCCGGCAGCCGCACACCTGGGCCACGGGCGTCAACGCCGGCGGGCGGCCGTGCGAGTCGTAGTCGTGCTCGCCCAGAAGCCGTCTGCCCACGATGCGCAGCGCCCGTTCGTTGTAGGCCGCAGCCAGACGAGTTGCGTATGCAGGCTCGCGCTCGAGGCGCAGCGGGTCATAGGGTTCACCCAGCTCGGCGAAGACTGACTCGTAGCCCATATGGATGCCCAGCGGCGGCCGGGCGATGGCCGGGTCAAAGGGGTCGGCCGCGGCCCGGTCGTTGTCATGCCAGAACCGTTCCAGATCGACAGGCCGCATGACGCGCATCGTAGAAAGCGACTGGGGGTCGTCAAGATCGCCGGTCCTGTTACCGGGCTGAAGAACGTTGTGCCGTGCCGTGGTCGGCCGTTAGCATGCCGGCCATGACCGTTCCGCGCACCGTCCGACTTCAGGCAGAACATCGCCTGGCCCTGTATCGCCGGGCGGTGCAGCATCCTTTGGCCGAGGTGGCATTTTTCGAACGTGCCTGGCGGCGGGCACAGCGAAGTCCGGGCAAGCTGCGTCGAGAGGTGAGGCAGCCGCTGCTGCTGCGCGAGGATTTCGCGGGCACGGCCGCGGTGGCGGCGGCGTGGGTCGCTTCCCACCCGCAGCGTCAGGCCATGGCGGTGGATCGTCACGCACCGACGCTGCGCTGGGCCTGGCGGCAGGCGCAGCGCGAGCTGGGCCCGCGGGCGGATGATCTGCACCTGGTGTGCGGCGACGCGCTGGCGGTGCGCGGGCCGCGCGTGGACGTGATCGCGGCCCTGAACTTCAGCAGCTTCATCTTTCACGATCGCTCAAGTCTGCGCAGTTACTTCCGGGCGGCGCGGCAGGCGCTGCGGCCCGGGGGCGTGCTGGTGATCGACGCCTTCGGCGGGCCGGGGGCGCAGCGGCTCGGCATTCAGCGCCGCGCGGTTCCTGCCGAAGAACACGGCCCGCGCTTCACCTACCTTTGGGAGCAACGGCGCTTCGATCCCGTCACCAGCCGCATCGATTGCCGCATGCACTTCGAGCTGGGCCGCGGATCAGCCCGACGTCGCATCGACAACGCCTTCCGCTACGACTGGCGGCTGTGGACCCTGCCGGAACTGGTCGAGGTGATGACCGAGGCCGGTCTGGCGGGCGCGACCGTGTGGTGCGACCGCTTCGATGCCCGGATCAGCCGCAGCGACGGGCGATACCGTCCAACGCGGCACATGCCCGCCCGCGAGGATTTCGTGGCCTGCGTCACCGGCAACCGGTCTGGATGAGTTATCGGCACACGCATATTTGCGCGTTTCTCACACGTGCCGCGAGCAGCGTGGCGGGTTAGGATAGTGCGGCGGCGGGGTCGCCCGGATGACTGGGAAAAGCGGCCGACGATGCTCGTTTCGGAGCATGTTCATGAACGCGCAGGTGGGCACGACTTCTTCAGCCGACGCCGGCACGCTTGAACCGCGGCTGATCAACCGCGAGACGAGCTGGCTGGAGTTCAATCGCCGCGTCCTGGCGCAGGCCCTCGATACAGACGCGCCGCTGCTCGAACGCGTCTTCTTCCTGGCCATCTTCAACTCGAACCTCGATGAGTTCTTTCAGAAGCGCGTCGGCGGACTTCGTCGCCAGATCGCGGCCGGGGTCATGACGCGCTCGCCCGACGGCCTGAGCCCGCAGCAGGCGCTGGACGTCATCCGCAAGATGGTGCTGGAGATGCTCGAGACCCAGGCCGCCTGCTTCACCGCCGAGATCCGCCCCGCCCTCGCGGCCCAGGGCATCGAGCTGCTGACCTGGGAGCAGCTTGCCGACGACGACCGCCAATGGGCCCGCGGCTACTTCCGATCGAATCTGTTTCCCGTGCTCACGCCGCTGTCGGTGGACCCCGGCCACCCGTTCCCGTTCATCAGCAACCTCAGCACGTCGCTGGGCGTGATCCTGCGCCATCCCGGCTCCGACAGTGAGCCCGCGGCCGCGCCGCACGACGGCGAGACCGAAGCCGGCCACGGCCTCGACGGTTTGAGCGTCGGCCGGGGCAACGGCCAGCGGCAGTTCGCCCGCGTCAAGGTGCCGCAGGGCCTGCCGCGATGGGTCGCGCTGCACGGCAACACGGCCGCGCCGCCGCTGCGCTTCGTACACGTCAGCGAGATCATTGAGCACAACCTTCAGGATCTGTTCGAGGGCATGGTCATCGAGGACGTCATGCCCTTCCGCGTCACCCGCAACGCCGACGTTGAACGCGACGAGGAGGATGCCGAGGACCTGCTGGAGCTGATCGAGCAGGAGCTGCGCGACCGCCGCTTCGCCCCCGTCGTGCGGCTGGAGACCGGCCCGGCGCCCAATCGGCGGATGGTGCGGTTTCTCATGGAGGAACTCGAGCTCAACGAGTCCGACGTCTATCACATGCCCGCCGAGCTGGATTACACCGACCTGAAGGTGATCCACGGCCTGAACATGCCGGCCCTGAAATTCAAGCCATGGACGCCGGTGGTCCCGCCGCGCCTGGCCGATGATGAGGCGGACATTTTCTCGGTGATACGCGGCGGGGATGTGCTGGTGCACCATCCTTACGAGTCGTTCAAGGCCTCGATCGAACGGTTCATCAACGTCGCGGCCGACGACCCGAAGGTCATCGCCATCAAGCAGACGCTCTACCGCACCAATCCCGACTCGCCGTTCATCCCCGCCCTCATGCGCGCCGCCGAGGCCGGCAAGCAGGTCATCTGCCTCGTCGAGCTCAAGGCCCGCTTCGACGAGGAGCGCAACATCCACGTGGCCCACATGCTCGAAAAGGCGGGCGTGCACGTGGTCTACGGCATGGTGGGACTCAAGACGCACACCAAGACGGCCCTGGTCGTGCGGCAGGACGCCGACGCCGTCCGCGTCTACGCCCACATCGGCACCGGCAATTACAACTCGCAGACCGCTCTGCTCTACACCGACCTGGGCCTGCTGACCTGCAAGCCGGAACTGACCGAGGACGTGGTCGAACTGTTCCACCATCTGACCGGGCGCAGCGTGAAGCGCGACTTCCGCCGCCTGCTGATCGCGCCGACGAACCTGCGCCGCCGCTTCATGGAGATGATCGACCGCGAGATCGCCCACGCCGACGCCTGGAAACGGCGCGGCGGCGATCCGGCCGACCCCGACCGCCCGCGGATCATCGCCAAGATGAACAGCCTCGAAGACATCAAGATCTGCCGCAAGCTCTACGAAGCCTCGCAGGCGGGCGTGCGCATCGAGCTGATCGTCCGCGGCTTCTGCTGCCTGATCCCCGGCCTGCCGGGCCTGAGCGAAAATATCGCCGTCATCAGCGTCATCGGCCGCTTCCTCGAGCACTCGCGCATCTATTACTTCCACAACCAGGGCCGCGGCGAGTACTACATCGGCTCGGGCGACTGGATGTACCGCAACCTCAACAACCGCGTGGAGTGCGTGGCCCCCATCGACGAGCCGGCGCTGCAGGCGAAGCTGCGGCAGATTCTGGAGGTGATGCTCAGCGACACGCGCCAGGCCTGGATCATGCAGGGCGACGGCTCATACACCCGCCGCACCGCGACAAACCCCGGCGACACCCCCGGCTCCGCCTCCAACGCCGACACCGACATCGCGGCCGAACACCCCGGCACACACGCCATGCTCATGGACATCGCCCGCCGCGACGCCCGGCCCGCCGACGCGCCGGCGTGAACATGATCCACGGACTTATGTGGATGACGCGCATGGTTTTGACGCACGGCCGCATTCTCGATCAGCAGCGCGATGCCGACGGCACACTGCATCTGACGATCGCCAGTCCTTATCAACCGGCCCTGACCACGGTGCGCATCCTGCGACCGCGCGGCATAAAGGCGCGACGAGTGCTGTGGGTTCTGCCCGTGGAGCCGGGCATCGGCGGCCGCTATGGCGACGGCCTGACGGAAATGCGGGAGCACGAACTGCACCATCGCCATGGCTTCACGGCCGTAAGCCCCTCGTTTACGCAGATGCCCTGGTACATCGATCACCCGACGGACGCGACGCGGCAGCAGGAGAGCCACATCATGCGTGTTCTGCTGCCGCTGGTCGATGCGGCGCTGGGGCGCGAAGTCGGCGGCCGCGGCGGACGACTGGTGCTGGGTTTCAGCAAGTCCGGCTGGGGTGCGGTGTCGCTGCTGCTACGGC
The DNA here is from genome assembly GCA_964622625.1 of uncultured Phycisphaeraceae bacterium. Lineage (GTDB taxonomy): Bacteria > Planctomycetota > Phycisphaerae > Phycisphaerales > Phycisphaeraceae > CAZCWM01. The sequence continues at coordinate 29,065 of CAZUUQ010000009.1, read as the reverse complement.
ATCCGGAGGCTTTCGACGCGGCCGCGCTGTGGGATGCGCCGCTGATGGCCCAGCAGCCGGTGCGGGGATGGGACATTGAGCCGCTGCTGGCCGGGCCGGAGGACTTCGCCCGCCACGCTCTGCGCGCCCGACTGCGCGAGCACGGCCAGCGACTGAATCCCCGGCCGCGCCTGGTGCTTCTCGGCGGCGGCCACCATGCGGCCCACATGGCCGAGGCCCACGCACTGCTGACCACGCTGTCCATCGCCCACCGCTGGATCGACCCGATCGACACCGCCCACACCTGGCACAGCGGCTGGGTCGAGCCGGCTGTCATGGAACTCATGACGCTTGTCGTCTAGGGGCAAATGGGACGCCTCTTCTACCGATCCACCTGCCCCATCACGACGTCGATCGAGCCGATGATGGCGGGCACGTCGGCGAGCAGGACGTCGCGGGCCACGGCATGCGTGACCGAGAGGTTGCAGAACGTGGCGGCGCGGGCTTTGCACCGGTAGGCCATCGGGCCGCCCTGGCTTTCGAGGTAGAAGCCCAGGATGCCGCGGGGGTTTTCCATCTCGACGTAGACTTCGCCGGGATCGGGCTTGAAGTTGCGCGGCAGCTTGAGGCGGTAGCGGCCCGGGCCGCTGTCGGAGGCCGGCGGAATCATCTTCACCGCCTGGCGGATCATGCGGCAGCTCTGCTCGATCTCGCGCATGCGGACGATGTAGCGGTCCCAGCAGTCGCCGAGCGTGCCCTTTTCGCCCCGGCCGACGATCACGTCGAAGTCCAGCTCCGGATACACGCTGTAAGGCTCGTCGCGCCGCAGGTCGTACGGAATGCCGCTGCCGCGGATCACCGGGCCGGTCAGGGCGTAGGCGATGGCCAGCTCCTTCGAGATCACGCCCACGTTGGCCGTGCGCTTCACGAAGATGTGGTTCTCGCTGAGCAGGTCGTTGTACTCGGCGATCTTCGGCTCGAAGTAGTCGAGGAACTCGATGATCTTTTCGAGAAAGCCCTCGGGCAGATCGTGCGTTGAGCCGCCGATGGTGAAGTAGCTGTACGTCAGCCGGGCGCCGCAGACCATCTCGAACAGGTCGAGGATGTATTCGCGTTCACGGAAGCAGTAGAGAAACGGCGTGAACGCGCCGATGTCCAGGCCGTAGGTTCCGAAGCTCACCAGGTGCGACGCGACGCGGTTGAGCTCGCTGATGATCACGCGGATGAACTCGGCCCGTCGCGGCAGCTCGATGCCCGCCAGCGTCTCGACCGCCCGGCAATAGGCCCAGTTTTCGTTCATCCCCGCCAGGTAGTCCATGCGGTCGGTGTAGGGGACGTACTGGTAGTAGGCGACGTTCTCGCCAATCTTTTCGGCGCAGCGGTGCAGGTAGCCGATGTGCGGCACAGCTTCCAGCACCATCTCGCCGTCGGTACGCAGCACAATCCGCAGCACGCCGTGCGTCGAAGGATGCTGCGGGCCCATGTTGACCAGCATCTCCTCGGTCTGCACGTCCATCTGCTCGCCGTCGCCGGGCACAGGGCCGACGGCATCGGGCGCCGCAATCAGATAGGCCTGTTCGGCCGAGGCGTGGGAACCGGCAGTGTGTGAATCAGTGGCAGTCATGGCCGACATTGTAGGAACCGATCGCCGCCCCTGCCGCACGGTACGGGTTGCCGATTTCGGATAACGAATTGCCGATGATGTCGGCCGCGTCACTCCACCTCGACGGGTTCGCGGCCTTCGAGCATCGCCGCCAGGCGCTGACGGGTCGTCGATGACCCGGCGGATGCGGCGACGACCGCGGGGGCCTGACTTGCTCCGCTCTCGCCGCCATCAGGCGTGGCAACGTTGCACGCATCCGCCTCATCGCCGACCTGACGCGCGGCCAATTCCTGCCTCACGCGGGTATGCACGTCAGCCGCTCCGGCATCGCCTTCGCCTTCGACCTCGTCCCGCGGCCCCTGCCGGTCCCGCGCCTCCTGCGCCTCGATCGCGGCCTTGCTGATCCGGCCGTCCGCCCCCACCTGGTCGAACTGCACCGCCACGCGCTTGCTCACCCCGCGCTCCTGCATCGTGATGCCATACAGCGTGTTGCACACCTGCATCGTCCGCTTGTGGTGCGTGATGATGATGAAGTGGCTGCGATCCAGGAACGTCCGCACCACCTGCGTGAATCGCTCCACGTTCGCCTCGTCCAGGGCCGCGTCCACCTCGTCCAGCAGCGCATACGGCGACGGCCGCGTCTTGAAGATCGACAGCACCAGGGCCACGGCCGTCATCGTCTTCTCGCCACCCGAAAGCAGGCTGATGGATTGCGGCTCCTTGCCTGGCGGCTTGGCGATGATCTCGATGCCGCTCTCGAGCACGTCGATCTGACCGTTTTCATCCGGCTGCAGGAACAGGTCCGCCCGCCCGCCGCCGAACAGCTTGCGGAACAGTCCGCCCGACCCCGCGAAGTTCTCGCGGATCTCCGCGAACGTCTTCTCGAACCGCTGCCGTGAATCCTCGTTGATCTGCGCGATCAGCTTCTCCAGGTCGTCGCGGGCCTGCTCGATGTCGGCAAGCTGGCCCTCGCGCTGCTGCGCCTCCTGCTCCAGTTCGTCCTGCTCGTCGATCGCGTCGATGTTCACGCTGCCCAGGCGATCGATCTTGCGGCGAAGGTCGGTCATCTCCGCTTCCACCGCCGGCCAGTCGAGTTTGTCGGGATCCATCTCCCTCTCATCACGCCGCGCCTGCGCGTGGGCGGCCGCCAGATCGAGGTCCAGTTGCTCCGCCGCCTTCTGACACAGCGCTTCGAGCTTCACCTCGTTCTCGCGCTGACTGACCTGCAACTCGTGCAGCAGCCGGTCGGCTGACTCCACCCGCTGCCGCGCCGCCCGCGTCTGTTCCGCATGCTCGCGAAGCTGCCCGTCGATCTTCTCAAGCTTGCGCTGCACCAGTTGCTTCTGGACATCGAGCGTGCGCAGCCGGCTCTCGGCCTCGGCGACCTCCGCGGCCGCCTGCTCGGCCGTCGTCTCGAGGTCGCTGATGCGCTGACGATGGTGCGCGAGCTGCTCGTCGAGCATCTGCCGCTCGCGGGTGACATCCCTGGCCGCGATGTCAAGCTGCCGCAGCTCGCGCTGCGCGCTGCTGAGCTGCTCAGCCAGCTTGCCCATCTCGACGCGGGCGGCCGTCACCGCCTCGGACTCGGTCTCCACACGCTGACGCAGCGCATCGATGTCACCCTGAAGCGCGTCCACCGCCTGCCGCCGTGCCTGCGAATCGTGCTCAAGCTGCTCGGCCGCGGCCGCGTGGGAGTCACGCTGCTGGGCGCTCTCGTGCAGCTTGCGATGGATCTGCTCGACCTCGGCCGCGAGCGTCGGCTGCTCGCGCTGAAGCTTCTCGATCTGCGTGTGCAGCCCGTCGAGTCGGCCCGCCAGTTCGACGGCCGCGGTGTTCGCCTTGTACACGCCCTGCCGCAGCGACTCGCCCACCTGCTCGTAGTGCGCCGCCTTGTCCGACAGGCGCATCAGCTCCTGCACGTCGGCCGCGATCGCGTCGTCGATCCGGGCGATGCGCTCCTGAAGGTCCGCCAGTTCACTGCGCCGGCTCACGAGGCCCGACCCGCTCTCGAACGCCGGCCCGGCCACCACGCGCCCGTCGGCTTCCAGCACCGTGCCATCACGCGCGACGAACCGGAAGCCGCCCGGCAGATGGCCGCGAAGGCGCTTCGCCGTGGGCAGATCGTCGACCACCAGCGTGCGGCCCAGAAGATCCCACGCCAGCGGCGCGATCGCCCCCGGATAGCGCACCAGGTCGATCAGCCGCGGCATCGCCGCCGGCAGCTTCTTGTCCGCGTGCAGCGGCAGCTTTGCCTGGTCGATGGCCATGAACGTCACCCGGCCCGCCAGAGCGCGGATCGCCTGCGACCCCGCCTCCGCATCAGTCAGGTCCGCCAGCCGATCGATCACCAGCGCCTGCTGATGTTCGCCCAGCGCGGCATCGACCAGCGGCGCGTGCTCCACGTCGGTCTCGATCATGTCCGCCAGCATGCCGCGGACGAAGCTGAACGTGCCGTCGCGCTCATCCCGCCGCGCCAGCACCGCCTTGACCGCGTCGGCCAATCCTTCCTGCTTCTGCTGCCACTCGTCGAGCACCGCCCGCCGCGACGCCAGCGCCGAGCGCTGCTCCTTCGCGGCCGCGAGTCTTTGCGTCACCGCCTTGTGCTCGCCGTCAAGCTCCGCCGCCTGGGCGCGGATCTGCTCAAGCTGCGTCTGCTGCCGCTCGGCAAGATCAGCCGCCTGCTGTCGGCCGGCCTCGGCCTGATCGCGCTGGTCCAGAAGCTGTTCCAGTTCGTCAGCCACCTGCTGCGCCCGCTGGCCGAGCTTGTCGCGCGTGGCCGCGAGGTTGTCGCGCTGGCTGTCGAGCGTGCTGATCTGGTTGTGAAGCTGCGCGACCTGGCGCATCAGGTTGACGATGCCCGCCTTCTCATCCTCCAGGGCGCTGAGGGCCTCGTTCAGATCGTGCTGCGCCCCGCGATGGCGCTGCTGCGTCTGTTCCAGGCGCGTCTCGGCCTCGGCCTGGCGCGTGGCAAGACCCTCGGCCGCGGCCGCCTGGGCGTCGCGGTCAGCCCGAAGCTGCGCGTCGCGCTGCGCCAGGTTGTCCAGCCGCTGCACGTCACGCTCGATCTGCTGACGCAGGTCGTCGAGCGTGGACTGGGCGAACTGCCGCCGCTGCGCCGCCTGATCGCGCGTCGCCGCGACCGAAAGCTGATCCTGCTCCACCTGCCGCAATTCGCCGGCCACGGACTGGCGTTCGATCTGAATGTCCGCCTGCTTCTGTTCGCTGTCGTTGAGCTGCCGCGCCGCCGCCGCCCGGTCGGCATCCGCCTGTTCGAAGCGCTCCGCCAGATCGCGCTGCTGACGGTGCAGCCGCTCATACTCGGTCAGCGCGTGCGTCAGCCGCAGCTCGCGCAGGCGGGCGGCATACTCCTGGTACGCCCGCGCCCGGCCGGCCTGAATCTTCACCTGACGCAGACGCCGCGCAATGTCCTCCACCCGCTGGCGGCACAGGGCCAGGTTCTGCTCGCAGCGTTCGAGTTTCCGGATGGCCTCCTTCTTGCGGGCCTTGAAGCGGCTGATGCCGGCCGCCTCCTCGAAAATCTCGCGCCGGTCGCGCGCGTTGGACTGAAGCAGCGCGTCGACCTTGCCCTGTTCAATGACCGAATAGGCCTCGGTGCCCACGCCCGTGTCCATGAACAGCTCGCGGATGTCGCGCAGCCGCGCCCGCTGGCCGTTGATCAGGTACTCGCTGGTCGTGTCGCGGTACAGACGCCGCGTGACCGCCACCTCGTCGCAGTCCAGCGGCAGCCGCCGCTTCGGGCCGTGGCCGTTGTCGCCGGCCTCAAGCGGATTCTCGAAGGTCAGCGTCACCGTCGCCGCGCCCGAGGGCTTGCGCGTCGCCGAGCCGTTGAAGATCACATCCAGCATCGCCCCGCCGCGAAGGCTCTTGGCCGACTGCTCGCCGAGCACCCACTTGATGGCGTCTACGATGTTGCTCTTGCCGCAGCCGTTGGGCCCGACGATGCCGACGATCGGGTCGTCGAAACGGATCTCGGTCTTGTCGGCAAAAGACTTGAAGCCGCTGAGCGTCAACTTCGCTAACCGCATGGGCGTCGACCTCCCTGTCGATATCGGTCCGCCCGGCCTCCGCGGGCCATCGCCTGCCGAGCGGGCATGTTCGGGCAGCCTCCGCCGCCAGACCCCAGCCGCATGAAATACGTCGTCACAATCGGCCCCACTATATCAAGATCGGCCGTAAATCGCCCCTGGCAGTACGGTAAGACCGCTTTTATGGGCCGGCCAACCCATCCGCGTGACGGGCACCGATCGCCCTGAATCACCCGCCCCACAAGTCCCGTTGACTGCCGCTATCGCCCCCGACACCCGGAACCCGGACCGCGACACCCCCTCGTCCCATTTCGCCGCCAACACCAGGCTCACCGTAGTGCCGGCCCGCCGGTTACAATAGCGCCCGCATCTTCACCCCACGCGAGCCGGTCCGTGGAACACACCAGCACAAGCCCCCGCGACCACCGCACCCGGCCCAACCGCGGCCACGCCCGATCCACCCCCGCGCGACACCGCCAGACAACGGTATCCGACACCCATGCTGCGCGTCTGCCGGACAGATCGCGACCCGCGCGACACCGCCAGACAACGGTATCCGACACCGTTTCCGCCCCTTCGCCGCCGGGCGCCGGGGGGATTTTCATCGCTGATTCCCCGCATTCAACTGCGATACTCGACCGCCCCACCCCAGATCGCACCTTCGCCTGAAGGTGCGGATATGTTGCCCGACGCCCCCACGCGCGGCCCGCGACCGACGGTCGCGGCTTTATGACTGGTTCCCGATCCCCCGGCTCCGATCGCCCGATCGCGATCCCCCGGCGGAGCCGGGGGCTGAAACCTGACCCCGGAACCCTTGGTCCGTTGGGTCCCCGGCGCTCTCGGGTGCTGTTCAGTTGCCGCCGAGGGTCGTTTCGGCTTCGGTCGGGCGGTCCGGCTCGGAGAGTTCGGGGCGCATCTGCTCGGTCTGCTCGCGTTCGCGGACCTCGGCCAGCTCCTGGGCCAGGGCCGAGGCGCGGACGGTCAGCGTCGCGCCGAGCAGGCCCTGCTGGTCAAGCTGGTGCAGGGTGCGGCAGACGTCGCTGTAGGACAGGCCCAGGCCCTTCTCGACCTCCGGCACGTTGGGCGGCGAACCCAGCAGTCGGACCAGGTGCGCCAGGGTGGGCGGCGCTTCGAGGGTGACCGACGGTCCGGTCCGCGGCTGGTAGAACACGCGCACCGGCTCGTCGGGCGCATGCGTGCGGATCATCAGCCGATTGTCCCAGAGCTGGGCGGTCATCGGCGTCGGCAGGGGGGCGTAGGGGTTGAACGCCGCCACGCGGGGCACGGCATCGTGGCGGATGTAGACCAGCGGCCGGGTGGTCGCGGGGGCCAGGTCGAGCATGTAGCGAATCTGCTGGCCGTCGTGGATGGGCACGCGGTCGACGACCGGGTCGCGGACGTTGACCAGCGTCTCATAGGCCGCCAGCCGCACGTCGTCCACCGGGTCATCGAGGCGCTGCACCAGGGCGCGGGTGACGCGGATGTTGCTGTGCAGCGGCGCCAGCAGTGTGGCCGCGCGGGCGCGGATGGCGGGGTCGTCGTGCTCGCACAGAGCCATGAGCGGGTCGGCCGCCCGCTGGTCCTCCATGCGGGCTCCGGCTTCGAGGGCCGCCAGCCGCACCCGCAGGTCGTTGGCGTCGTACAACCGGCGCAGCACGGGCAGCGTCGTTTTGCCCAGGGCCTCCCACGCCAGGGCCACGCGCTCGGCCGTGGTGGGGTCCGCCGCGAGCACCTCCGCCAGCCGCTCGGCCTGTCGCGGCTCAAAGTCCGCGGCGCGCTGCAGGTACAGGTGCGCCACCAGGCTCAGGAACCGCTGGGGATGGGCGGCGTACCGTTTGGGCACGTTGATCTGTATGGCCTGTTCGGTCTTGGCCAGGGCCGTGTTGAAGAAGCGCTGGTTGGCCTCCTCGTGGGGGAAGCGCTGGTTGATGCGGTCGCTGATCAGGCGCGCCCGCTGCACGCTGGGCTGGTTGAGCACCAGCAGCAGTTCCCGCGGCTCGGTGACCTCGCCGCCGCCGACGATGATCGCCCGGCGGTCCAAGTCGATGCGCGTCTCGGCCGATTGCGGATCCTCGAACGGATTGATGTACAGGTTCCCCCGCGCGTGCGCCAGCCTGCGGGAAAAGAGCATGCGCTCGTTCGCCCCGCCGATCGACAGGTCGGTGGTCCACAACTGTCCGTCCGCCAGGCTGGTGGTCTGCGTGCCGGGCAGGGCCTGCACCAGCACGTCGAACCGCGTGCCGACGATCGCGCCCGGCGGGATCAGGCCGTCGACGCGCACCACGGCCGTGTCCTCGCTGGCCAGCAGTTCCCGCGTGCTCATCTGCTGCGTGCCCAGGCGGTAGCTGCCCACGCCTCGGCGGCGCATCTCGTTGGTCAGCCAGGTGCTCATGAAAGCCGGCACGTCCGGCGACCCGGTGCCGGGCAGGGCGGTGACGAATCCCCAGCCGCTGACGGGCATCGGTTCGTTGCCGGCGACGCGCGCCATCGAGCCGACCGTGCCGTGCAGAAATGCCGGCCCGGTGAAGACCGTGGGCGGCGGGGCGTCGTCGGGAGCCCGCGCGGTGACCGCTTTCTCAGCGCAGGCGCCGATCGCCAGCAGGGCCGCGATCAGGGCGGTGGACGTCCAGAGCGGGCGCCAAGCCGTGAGGCGGGATTGAGGGTCCGTGCGGCGTGTCATGAGGGCGTCGATCGGCGGCGGGGCATGGGGGACACATGATTGTCAGCCAAGGGGGCGGACGGGTCAAGACCCATGCGGCCCGGACCAGGTCCGGACCAGGCCCGCCCCATCCGTGTTCGCGGCCGACGGCGGCGTGGATGCTAGACTGACCGGCATGCATGCCCTGGAGCAGGACGTGGCGGCGGTGCTGTTCGACCGGGAGGCCATTGCCGACCGCGTGGCGGCCGTGGCCGCACAGATGGCCCGGGACTGGCGGGCCTTCGCCGACGCCCAGGGCCGGCCGGCGGAGATCACCCTCGTGCCGATCCTCACCGGCAGCCTGATCTTCGTGGCCGACCTGATCCGCTGTCTGCCGCTGCGCATGCAGATTCGCCTGCTGTCGATCAGCTCGTACCCCGGCCCGAGCACCACCAGCCGCGGCCCGCGTGTCCAGGCGAAGCTGAGCACGCTGCCGCCCCGGCTCGATGGAGCGCACGTCCTGCTGGTCGATGACATTCTCGACTCCGGCCGCACACTGACCATGGCCGTCGAACTGCTCCGCCAGCGCGGCCCGGCGAGTCTGCGCACCTGTGTGCTGCTGCGCAAGGATCGGCCCGCGGCCCGGGCGGTACACGTCGATTACGTCTGCTTCGACGCGCCCGACGTGTTTGTGGCCGGCTACGGGCTGGACTACAACGACTACTATCGCAACCTGCCGGACATCGTCACCCTCAAGCCGGAGGTATTCGCGGCATGCTGACGCGCCATCGCCATGCATGGGATCGCGCGATGGCGGCCGGGCATCGGGCCACGCCGCCGCCCCGCCTGCGCGCCGAGCCGGCCGGCGGTTCGGCCGAGCTGGCTGACGACCCGCACCTGGCCGCCATGCTGCCGACCCAGTTGCTCCAGGGCGGCGAGGTGGTGATCCTTCTGCTCAAGCCCAGCGCGTGGTACATCGTGCTGGCGGCCGCGGGGCATCTGGCGCTGATTGCCGGCTTCGCCTTCGCGTCCGCCCTGCTGGCGCGATGGGGCGTGCTCGACGTGGCGATGCGCGACGTGGCGGCCATCGCCCTGTTCGTCGCGGCCGTGCGCCTCCTGTGGCAGATGCTCGAATGGCTCAGCCGCGTCTATGTGCTCACCGACCGCCGCGTCATCCGCGTGCAGGGTGTGATCCGCGTACACGTCTTCGAGGCGCCGCTGAAGAAGCTTCAGCACACGCAGGCGGTCTTCTCGCTGCGTGAGCGGTTTTTCGGCCTGGGGACGGTGCTGTTCCACACGGCCGGCACGGATCGGGCCGAGGCGGCATGGGTGATGCTCGCGCAGCCGCTGGAAGTGCATCAGAAGATTGTCGCGACGATCCATCGCTACCGGTGATGTGGGCCGCGTCGCGGCCGGAGCGGCATCCCCGCGGGCAAGCAAAAGGCCGCCCCGCGGGGGGCGGCCTTGAAAGAGCTTGTCACCAGACATTTTCCGTCGATTTAGTTCTTGGTCATTCGCGGATTGCAGTTGTCCGCATTGGGGTCCATGGTGAGTCCGTTGACGGATTCCCCGTCGGTGTCCACCACGACCGAGTAACCGCAGTGGGCCAGCACAGCGCTGGAGCCGTTGTTGGAACTCTGGCCCGGGTACACGATGTCCTCAAAGATGTTGTCCAGCGGCAGGCCCGTCTGCGGGTCGATGGAGACCTTGTCCGGCGACGAGCCGTAGCGTGTCTCCAGTTCGTAGTGCTTGGACTCGAAGGTGATGTGGTTGTCGTTCCATACGGCGCTGCCTTCCCAGTAGGTGCCGTTGTGGTAGCTGGTGGCGACATCACTGTCACCCAGCTCGCCGATGCCTTCGCCCGTGTTGCGGTCCACGAGCATGATGGCCCGGTTGTTGACGTTGCCGCCGCCCCATTCCTCGCGACGGAACCACTTGAAGCTGGTGGTCTGGCCGCGGGCGATGCTCAGCATGGCATAGGAATAATTGCGGGCGCGCACCTTCGCGTCGAACTTCGTGCCCGGATCCCAACGCTCGGTGTTGGAGTCGATGGGGCTGATGATGTATTCGGGGCTGAAGAGCTTGGCCCTGAGCATGATGGCGTAGCGGCCCTGGACGGTGTCGCCGTTGCCACTCTCGTTGGTCAGGGACTCGTCGTCGCCGCTGTCGGGGATGACGCCGCCGGTGCTGGTCATGCCGGGCATCTTGTCGCGGTTGGTGCCGGCATAGGTGGCCATGCCCTGGTGGATGCCGCGGACACGGGTGGAGTTTTCCATGCGGGCCGCGTTGCGGCGGGCCGCACCCAGCGAGGGCAGAAGAATGCCGATCAGCAGGGCGATGATGGAGATCACCACCAGCATTTCGATAAGCGTGAAACCTTTGCGACGCATGTGAGTGCTCCTTTTTGTTTGCTGATGCAAGTGTGCGGATCGTGGCCTGCCGCGTGCGTGAGCCGGTTGCGGCCGACCTTCGGTGTTGGGCCGATCCACCCGCGCGCCGCCTGGGCGGCCGGTCGCGGGCACGGCATCCTGACGCGGCGCCGTCACGCAAGGCGGACAACGACGCGCGGACTTGGCCCGATGCCGTCAGACGAACGGGTGCGAGTCAGAATGACGCTTATGCTTTCGGTTGCCGTGGCACCGGATCGCGTCGGCCGCGTTGCGGCGGGTTCGATCAGGGCCTGGCCTGTGGCGGGCGGGAGGGTGACCGGGCGGGAACTGCGAGTCGGACAAATCGGGAAGGAATAATGGCGGGTCAAATCGGGCAGGTCGTTCGGTCAGGTCGCAGTGGCTTTTCAGGCACCCTCGATTGTTGGTTACGCCCACAACGGCACAGCACCGCAGGGTTCCTTTCCACTTATTACGATATCGTCGCCGCCCGCCGTGTCAAGACCCAAAGCGGCAATTTCGCTGAGTCGGTCTGATGAATCGGTGCGTCGGTTCGCGGCCTTGGGCACCACGCCGCGGGTTCGGAGAAGCCCATGCTTGCACGCCTGGCCATGATCGTCGGATTCACCCTGGCGGTGCTGCTCGGCACGGCCGCGGGAGGGGCCTTGACCAGCGCCGACGGCTGGCGGCCCGTGACCGTGGGCGGTCTGGCCTGCGGCCCCCTGGCCGGCGGCCTGCTGCTGGTCGGCTGCCTCGCCGGGGCGATCGGCCTGGGACTGCTGGCGGGCGTATTCACGCCGGCGCTGTGGGCCGCCGCAATCGCGGCCGCGGGCCTGGCGGCGGTCGGCCTGCATGGCGGATCGGTCGAAGGACTGCTGCGGGCGACCGACGCGCCGGTGGCGGCTGCGTATGCGGGTATGGCCGCGGAACTGGCGGTCGGCGCCTTGCTCTGGCTGGGGGGCCTCGCGGTGATCGAGCGCGTGGATGCGGCCCTGCAACAGCGGCTGCCCCAGGCTGCGCGCCCGCCGCAGGGCCCGCGCCTGTTCGCATGGGCCCACATGGCGACCATGAACGCCGGCCTTATTTGCGCGGTCGTCGCCGCGGCCATCGGCTTCGTCTTGCTGCGCGATCCGGATCCGAAGCAGGCGGTGGGCGGGTTGATCATCGCGTTCATGCTCGGCGGCCTCGCGGCCCAGACCGCCTATCCGCGCGGCGCGGCGACGGGCATGCTGCTCAGTCCCGCGCTCGTCGGCCTGGCGGCATACGCCTGGTTCGCATGGCAAAGCGGTCCGACCGACGTGGTGCTGGCGGATCTGTACGCCCGTCGGCTGCTGCCGCTGGCGCTGGCCATGCCTTTGCATTACCTGGGCGCGGGCACGCTCGGCTGCGTGCTCGGCATCGCCTGGGCCAAGGCCCTGGCGGGGGAGCAGAACCACGAGCCGGGCGCATCAGTCATGGAAACCTGAACCATGTCACCATCGTCATCCGCAAACCTCGCCGCACTGGGCCTGGATTTCGGCACCGAGTCGGTACGGGCACTGCTCGTCGATCTCGCGGGCAACGAACGCGGCTCGGCCGTCGTGAAATACAGACACGGCCAGATCATCGACGCCTTGCCCGCCTCCCTGTCGACCAGCGGCGAAAAGCTGCCGCCGCTGTTCGCCCTTCAGCATCCCCAGGACTGGCTCGACGCGGCGGCCGCCGCCACGCGCGGGGCGCTGCGCCAGGCGAAGCTTGAAGCCCGCCGCGTCATCGGCATCGGCGTCGACTTCACAAGCTGCACCATGCTCCCCGCCCTGCGCGACGGCACGCCGCTGTGCCTTACCGAGCGCTGGCGCGATGAAAAGTATGCCTGGCCCAAGTTATGGAAACACCACGGCGCGGTCGAGCAGACGCGCCGGCTCAACGAAGTGGCCCGGCAGCGCAAGGAGCCGTGGCTCGATCGCTACGGCGGCACGATCGGGCTGGAGTGGTTCTTCCCCAAGGTGTACGAGACGCTGGAGCAAGCCCCGGCCGTGTACGACGCGGCCGAGGTCTGGCTCGAAGCCGGCGACTGGTTCGTCTGGCAGCTTGTGGGCGCGGGACGGCAGACGCCCGCGGATCAGTTGCCGCGCTCGACCTGCCAGGCCGGCTACAAGGCGATGTGGAACGCGGCCGACGGTTATCCGAGCCGTGCGTTTTTCGCGGCCCTCGATCCGCGCCTGGCCGACGTGGTGGGCGACAAGATGCCCGGCCGACTGCTGGCGCCGGGGCAGGCGGCCGGCGTGTTGTGTGCGGACATGGCCCGCGTCTTCGGCCTGCGTGAAGGCACGCCCGTCAGCGCCGCCACGATCGACGCGCATGCCGGGGTGCCCGGCGCGGGCGTCGGCGAGCCGGGCACGCTCGTCATGGTCATGGGCACCTCGAGCTGCCACATGCTCAACAGCCGCGTCGAGAAGCTGGTCCCTGGCGTGGCGGGCGTAGTTGAAGGCGGGATTCTGCCGGGGTACTTCGGCTACGAGACGGGGCAGGCGGCCGTCGGGGACGCCTTCGACTGGCTGCGCGCCCTGACCGGCCAGGATTTCGCGCAGCTCAACGCGGCCGCGGCCCAGGTCGCTCCCGGCTCGGGAGACGTCACGTGCATCGACTGGATGAACGGCTGCCGCACGCCGCTGATGGACGGATCGCTCAAGGGCGCGTTCGTCGGCCTTTCCCTCGCGCATGAGCCGGCACACCTTTATCGCGCGCTGCTCGAGGCCTCCGGCTTCGGACTGCGGTGGATCGTGGAGCTGCTGCGCGACGGCGGCGTGCCGGTGCGCCGGTTCGTGGCCACCGGCGGGCTGCCCCACCACAATCCGCTGCTCGTGCGGATCTATGCCGACATCCTGGGCCAGAAGATTCTCGTGCATCCCTCGAAGCAGGGGCCGGCCCTGGGGGCGGCCATCCTCGGTGTGCTGGCCGCGGGCAGGAAGGCCACCGGCTTCGCCAGCGCGGCGACGGCGATCAACGCGATGGCCAAGGCCCGCGTCGGCCAGACCGGCCGCGAACCGATCGTCGTGCGACCAAACCGCGCCCATCACAAGCGCTACGAGTCGCTCTACCACCGCTACCGCGCGATGGCCGATGTCCTGGCGCAGAGCAGCGGCGCTACGATTCGCAAGTGACTGGAGCTGCGCCCATGCCGGATTTCCCCCGCTGGATCATGTCGGCCATGCTCCTGGCGCTGATCGCCCTGCTGGGGCCGCATGCGCTGGCGGAAGACGCGGCGCAGCCGGCCGATGTCCTGCCGCACGTTCGCATCGACCGCGCGAACCGGCTCATCGAGCTGGAGGCCACGGTCGTCTTGCGCGAGAGCGACTGGATCGAACTGATCGCCTGTTCGCCGGGCAGCAAGGAGCACGAGTCGATCCTGGTCGTGCCCGCCCGGCCCAGTCACGTGCACCTGGCCCTGTTGATCCTGGGTCTGGAGCCGGGTTCGCCGATGCGCTATGATCCCGCGCCGCCCGACCGATCAGCGCAGGACGGCCCGGTCCTCCACCCGCCGCAAGGCCCGCCGGTGCGCATCACCGTCGCTCTGGCCGATGAGCCGGAGCATGAAATCCCCGTCACGCGGTGGGCGCTCGACCGCCGCACCGGCAAGCCCATCGAGGACACGCCCTGGCTGTTCACCGGCTCGCGGCTGGTGCCCATCAACGAGCGCGAGCGCTACCTGGCCGACCTGCACGGCACATTGATTTCGCTGGTGAACTTCGGTGACGAGGTGCTCACCCGGCCGACCGACCTGACCAACTACACCGACGACGCCTCGCTCCAGGCCGACACCGACGCGATCCCGCCGCTGGGCACGGCCGTCCTGCTGCGCCTGCGCCCCGTCGATCCCCCATCCCCCGCGCCCCCCGCATCCGACGGCCAGCCTGCCCTGCCGTGAATCCCGGCCTGCGCGTCCCATAACGGACCCTGGCCGTCGCCGCGACGAATTCGCTCCGGTTCGTGTCGGCCGCCGGGCGATGGTGATAGAACGCGCCCCAGCCGCCGGAGCTTCCATGAGCGATTCCGCCGCCAGAACGTCATCCACCGCGCCGCCGCCGGTGCGCGTCCGCGACCTGGTCAAGCGATTCGACGGCCGCACCGTGCTCGACGGCATCAACCTCGATGTTCACGCCGGCGAGACCATGGTCATCATGGGCGGGTCCGGCTGCGGCAAAAGCACGCTGCTGCGCTGCATCATCGGCTCGCTGCGGGCCGACGAAGGCCGCGTCGAGCTGTTCGGCCGCGACATCACCACCATGAGCGAGGACCAGCTCAACGAGGTCCGCAAGCAGTTCGGCATCCTGTTCCAGTCCGGGGCGCTGTTCAACTCGATGACGCTGCGGCAGAACATCGCCCTGCCGCTGGAGGAGCACACGACCCTCCCGCCGCAGACCATCGACATCATGGTCAAGATCAAACTCGAACTCGTCGGCCTGCGCGAGCATGCCGACAAGTACCCCGCCCAGATTTCCGGCGGCATGAAGAAGCGGGCGGGTCTGGCCAGGGCTTTGGCGCTGGACCCGAAGATTCTGTTCTACGACGAGCCCTCGGCCGGTCTCGATCCCGTCACCAGTGCCGAGATCGACCAGCTCATCATTCAGCTTGCGACGCAGCTCGGCGTGGCCAGCGTGGTGGTCACGCACGAGATGGACTCGGCCTTCGCCATCGCCGACCGCATGGCCATGCTCGACAAGGGCCGCATGCTCCGCGTGGACGAGCGCGGCTACTTCGAGAAGCTGCGCGAGACCACCGGCCCGCTGGACGAGGAGTCGGCCCTGATCCGCCAGTTCCTCCGCGGTGATGCCGAGGGCCCGATCACGCAGCGCAAGCAGACCACCGGCTATGCCGACGACCTGCTGGGGGTGGCGGCTCCGCCGCTGGTTCCCCGGCCGGCCCTTCAGGCCACGCGAACGCAGTGACGGCCGCAAGAGGCCGTCGCTCTGAACCGATGCAACAAAGCAGGAAAAGCCCGCGATGAACCTCGAACGCGACAATCTGACGGCCGGTCTGTTCGTGCTGCTCGGCCTGGTGCTGGGCATCGGCCTGGTTTTCGCCCTGGCCGACCTCGATCGTTTCTTTGAGAAGACCCAGAGCGTCGACGTGGTCTACAGTCTCGGCGACGGCCTGCGCGGCCTGAAGGTCGGGGCCGAAGTATCGCTGGGCGATGAGCCGATCGGCGCGGTCACCGCCATCGACGACGTGATCGAGGAGGGGCGCGTGACCGCCAAGCGCGTGGGCCTGACGATTCCGGCCCGTTACCGGCTTCGCCGTGATGCGGTCATCGAGCTGGTGGTCCCTCCGCTGGGCGCGGGCACGCGGCTGAACATCCGCAGCGTGGGCGCCGGCGAGCTGTACGCCCACCACGCGGGCGAACCGCTTCCGGGGGCCATGGCCGGCAGCCTGCTGACCGACAACCTCATGCGCGATGCCGGCATCCGCGACGCGCAGCGCCGCCAGATTCAGCGCATCATCGCCAACGTCGCCGATATCACCGACGCCCTGAAGACGGACGTGCCCACGTTGATCGCCGACGTGCGCCAGACCGCCGCCCGCCTCAAGGACGCCACCGGCCGCATCGATACTCTTCTGGCTGACAAGGACCAGACATTGCGCGAGACGCTTGACAACGTGCACAGCCTCAGCGGCCGACTTCTGCCCATGATCGACGAGGCCAGGGCGGTGGTGGACAGCGCCCGCATCGCCATGGCCGAGGTCAAGACCCTGATCCTCACCCGCCGGCCCCACCTGGAGAAGATGCTGGCCGACCTGCAGATCACCGGCGAGCAGCTCAAGCTCGCGGCCATCGAAATCCGCCGCTCGCCCTGGCGGCTGCTCTACAAGCCGTCGCAGAAGGAGCTGGCGTCGGACAACCTGTACGACGCCGCCCGGTCCTTCGCCATGGCCGCCAGCACCCTCGACGCCACCGTCCAGGCCCTCGCGGCCGTGCAGCAGCGCGACCCGGCCGACGAACCGCAGCTCCGCGAACTGCTTGATTACCTCGACGCCATCACCGCGCGCTTCACCGACGCCCAGGACCAGTTCTGGACCGCCCTGGACCAGAACGCCCGCTGACCGCCTCGCCCCTGCCGGTGCCGCCCTCCTACGATTGCGCGGGCGCGCAGCGGTGTGCGCCCCATCCATCCGCTCCGCGACGCGCAGGGGGTCCGGCCATGGCCCGCCCGTACCATTTCGAATCCGAAGTCTTTGTGGCCTTGCCGCCCGAGCGGGTCTTCCCTTTCTTCGCCGACGCCCGCAACCTCCAGCGGATCACCCCGCCCTGGCTGCGCTTCCAGGTGCTCACGCCCCCGCCGATTCCCATGAAGGTCGGCACGCTGATTGACTACCGCCTGCGTCTGCACGGCCTGCCGCTGCGCTGGCGGACGCGCATCACCGTCTGGCAGCCGCCGTTTCGCTTCGTCGATGAACAGATACGCGGCCCGTACAAACTCTGGCGGCACGAGCACACCTTCATCGAGCACGAGGGCGGCACGCTCTGCCGCGATCACGTGGACTACGACATGCCGCTCGGTCCGCTGGTGCATCGCCTGCTGGTGCGGCCCGACATCCGCCGCATCTTCCGCCACCGCGCCCGACGGCTGCATGAACTGTTCAACGTTGAGCCGCGGAGCGATGGATCCGCGGTCCGCAGCCATCGGGCATCCGAGTGAAGGGCGGCGCCCCGCACTTCGCGCGGCCGCGGACTGCCGCCATCACGCTGTCGGCATCGTCCGCAGGACGTCGAGCAGCACGTCGAGCTGCGCCTGGTTGTCGCGGAGGATGGACGCAAGCGCGGCCGCGACGACGGGCGGCAGATCGCGCTGTTTCATCGCTTGTTGACAGTCGGCGATCTGCCGACGTTTCTGCTCGATCAGCAGAGGCAGCAGCGAATCCAGCGACTGGTAGTGGCTGAACGCGACGGCCGGATCGAAGCTGCGCGGGCGGATCGGCAGGTCCAGGTCAGCCAGCAGTTGCGTGAGCCGGCGCGCGTGCCGGCGACTTACAGCCGCCATCGGCCGCAGCTTCGCCCACGCGCGGTAAGTCCGGGCGGACAGGTACGGACTCGCCGTGTCCAGATGCTGGGCCAGGCCGCGCATCTCGGCGGCGAGAAGGTCGTTGAGGATATCGGCCAGGGCGTCAGTGAGGGCGTCGCGGTCGGACCGTTGAGCGTGATTGACCTCGCCGGTCATGGCGCGTCCTTGAGGCTTGCCGCGCTCGCCGCGGCAGCCGCCGACCCCTCGGTGGGAACATGGATGGCCGCGTGATCGCGCACCAGCCGGCTGCCGCCGCTGACGCCGGTCCATATCACGCCGAGGGCACACAGCACGAGCATGGCCGCGACAGCCGGGCCGAGCAGCACCACCGGCCGCTGGCGATCATCGCGCGCCAGCACCATGAAATAGATCGGCCGCACGTAGTAATAGAGACTCGCCAGCGTGTTGACCAGCAGCACGGCGATCAGCGCGAACCCGCCGGGGCCGAGCTTCAACATGGCCGTCATCAGGTACACCTTGCCCAGGAACCCGCCCAGCCCCGGCATGCCGAAGAGGCTGAGCAGAAACAGGCTCATGAGCACCATCAGCAGCGGCGAGCGCGACGCCATGCCGGCATAGTCGCGGATGTCTTCGCTGCCGGCCTGGGACGCCACCACAGCCGCGACGGTGAACGCACCCAGATTCATGAACAGGTACACGAGCAGATAGAACAGCAGCGGGGCGGTGACTTCCGCGGGCAGCACGAGCAGGGAGTTGTCCGCGGCGCCGCGTCCCACGGGTCCGGCGACGGCCAGGGCGCTGACGGCCATGATCATGTAGCCCGCGTGGGCGATCGAGCTGTAGGCCAGCAGACGCTTGATGTTGTGCTGCGCCAGGGCGGCGAAGTTGCCCCATGTCGCCGTGACGGCTCCGAGGATGCCCACGCCGATGGCCAAGCCGACCAATGGTTCGTTGCCCGCGAGCGTCGCGCCCGCGCCGAAGGCGTACATGAGCCGCGCCAGCAGGCACACGGCCGCGCCCTTGCTGGCGACCGACAGGAAGGTGGTGATCTCGATGGGCGCGCCCTCGAAGACGTCGGGACACCAGAAGTGCATGGGCACGGCCGAGAGCTTGAACGCGACGCCCGCGAGCATCGCCAGCATGCCGACGGCCAGCAGCGGCGACATGCCGCCCTCGGCCGTGGCCGCGCCCGCCACGGCCGAGAAATCCAGCGAGCCGGTCAGCCCGTAGATCAGCGAGATGCCGTAGATCATGATCGCGCTGCTGGCAGCGCCGAAGAGGACGTACTTCAGCGCGCTTTCCGAGCTGATGCGGCTGCGCTTGCGAAAGCCGGCCAGGGCGTAGCTGGGCAGCGACGCGGCCTCGACGGCGATGACCATCATCAGGAAGTTGGAGGCCGACGCCATCAGGGCCATGCCCACGGCCGCGCCGACGATCAGGCACAGGTAGTCCGGCACGTCCAGCACCGACAGCCGCCGCCTGCCCACCAGCAGCCACTGCGCTGTGACGCCCAGCGTGAAGATCAGCAGCAGCACCTTGAAGAACTGGCTGAAGGGATCGACTGTCAGTGTGCCGTGGAACACCCCGGCCGCGTCGGCGGGCAGACTGCCGGCCGTGGCCAGCAGCGCCAGCAGCAGGCCGCCGATGGTCACCGCCGCCAGCGGCCGCGCGTCATGCCGGCGGACGAAGGGCACGATGAGCACCGCGCACATCGTCAGCACCAGCCAGATCTCCGGCAGCAGCGGTCGCAGTTGCGTCCAGGTGGGTATCGTGGGCGTCACGTGATGGGGCTTTCATTCTTACCACAGAGGACACAGAGAACACGGAGAGAAGAGCTTGGGTGATGAATCATCCCGGGTCGATTCTGATGCCGCATGGGCACACCGTCCGCAATCAGTAATTCGATCCGCAACCTGGCCGTCCACATCTTCCTCATTTCCTGTCTTCTCAAATTCCTCTCTGTGATCTCTGTGTTCTCTGTGTTCTCTGTGGTGAACTCTTTCTTTCCGTCCTACCCGCCGAACAGGGCGGTCGCGTTCGCGACGGGGACGGCGAGGGTCTGCATGATGGTGTCGAACGTCGGCCGGGTCATGACGAAGATCAGGTAGGGCACGAGGCCGAAGACCACGGCCGCGACGCCGAGCGCGGCCATGATGAAATACTCCCGGCCGGTGACCGGCTCGTAGTGGTCGTAGTCCGGCCGCTGCGGGCCCATGTAGACGCGCTGGAACATCCAGAGGATGTAGCCGGCCGTGAGTATCACGCCCGTGGCCGCGAGCACGCCCAGGGTGTAGACCACCGTGGGATCAAAGCCGTTGTTCACCGCCTGGAACGTGCCCAGCAGCACCATGACCTCGCCGATGAAGCCGCACAGCCCCGGCAGGCCCATGCCGGCGAAGAAGCCGACCAGCGACCAGCCGCCGTAGCCCGGCCACTTGAGCCACATGCCGCCGAGGCGGTTGATCTCGCGATGGTGGGCCCGGTCGTAGACCACGCCGACGAGGAAGAACATCATGGCGCTGCTGATGCCGTGGGCGATCATCTGGTAATACGCCCCGTCGAAGGCCGTCCGCGTCAGCACGCCCAGGCCCAGCAGGACGTAACCCATGTGGCTCACCGAGGAATAGGCCACCAGCTTCTTCCAGTCGGTCTGGGCCATGGCGCACAGGGCCCCGTAGAGAATCGCGATCACGCCCAGCGTGGCCACGCACGCCCAGTAGAGCTGGGCCGCGTCGGGGAACAGCGGCCATGTGATGCGCATCATGGCGTAGCCGCCCATCTTCAGCAGCACGCCGGCCAGGATCATGGAGATGGGCGTCGGGGCCTCGACGTGGGCGTCGGGCAGCCAGGTGTGGAACGGCACGGCCGGCAGCTTGACCATGAACGCCACCAGCGTCAGCCAGAACGCGAGTCGGGCGAACATCCAGTACGGCCCGTCCTTGACGAACAGAGCCTGGAGAGCTCCGTCGGTCTGCAGGCGGATCATGTCCCACGTGGCGCCCTCGGCCCCGGCGGCGCTGGGCGTGATGAAGTAGAACCCGAGCATCACCACCAGCAGGCAGATCGAGCCGAACAGCGTGTAGAGGAAGAACTTGATGGCCGCGTATTCCTTCCGCGGCCCGCCCCACACGCCGATGAGGAAATACATCGGCAGCAGCGACACCTCGAAGAACACGTAGAACAGAAACAGGTCCAGGGCGACGAACACGCCGATCATGCCCGTCAGCAGAAACAGGTACAGGGCCATGTAGGCCTTGACCGCCTTTTCGATCTTCCACGAGGCGATGACCACGAGCACCGACAGCGCGGTGGTGAGCAGCACCAGCGGCAGCGACAGGCCGTCGATGCCGGTGCGGTACTCGACGTTGATCGCGTCGATCCAGCTCACGGCCGTGACGAACGCCACGCCCTCGAAGTTCTGCGTGTAGTAGGCAACGGCGACGACCACGCTCAGAAGGAACGTGAGAATCGACGCGACCAGCGCCGTCTGCCGGGCCGCCTGTCTGCTCGGCACCGCCAGGCACACCAGCCCGCCGATCAGCGGCAGAAAGATCATCCAGTTGATCACACTTTGCATGTCGAGCGTCCTGTTGGCTTTCCTGCGCTACCGTCCCGCGATGGTGACGGTGATGACCACGAGGCTGGCGAGGACGGCCGCGGCGAAGACCAGCAGCACGTAGCCGCGCACGCGGCCGGCCTGGGTCGAACGCAGCAGGGCGCCGCCGCCCTGCGCCAGCGCGGCCGCGCCGTCCACCGCCCCGTCCACGATCCGCCTGTCGAACAATCCCACGACCGTCGCCGCACCGCGCCCCGTCAGGCCCGTCAGGTTCACCAGGCCGTCCACCAGATGCCTGTCGATCCAGCCGGCGACCGCGGCCGTTGCCTTGGCGATGCCCACGGCGACGGTGTCGTACAGATCGTCGAAATAGAACTTGTTGACCGCCCAGGCGTGCAGCACGTTGACCCCCGGAAGTGACGCGATGCGGGCCGCCTTGCCCAGGCCGCCGCGGTACAGCAGCACGGCCGCACCGATGGTCAGCATCCACGCCAGACCGTGCAGCAGGTACTGATGCGTCAGGTGCATCCCATGGGCATGGTGCCCCTCAATCGCCGCGGCCGTCTGCACCCAGTCGACCGCCGGCTCGGATGCGACGATCAGACCCTTCCACAGGAACCAGCCGCTGACGATCGCCATGAACGCCAGCACCGCCTGCGGCACGACCATCGTCAGCGGCGCTTCGTGGGCGTGGTCGTAGAGGTGCTGGTCGCGCGGCCGGCCGAGGAACGTGAGCGTGAAGGCGCGGGCCATGTAGAACGGCGTGACATAGGCGATGACCACCGGCCCCAGCCAGAACAGCTTGGCCCACGGGCCCAGGGCCGCCATCGCCTGGCCGTAGTTGATCGTGCCCGCGATGATGCCATCCTTGGAGTAGAAGCCGCTGAGGCCGAGGCTCGTCCACGGGATCGACGCCCCCGCGATCGCCAGCGTGCAGATCAGGAAGCACCAGCCCGTGGCCGGCAGCTTCTTCCACAGCCCGCCGTAGCAGCGCATGTCCTGCTGGTGATGGGCGCCGTGAATCACCGAGCCGGCGCACTGGAACAGGCAGCACTTGAAAAACGCGTGCGTCACCAGGTGGAACAGCGCGAAGGTGTACGCCCCGACGCCCAGGGCCAGCGTCATGTAGCCGAGTTGCGACAGGGTCGAATAAGCCAGCACCCGCTTGATGTCCGTCATCACCAGAGCCATGCACGCGGCCATGACCAGCGTGATCAGGCCGATGGTGGCGATGAACAGGTGGGCGGCGGGTGTGAGGATCGGGTAGATGCGGCCGGTGAGGTAGACGCCCGCGGCCACCATCGTCGCCGAGTGCACGATGGACGACACCGGCGTGGGCCCTTCCATCGCGTCGGGCAGCCAGGTGTGCAGCGGGAACTGGGCGCTCTTGCCGATCGCCCCGCAGAACAGGCCGATGCCCGCGATCGTCAGCCACAGCGGCGGGTTGGTGATCGAATGGCCGTCGGCTTCGATCAGGCCGCGGATGGCCTCGAACATGCTCTGCGTCCCCGCGCCCGCCGCGGACGGCAGCAGCACGTTGCCGCCCAGCTTCGCGAACAGAATCCCGAAGCCGATCAGAAAGCCCGTGTCCCCGATGCGGTTCATCACGAAGGCTTTCTTGCACGCCAGTTGCGGCCCGCGCTTCTGGAACCAGAAGCCGATTAAGAGGTAGCTGGTCAGCCCCACCAGCTCCCAGAAGACGAAAAGCTGCATGATCGAGTTGGCCGTCACGATCCCCAGCATCGAGAAGGTGAACAGCGACAGGTAGGCGAAAAACCGCTCGTACAGCGCGTCGCCGTGCATGTAGCCGATGCTGTAGAGATGCACCAGAAACGCGATGAGGCTGACCATCGTCACCATGGCGATGCCCAGCGAATCGACCAGCACGCCCAGATACAGCCAGCCCATCCCGCCGTCGCCGCCCAGTCCGGGAAGCGGGATCCAGGGGATGGACCAGACGAGCGTCGCGCGGTCGCCGGTCAGCCACAGCCCCAGAGCAATGGCCGCGCAGATGAAGCTGCCGCCCATCATGGCCGTGGCGAACGTGCCGGACCGATGGCCCATGAGCCGCTTGCCCACGAAGATCACCGCCGCCGAACTGAGCAGCGGCAGCAGCGTCGCGATCGTGACCAGCAGCGTGATCGTGTGCATAGGCGGCGGCTATCCCCTGCTCAGCCTTTGAGGCCGGCGGCTTTCTCGACGTCGATCGAGCCGAAGGTGTTGTAGAAGTTCAGGAAGATCGCCAGAGCGATGGCGGCCTCGGCCGCGGCCAGCACAATGATGAACACGGCAAAGATGACGCCCTCGACCGCGGCCGCGCTCTGTCCGCCCGCGCCGACGCCCGCGGCCGCCGGCCAGGCGTAGCGGTTGAACGCCACGAAGTTCAGCGACGCCGCATTCAGAATCAGCTCCACGCCGATGAGAATCCCGATGGCGTTGCGCTTGGTCAGCACCGTCGCCACCCCCGCGGCCATCACCAGCAGCGACAGCAGCACGTAGTGCGTCAGGCCGATCTCGATGAGGGGATTCGTCATGGGATTGCCGAATTACGATTGTGTCGGCGCCGGCCGCGACCTCCTGACAATCGCCAATCGCCCATCGGCGATCGGCAATGTCTCCTCACTCCGCGCTTCGCTGCCTCGCCATGTAGGCGGCGCCGATCATCACCACCAGCAGCAGCACCGCCGCCAGTTCGAACACCACCACGTACTTGCTGAGCACCACCCGGCCGAAGGTCTGCACCAGGGTGTAATCGCCGGGAAGGGCCGCGGGATACTGCGTCGGCAGGTCGCTGGCCGTCAGCGCCAGCAGCAGCAGCCCCGCCACAATCAAACCCAGGCCCACGCCCACCGCCCGCTCCCACAGGTCCGTCTGCAACTGCATGAACGGATTGCGGCTCGTGAGCATCACGCCGAAGACGATCAGGATCAACGTTCCGCCGACGTAGACGATCAACTGGATCGCCGCCAGAAGTTCCGCGTACAGCAGGAAATACAGCCCCGCCACGCCGCCCAGGGCCAGCAGCAGGTAGACGCTCATGCGCACGATGTTCTGGCTGACCACGATGGCCCAAGCCGCCAGCACCGTCATCAGGCCGAAGCCGTAAAACAGCCACGGCCCCAGTTGCCGGGCAGCCGCCTCGGCCAGGGCCGCGTCACCGCTCTGTTGTGCCAGCAGGCTCACCATGCTCAACAACTTGAAGCGGCCGCCCCATGGGACGATTCATCGGCTCAACGACAGCGTCCGCACCGACTTGCACACCGCCGCGGGCCACGTGCCCAAGGCGTGGCCCAGAGAATAAGACCGCGCCGCCACAGGGTCAACACGCGGGCGCTGCATGGGGCCGTGAACGTTGGACTTCGGGGACGCCTGCACGCTCCGCCGCGCGTCGCCGGCAGGGGAAGCGCCTACATCAGCATGCCCGTCACCGCCACCTCGAACACCATCGTGCTGTTCACCCACCCCTGGGCCTCGCACACCGTCCGCCGCCGCCGCGTCTGGGCCTCGCGGGCCACCAGCAGCAGGCGGTCGCCCGGCACCACCTGGGCGCGGAACTTGGCGGCGTTGGCCTCCACGAAGCCCATGAACTGCCGCTGATCTTCGGGAAGCTGCCGCAGCATCACGAAACTCGCCAGTTGCGCGGCCGCCTCGATCATCAGCACGCCCGGAAACAGCGGCCGGCCGGGAATGTGCCCCGCCACCCAGAACTCGTCAGCCCGCACGTCCTTGAAGGCCACCGCCGACTTGCGGTCCGGAGCCTCGTAGATCACCCCGTCGAGCATGCGCATGTGGCCGCGATGCGGGTTGACCGCCTCGATCGCGGCCGCGTCAAACTGCACGCGGCGCAGGTCAATGGTGGACAGATCAAGCAGGGCTTTGGGCGGCATGCGTCAAGACACCTCCCACGTCAATGGCCGACGCCGACAGCCGGGCCATCGCCGCAACGCAACGTGGATGATTACGGGCGGACAGCCGGCGGCCGCGGCGGCATCCCTCGCCGCCTCAACCCGCGTCAGGCCGCCTCAGGCCGCGTCGCCACGGTCCTCAAGAACCTTGACCCGCAGCTCCTGGGCCTTGTTCTTCAAGTCCTGCATGGCCTTGCGCACGCGCGTGCCGGCCGCCTTGTTGCCGCCCGCCGCCTTGCGCACGTCGTCCTCCATCGCCGCGATCATCTGCTTGAGCTGCTCGTAAATCTCCAGCATGACAGGTCTCCCGATCGTGTTTGCAGGTCAGTTTGTGATTGCGTCCTGGTCCGATGTCGCCATGCCCACCAGCCGCCGCGGGCCGGCGACCAGCCCCACGTGGCCGCCACATGCTAGCGAATCAGCGGCAGAACCGCCCTGAACCGCTCGCCCCCCGCCTCCCGCACCATCTCCAGCAGGGCCGATTCCACCGTCACCGGCAGCACCCCCACCTGCGTCATCCGCTGGACGGCCGCCTCCCGGTCCTCCCGCCGCCGCGAGTCAATCGCGTCCAGCACCACCGCGGCCGTCAGCCCCGCGTCCAGCAGGTCCAGGCATGTCTGCTGTACGCAGACATGGGCCTCGATCCCGCAGACCAGCACCGACACCACGCCGCGCTGCGCCAGGGCCTCCCGCACCGGCTCGACCAGGGCGGAGAACTTCAGCTTCTCCACCTTCACCAGCCCCGCCGGCCATTTTTCGGCCACGGCCGCGACCGTCGGCCCAAGGCCCCTGGGGTACTGCTCGGTGGCCAGCACCGGCATGCCCAGCCGCCCGCACGCCTCCACCAGCAGGCCCACCTGCCGCGCCAGACGCGCCCGGTCGCTCATCACCGCCGCCAGACGTTCCTGCACGTCCACCACCAGCAGGGCGGTCTGCTCGCAGATCAGACGTGGACAGGCCATGGTCGAATCAGTCTAGCAGGCCCCGACGCCCCGGCACATCGCCGTCACAAAAGACATGCCCCCACCCGTGGGCCGACGACCCGCATGTCGCTATGCTCTGGTCCATGCGGGCTTTACTTCAACGCGTCACCCACGGGCAGGTCGACGTGGCCGGCCAGACCGTCGGCCGCATTGACCACGGCCTGGTCATTCTCCTGGGTGTCGGGCACGGCGACACGGCAGCCGAGGCCGACCGGCTGGCTCACAAGATCGTGCACCTGCGCATCTTCAACGACGAGCAGGGCAAGTTCAATCGCAGCCTGCTCGACGTCGGGGGGCACGCCCTGGTCGTCAGCCAGTTCACCCTCTATGCCGACGCCCGCAAGGGCCGCCGTCCCAGCTTCACCGACGCCGCCGACCCCGCCGACGCCGCACGACTCTGCGAACACTTCACCGACCAGCTCCGCCGCCTGGGCGTGCCCCGCGTGGAAACCGGCGAATTCGGCGCGATGATGGCCGTGACGATCCACAACGACGGCCCGGTGACGATCTGGCTGGACACGGCCGACATGGCGGCGGGGTAGGGTAGGGGTATAGGTGGGGGTGTAGAAAGCCAGAGAGGAGAAGGAATCGGGAGACGGGATTCAGGTTGCGGCCAAGCAGCGCCTTCGCCGCGAAGGTGCGGATTGCCGCGGCCGGTCGCGCCGCCCCACAGGCACCGCTATATTGTGACTTCCCCGTCGCCTGTGACGCGACGCGGGGCATCGGTGACATGGAGTGCGGAATGATGGCGGGTGAGTTCTCGCGGCGAGGCGCGGCTCTGGTCTGGCACAAATACGGCGAGACGCTGTGCATCGAGCCGTGGGGCGGCCACGCCCTGCGCGTCCGGGCCACGATGAACCCGGTTTTCGCCCCCGTCTACAGCGCCCTCTTGGAGCCGCCATCCCACAACGCGGCAGACGGCGAGGTCCGCATCGACATCGGCGACCATGCGGCCGCCATCACCCATGGCCGCATCCGCGCGACCGTCTCGCCCGAAGGCCACATCGCCTTCACCCACGCCCGCACCGGCCAGCCCATCCTCGCCGAAACGCCCATCAAACCCATGCACGCCCGCCCGCGCCAGTTCAAGTCCGTCGGCGGCGACCTGCACCGCGGCGAGGTGCGATTCGCCGCGCACGACGACGAGCGCATCTACGGCCTGGGCCAGCACCGCCATGGCCGACTGAATCAGAAAGGCTGCGTCATCGACCTGGAGCAGCGCAACTGTGAGGTCACGATTCCGCTGTTGATCTCGTCGCGCGGCTACGCCCTGCTGTGGAACCTTCCGGGCGTCGGCCGCGTGGAGCTGGGTGCCACGCAGACACGCTGGATCGCCCAGGCCGCCCGCCAGATCGACTACTGGATCACCGTCGGCGACAGCTATGCCGACCTCACCCGCGCCTACGCCGACGCGACCGGCCACGCCCCCATGCTGCCGGCCTTCGCGGCCGGCTTCTGGCAGTGCAAGCTGCGCTACCGTACGCAGGAGGAGCTGCTCACCGTCGCCCGCGAGCACAAACGCCGCGGCCTGCCCCTGGACGTCATCGTCGTGGACTACTTCCACTGGCCGCTCATGGGCGAATGGCGGTTCGACGAAAAAGCCTTTCCCGATCCGGCCGCCATGGTGCGCGAACTCAAGGAGATGGGCGTCGAACTTATGGTCTCCGTCTGGCCGTCGGTCAATACGCACAGCCGGCTCTACTACCGGATGAAACGCCTGGGCCTGCTGCTCCGCACGGAGCGCGGCACGCCGGCCCTGTTCCAGATGGGCGACGCCCCCGATCTCCACCATGCCAATTACATCGAGTACTACGACCCGACCAACCCCGAGGCCCGCAGGTTCCTCTGGGATCAGATCCGTGAGAACTACCACGCGCACGGTATCCGCGTCTTCTGGCTCGACGCCTGCGAGCCGGAGATCGCGCCCAACGATCACGACAACCTGCGCTACCACGCGGGCAACGGCCTGGAGGTCGGCTGTATCTATCCGATCGCCCATCAGCAGGCGTTCCATGAAGGACTCAAGGCCGCCGGCGAAAACGAAATCATCACGCTCTGCCGCTCCGCCTGGGCCGGCTCGCAGCGCTACGGCGCGGCCGTGTGGTCCGGCGACATCGACTCGACCTTCGAGTCCCTGGCCGCCCAGGTCCGCGCGGGGCTGAACATCGGCCTGTCAGGCATCCCCTGGTGGACCACCGACATCGGCGGGTTCATGGGCGGCGATCCGGAATCGGAGGAGTTCCGCGAGCTGATCGTGCGCTGGTTCCAGTTCGGCGTCTTCTGCCCGCTCTTTCGCCTGCACGGCTACCGCGTCCCGGCCACCCCCGAGACCGGCGGGCCCAATGAAGTCTGGTCCTTCGGCGACCGCGCGTACAACATCATCCGTGAACTGCTCTTCCTCCGTGAACGCCTGCGCCCCTACATCATGCGGCAGATGAAGCGGGCCCACGAGGACGGTACGCCGCCGATGCGCCCGCTGTTCTTCGATTTCCCCGACGATCCGACCGCGGCCGACGTCGAGGACCAGTTCATGTTCGGCCCGGACATTCTCGTCGCGCCCGTGCTCGCCCAGGGACAGACGCAGCGCGCCGTCTGTCTGCCCGCCGGCGCGGCATGGACCGATCCCTACACCGGCCGCCAGCACCCCGGCGGCCAGACCCTCATCGCCGACGCCCCCCTCGAACGCGTGCCCCTCTACCTGCGCAACGGCGCGAACCTCCCAATCGTTGCCGTGCAATAACCTGACCGCACGCCCCAGACCCATCTTCATTCACTAGAATTGACTGATTCACGCACCACCCAAGGACTTCCCCATGCCCGCTGACTACCGCTTCTCCTTCGGCCCGTGGAACATTCACGAAGGAGCCGACCCCTTCGGCCCGCCGATCCGTCCCACCGTCGAGTTCTCCAGAAAGCTGGCCGCCTACCGCCAGCTCGGCTTCGAGGGCGTGCAGTTCCACGACGACG
>CAZUUQ010000008.1:43266-46565 GCA_964622625.1 uncultured Phycisphaeraceae bacterium | reverse complement strand
GGGAGTTTGATGACGGCGACTTTGAGCATGCCGGGGCGGTGGCGCAGGCGGTTGACGACCGGCTCGGTGGGCGGGGTGTCGACCTGGAGAACCATGAGGGCCTTGTTGTCGCGGCGGCTGATGGTCATGTCGGCGATGTTCACGCCGGCCTGGCCCAGCTCGGTGCCGACCAGGCCGACCATGCCGGGGCGGTCTTCATTGAGAATCAGCACCATGTCGCCGGCCGGGATCATGTCCATGTGGTAGCCGTTGATCTCGACGACGCGCGGGCGCAGATCGTCGAACACCCGGCCGACGATGCGGCGGTGCTCGCCAGCCCTTTCACCGCCCCTTTCGCCGCCCTTCTCAGCGGCCTTGTCGCCGGGCTTGCCCCCGTCGCCGTCGATCTCGATGGTGAGCTTGGAGCCTTCGATGTTGGCGTCCTCGACGCGGGTGGTGCGCAGGCGGATGCCGCGCTGCTCGGCGACGGCGGCGACGTTGATGACGTTGACCGGCAGGTCGAGGTGGCCGCGGAGCAGTTCCACCAGGGCGTAACGTTCGACGGTGCCGGCCGCGGCGGCGAGGGTCTGGCCCGCCAGTTCGAAGCGGACCTCGGCGATGCCCTGGGCGGTGCCATGCGTAATCATCGGGCTGATGAGCCGGCTCATGCGCTGGGCCAGGTCGACGAAGCGCTGCTGCACGGGATCGAGGTCGACGCGCAGGTTGCCGGCGTTGACGGCCCCGCGGATGCCCTGGCCGCGCAGGTAGGCCAGAAGCTGCTCGGCCGCGACGATGCTCACCGCCTGCTGGGCTTCCTCGGTGGACGCGCCCAGGTGCGGTGTCAGCAGCAGGTTGGGATGTTTGCGCAGCGGGCTGTCGGCGGGGGGCGGCTCGGCGGTGAAGACGTCGAGTGCGGCGGCCGCGCACTTGCCGCTGCCGAGGGCTTC
Organism: uncultured Phycisphaeraceae bacterium; assembly: GCA_964622625.1. GTDB lineage: Bacteria > Planctomycetota > Phycisphaerae > Phycisphaerales > Phycisphaeraceae > CAZCWM01. Next base: position 45,639 of record CAZUUQ010000008.1, on the reverse strand, counting down.
GAGCAGGGCCTGCTCATCGACGATGCCGCCGCGGGCCGCGTTGACGACCATCAGGCCGTCGCGGCACATGGCGAACTGTTCGCGGCCGAGCATGCCCTGGGTCTGGTCGGTGAGGGGCACGTGGAAGGTGAGGATGTCGGCATGGGGCAGCAGTTCCTGGAAGTCTCGGAACATGCGGACCTGGCCGTCCATGGCGGTGGGCTGGTTGTAGAACGGGTCGTAGGCGACGACGGTCATGCCGAAGGCCAAGGCCCGCTCGGCGACGGTGCGGCCGATGCGTCCGAAGCCGACCACGCCGAGCGTCTTGCCGTGCAACTGGTGGCCGGTGAACTTCGCGCGGTCCCATCCGCCCTGGGTCATGGTCTGGTAGGCCGGCCCGATGCGGCGGGCGAGGGCCATCAGGAGGGCGAAGGCGTGCTCGGCCGTGGAGAGCGTGGAGGCCTCGGCGGAGTTCATGACGAGGATGCCGGCCGCGGTGGCGGCGTCGAGGTCGATGTTGTCCACACCCACACCGGCGCGGGCGATGACCTTGAGCCGGCCGGGGTTGGCCAGCACCTTGGCGGTGACCTGCACGCCCGAGCGCACGATCATGCCGTCGTGCTGGCCGGCGATGGCGGCCAGGTCGGCCTCGGACAGGCCGGGCTTGTTGACCAGCTCGACGTCGGGCTGCTGCTTGAGGAAGTCCAGCCCCTCGGGCGCGAGTTTGTCGGCGGCGAGGATGCGGAAGAGGGCGGTTTTCGCGGCATTTGGGCCGGAGGTCGTATTGGCGGCGGTGGTGGTCATGATGATGGCGATTCTAACGCGCCGCCGTCGCGGGCATCGGCCGGGAAAGTATGTGGGGCCGTGGGCGCGGCGGCGGGCAGGATGATGGCGAAGTCGCTGCCGCGGCCGGGCTCGGTGTGGACGGTGATGCGCCCGCCGTGCTCCTCGACGATGCGGCGGGCGGTGGGCAGGCCCAGGCCGGTGCCGCCGCGGCGCGTGGAGAAGTAAGGCTCAAAAAGCCGGGGCACGATGGCGGCGTCGATGCCCGGGCCGGTGTCGGTCACGTGGATCTCGATCTCGCTTCCGCCGGGCGCGCGGCGAAGCTGGGTGCGGATCATCAGTTCGTTGGCCCCGCCGTGCGGCTGGGCTTTCTCACGGGCGGCGGTCATGGCGTGGACGGCGTTGATCATGAGGTTGAGCAGGGCCTGCTTGAGCAGGTCGGCATCGACGTCGGCGACGGCCGGCCTGGCGGCGAGGGTGGTGCGGATGTGGATGGCGGCCGCCTGGGCCTGGGCGGCGAAGAAGTCGGCGACCTGATCGATCAGGGCGTTGAGGTCGGTCGGCTCGCGCTGGAGCTTGAGTCGGCCGGCGAACCGGAGGAAGTCTTCGAGGATGTCGCGCAGGCGTCGGGTCTCACCGGCCAGGGCGCCAAGGCGGCGCTGGATACGGGGAATCTGCTGCGCGTCGAGCCGGCCGTCGCGATGGGCGTCGGCCACCTGCTGGAGGTCTTCCTGCAGAAGCTGGATGTTGAGGTTGACCGAGGAGAGCGGGTTCCTGATTTCGTGCGCCAGTCCGCCGGCCAGCGTGCCCAGTTCGGCCAGCCGCTGGTTGGCGGCGTTCTGCTCCTGGAGTCGGGCCATGCGTCGGCGGGTGCGGTGGACGGCCAGATAGAGCAGCGGCATGGCCGCGAGCAGACCCAGGGCAACACCAATCATCAGCGGAGCCGTCACGGCCAGAGCATAGTCGCGGGGGGCGGCGGCGTCACAGGCGGGCGCATCGCCGCGTTGTCGGATGGGCGCAACGCCTGGTGCGATTCACGGCAACGGGGTTGTCGCGTCAGTTCTGCTGGTTCTGCGGCGAGACGGGCTGCGGGTCCCCCAAGTTTTCGGGCGCACGCTGCACCTGCCGTGCCTGGAGACCCTTGTCGGACTCCACCAGTTCGTAGTCGACCGGCTCGCCGTCCTTGAGCAGACGGAAGCCGTCGCCTTCGATCTGGGTGTAATGCACGAACACATCCTGACCCGATGGGCCGATGATGAATCCGTAGCCTTTTTTCGGATCAAACCACTTGACCTGGCCTTTCGTCGCCATGGGCCGTCTCCTGTCGTGGGCGGTTTGAGATATGCGCCCAGCCCCAACCACCATGCAATCCGGATGGGACAATAACGGAACCGCGCCCGCGTCAGGCAATCGGCCCCAGCCCATCCACATTCTCAGGCTGCTCCAGACTCCACTTTTCCCGTACCCAGCATGACCGAATGGTCGCTATCAGATTTCCCGGACACCCCCGGCACGCTTCACAAAGTGCGCGTTCACCATACCCAAAGTTCGCCAGCACCACAAGACCTCTTGCCGTTGTCCCCCGCAATCGCCCCGACGCCGGACATGCGA
>CAZUUQ010000008.1:38816-43166 GCA_964622625.1 uncultured Phycisphaeraceae bacterium | reverse complement strand
GGGCGCCGACGACTGCGATCTAGCCTTCGGCACGGGCGGGTCGTCGGCCGCGATCGGACTTGTAGCCGCCGCGACGGCCGCCGTCGCCGCCACGATTGTCGCCGCGGCCGTCGCCGCCACGACCTTCTTCGCCGCCGCTGCCGCCTTCACCACCCGAGCGGCCGTCGGTCTGGCCCTCTTCCTTGAGCACAGCCTTGCGTGAGAGTTTCACGCGGCCCTGCTCGTCGATGAGGATGACCTTGACGCGGACCTCGTCGCCGAGCTTCACGATGTCGCCGACCCGCTCGACGTAGCCGTCGCTCAGTTCGGAGATGTGGCACAGGCCGTCCTGGCCGGGGATGACTTCGATGAACGCGCCGAAGTCCTTGATGGACGTGACGCGGCCGGTGTAGATCTGATTGAGCTTGACCTCGGCACAGAGCTTCTCGATTTCCTCGAGGGCGGCCTCGGCCTTGCCGCTGCCGGCGGCGAAGACGAAGACCGTGCCGTCTTCCTCGACCTCGATGGTGGCGCCGGTGGCTTCCTGGATGGCGCGGATGGTCTTGCCGCCGGGGCCGATGAGCTTGCCGATCTTGTCGGGATGGATCGACGTGGTGAGCATGCGCGGGGCGTATGGGCTCAGCTCGGTGCGTGGGGCGGCGAGGGCCTGCTCCATTTTTTCGATGATCTCGATGCGTTTGGCGCGGGCCAGCTCGAAGGTCTTGCGGATCTGGGCCATGCTCAGGCCGCGGGTCTTGAGGTCGAGCTGGATGGCGGTGATGCCCTGGCGTGAGCCGGCGACCTTGAAGTCCATGTCGCCGAAGTGGTCCTCCTCGCCTTGGATGTCGACGAGGTAGACGTCGTCGCGGCCCGGCTCGTGGATCAGGCCGATGCTGATGCCCGCGATTGTCGCGCTGATGGGCACGCCGGCGTCCATAAGGGCCAGGCAGCCGCCGCAGGTGCTGGCCATGCTCGACGAGCCGTTGGACTCGAGGATGTCACTGACCACGCGGACGGTGTAGGGGAACTGGTCGACGGGGGGCAGCACGGGCTGCAGCGCTTTCTGCGCGAGCATGCCGTGGCCGATGTCGCGGCGGCTGGGGCCGGTGATGCGCTTGACTTCGCCGACGCTGAAAGGCGGGAAGTTGTAGTGCAGGTAGAACTTCTCGGCATACTCTTCGCCCAGGCCGTCGACGATCTGCTCGTCGCGGTTGGTGCCGAGGGTGGTGGTGACCAGGGCCTGGGTTTCGCCGCGGGTAAACAAGGCCGAACCATGCACGCGGGGCAGGACCTTCACCTCGCAGTGGATGGAGCGCAGGTCGTTCATCGACCGGCCATCGGTGCGCCGGCCGGCGAGGATCGCGTCGCGGACGAGTTTGCCTTCGAGTTCGTGGATGGCCTCTTTGGCCTGGGTGACGCGGCCCTGCCACTTGCGGTAGGCGACGGCGCCGACGTTTTCGTCCGGCTCGGGGAAGTGCTCGGCCATGAAGGCCTTGATCGCACCGGAGGCGGCTTCCTTACGTTCGAGCTTCGTGCCTTCGCCGGTAAGGGCAGTTTTCAACGGGCCGGTCAGCTTCGACTCGACGAGGCTGATGATCTGGGCGTCGGGCGCGGTGATGTCGGCCACCTTGGGCTTGCCGGCCTTGGCGGCGAGCTGGCCGATGAGGTCGGCCACCTGCTTGACGTATTTCTGGCCAAATTCCAGGGCGGCGAGCACGGCGTCCTCGGACAGCTCGTGGGCGCCGACTTCGATCATATTCAGGCCGTCGGCGTGGCCGCAGAGGAGCATGTCCAGATCGCTGAACTCATTCTGGGCGGCGGTGGGCATGAGCACGAGTTGCTCGTCGACGCGGCCGATGCGGACGTTGCCGACCGGCCCGTCGAAGGGCACGCTGCTGATGCTCAGGGCGGCGGAAGCGGCGATGCCGGCGAGCACGTCCGGCTCATTCTGGCCGTCGGCGGCGAGAACCCAGCACTGGATCTGCACCTCGTCGACAAAACCCTTGGGGAACAGCGGCCGCAGGGGGCGGTCGATGTTGCGCATCGTCAGGATTTCTTTTTGGTTGGGCGCTCCCTCGCGCTTGCGGAAGCCGCCGGGGAACTTGCCGGCCGCGTTGAGCTTCTCGCGGTAGTCGACGGTCAGGGGAAAGAAGTCGATGCCCTCGCGCGGGGCGGCCCGCACGACGGTGCCGAGCACGACGGTTTCGCCGTGCTGGACGAGCACAGCCCCGTCGGCCTGGCGGGCGATTTTGCCGGTTTCGATCGAAAGGGTGCGGCCGCCGAGTTCCATTTCCACACGTGTCACTGACATCTGCAAACCTCTGCTTTCAATGGATTCACTGGGGCCGATCCGCGCGCCGGTCGCCTGGAGCGACATCCACCGACGGGTGGACTCCCCTCCACGCTGCCGGGCCTCCATGCTGTCGGAGCCGGTCGGCCGATTCAGTTTTTCGCGTTGAGCAGCAGAGACAGAGAGATTGGTGCGGCGGTCCGCGGGGCGGTCTGCATGGGGAGGCCGGGCGTTTCCCGGCGGGGTGCCGGCCGATGGGGGCCGCGGCACCAAGCCCGCTGTCATTCACTGGCTCAACACACGGTTACGAACGCGGTGCGTGATTCTACCCGATCGCGGCCCGGGTGGAAGCCGAAAACGCAAGAAAACCTGCATTGGCGACATTCCGCCCGCCGGACGTGCCGGCAGGGCCTGTGGCCTACTTGCGCAGGCCCAGTTGCTTGATCAGCCCCAGGTAGGCGGGGCGATCGGTCCCGGCGAGGTATTTCAGGAGGCGGTTGCGGCGGCTGACCATGGCCAGCAGGCCGCGGCGGGATGAAAAATCGTGCTTGTGCGAGCGCAGGTGGTCGGTCAGGGCGGTGATCCGCTCGGTCAGGACGGCAATCTGCACCTGCGGCGAGCCGGTGTCCTTGTCGTCGCGACGGTAGGTCTCGATCAGTGCGCTGCGTTTCTCAGCCGTGATTGTCATGGTCGTCACTCGTCCTGCTTCGACGCGCCCCAGGCGCCAGGTCAGCCTTCGCCCTGCCAAACCAGAGCCGAATACTTTACCACCCCCCCCGCGAGGCGACAAGTGCCGCCGGCGGCCGGCCATAAGGGCGTCCACAAACCTGCCGACCCGCGGGGGGGACGTCGTCGTACCCCTCTGGAAGGCGCTGTCCGTGCGGCGGCGTTTCGGCCGACCACGGCGGCTACACTACACGGCCGTTGCAGCGGCGTGTGGCCCGCGGCCGAGCTGGGTCGACCACCACGCGAGATGCAATTCCCTGGATACGACCCGCGGCTTCCTCAGCGCGGTTGCGGACTGGTGGCGATACCTCGGCGAGGAGCACCTGCCCTTCACCGATCCGGTGCTGATTTTCGCGCTGGTGATGGTGCTCATCCTGCCGGCGCCGATGCTGGCGCGGGAGCCGCGGATGGTCGAGCACCTGCGCCAGGCGCGCTCGCCCGTAACCTGATCGTCATCGCGGCCGCAATTGGTACGATGGGTGGGAACTTCGCGGCCATTCACGGTGCGGAACGCAGCCCATGATCGTTGACCTGCGGATGCACATCTGGGAGTCGCCCGACCAGCTCGGCCCGGCCGCGGCCGCGACGCTGCGCCGCCGCGCCGGTCAGCCTTCCGCTCTGCCCGACGCCACGCCCGACGCCTTCGCCGCGGCGATGGCGCCCGTGCGGCTGGCGGTGCTGCACGGCCTGGTGAGCCGGGCTTTGGGCATCGATATTCACCTGGACCTGCTTCGCCGCTGGGCCGTTCCGCACCAGGGGCGCGTGCTGCTGTCGGCCGGCGTGGATCCGCTTGCGGGCGGGGCGGCCGAGCACGTCCGCGCCGCGGCCGCGGCCGGCTGCATCGGGATCACCGTCAACCCCGCCGCCTGCAACTGCCACCCCACCCACAGCCGGGCCATGACGCTCTACGAGCTGTGCGCGCAGCTTGGCCTGGTCCTGTTCGCACACCAGGGCGGACACCTGGCCCCGCAGGCCCCCCTGACTTTCGACCAGCCGCACCTGTTCGATGAGGTGGCGGCCGCATTCCCGTCGCTGCGCATCGTCATCAGCCGCGTCGGCCAGCCGTGGATCGAGCCGACCCTGACCCTGCTGGCCAAGCATGCGCGCGTCTACGCCGACCTGGCGGAACTCGTCGCCCTGCCCTGGCAGCTCTACCACACGCTGGTGCTCGCCCGTCAGCATGGCGTCATGGACAAGCTGCTGCCGGCCAGCGGCTTCCCACTGTGCACGCCGCAGCAGGCAGTCGGTGAGCTGTATTCGATCAACACGCTGACGCACGGCACGCACCTGCCCACCGTCCCGCGCCAGCAGATCCGCCGCATCGTCGAGGTCAACGCCGTCGAAGCCCTGGGGCT
>CAZUUQ010000008.1:10107-38716 GCA_964622625.1 uncultured Phycisphaeraceae bacterium | reverse complement strand
CGCGCCAGCAGATCCGCCGCATCGTCGAGGTCAACGCCGTCGAAGCCCTGGGGCTGCACCAGCGCCTGGGCGCGTCGGCGTCAACCGACGAATCAGAGGGCACGGGCGACTTCACCGTCGAAGCCGAACCGGGCGCGATTGTGCGCCCGGGCGCCACGCGCGGGCACACCTCGGTTTCGCGATGAATTAATCCCGCACGTCCGGCGTCTCGATGTCCGCCTGGGCGTGCAGGTGCTCGGCCGATCCGGGCGTCGAGACGACTTTCCACACGCACCAGCCCAGCAGGCCCACGACGAAGCCCACTGACAGGATCATGGTGACCCATCCGCCGGCCGTGAGGCCCTGATAGTCCGCCGAGGGGGTTTCAGCGATCGCCAGACTCGCCCGATTCAACGCCCACATCGCCTGCCACGTCATAGCCCCGCCTCCTTCTGCTGAGCCTCCAGCCGGTCCCATCGCCGCACCGACTGCGACACCAGCAGCGTAAAGAAGATCACGATCATGGCGATAAACAGCACGGCATACATCGCCGCGGGCTCCTGGGCGACCGCCCTGAAATAGTTGCCCTTCTCGGCCGTGATCTGCTGAAACAGCCAGACAAAGAAGATCACCAGCAGATACACCGGCGAGACGTACTTCAGCAGGTAACCCACCAGGCGTGGCACGCGGATCGCCGAGCCGCGATCGAGTTCCGCCATGCCCCGGTCCACGCCCAGCACCCAGCCGAACAGAATCACCTGGAACGTCGCGAGGATGTAGATGAAGAACGTGCCGACCCAGAAGTCGAAGTGGTCCAGGGCGATCAGGTTGTGCGAGAAGAAGACCACGAAGCCGGCGCCGATCAGCGTGACGAAGCCCAGCAGCGTCACCGACGCCCGCCGATTGAGGCCCAACCCCTCCTCCAGCAAAGCGATGGCCGGCTGAAGCATCGACAGGGAGCTGGTCACAGCCGCGAGAAACAGCAGGAAGAAGAACAGGAAGCCCACGAAGCGCCCCAGCGGCATGTACTCAAAGACCATGGGCAGCGTCTTGAAGCCCAGGTCGAACGACGAGCCGCCCGCCGCCGCCCCCAGCAGCAGAAATGCCGCGGGAATCGTGATGAGTCCGCCCAGCGCCACCTCGCAGAACTCGTTGCCCGCCGCCGAGGTCAGCGAGCTGAGCGCGATATCGTCGTCTTTGCGCAGGTAGCTGGCGTAGGTGATGATGATGCCGAAACCCACCGACAGGGAGAAGAAGATCTGCCCCGTGGCCTCCAGCCACATCTGCCCGTTGAGCAGACTGGCCAGGAAGCCCACGCTGTCCGTCCGCGGGTTCCACATGAAGCCCAGGCCCGCCTCGATGCCCGGCATCGTCAGGACGCGCACCAGCACGATCAGCGCGCAGATCACCAGGGCCGGCATGGCCCAGCGGCAGAACCACTCGATGCCCTTCGTCAGCCCGCGGTAGATCAGCGCGAAGTTGAGCGCGAAGCACAGCAGCAGAAACGTCACCGCCGAGTGCGTCCCGCCGGAGAACATGATGCCGTCCGCGTCCATCCCCACGAACGACTTGAAGAAGCTGTCATACGCCTGCGCGTCGTCGCCCAGGGCCAGCCGTCCGGTCAGCATGTTCCACGCATACCCCAGACACCAGGCCTCGATGAAAACGTAGTACATGTAGATGACCACCGGGACGACCATGCCCAGCACGCCGAAGTAGGGTGCGGCCCGGTTGCGCCAGATCGAACGGTAGATGCCCGGCGTCGAGTTGTACCCGCGTGTGCCGCCGAACCGGCCCATCGACCACTCGGCCCAGGCGATCGGCAGACCCAGCAGGAACAAGGCGACGAAGTACGGGATCATGAACGCCCCGCCCTCGTACTTGGCCGCCAGCCCCGGGAATCGCAGAAAGTTGCCCAACCCCACCGCGCTGCCCGTCACCGCCAGGATCACGCCCATCCGCGTGCTCCAGTTCTCCCTCGGCCGTGTCAAGTCCCGCATGCGATTGGCTCCTGCTGACCGCTGTGTACACGTCTTGGCGTTTGAGATGTGCGGTCACGATAATGGCCGCAGGCCGCGAATGCCAGCAGGCACACGGGCGAAAACCCCAACCCGCACACCCCTCTGAGCCGACAATACCTCCCATGGCCAATACCCCGACCCCCTCCCCATCCCCGAACGACCACGCCGCCACGGCGCCCGCCTCACCCATGGTGCTGCTTCGCGCGGCCATCGGCGGCATCCTCATGGGGCTGGCCAACCTCGTGCCCGGCATCAGCGGCGGCACCATGCTCCTGGCCAGCGGCATCTATCCGCGCTTCATCCAGGCCATCGCTGAACTCACGCGCCTGCGCTTCCGCTCCGCGTCGCTGCTGGTCCTGGGCGTCGTGATCGCCGCCGCCGTCGCTTCCATTCTGACCCTTGCCGGCGCGATGGGGCGGTTCGTGATCGAGCACACCTGGGCGGCCTACAGCATCTTCATCGGCCTGACCCTCGGCGGTGTGCCGGTGGTCTGGAAGCTCATCGGCCGACCGACCGCCGCCACGTGGATCGGCGCGGTCGTCGGCTTCGCCGCCATGGCCGCGCTCGCCTACGCACAGAGCGCCGGCCTCGGCCAGTCCAGCGCCGACGCGAGCTGGACCTTCCTGCTCCTGGCCGGAATCGCCGGCGCGGCTGCCATGATCCTCCCGGGCGTAAGCGGGGGTTACCTCCTGCTGGTTCTGGGAGTCTACGTCGCCATCCTCGACGCCATCGACCGCTTCGTCCAGGGGCTGCGCGCTGCTGACATGCCGGTCATCATGGAAGTCTTCATGCAGGTGATCCTGCCCGTGGGCGTCGGCGTCGTCCTGGGCGTGGTCGTGGTCAGCAATGTCCTCAAGGCGCTGCTCGATCGCTTCACCCAGGCGACCCTCGGGGTGCTGCTGGGCCTGTTGTTCGGCGCGGTCGTCGGCCTGTGGCCCTTTCAACAGTTCGTCGAGCCGCAGCCCGGAACCATTCTCAAGAACCAGTTGATTGTGCGCGCCGACGGCGAGCTGCGCTACCAGCAGACCGGCCGCGCCGTGAAACCCAAGGACTGGCCGGCCGAGTTCTTCACACCCACAGCCCGCGAGGTCGGCGGCGCGGCGGGTCTGGCGGTCGCGGGATTTCTCTGCACCGCCGCCATCGCCTTCATCGGCCGCGACAAGAACGATCCGCGGCAGGGAGCAGCGCCGTGAACGTCCTGGTCACCGGCGGAGCGGGGTACATCGGATCGCATGCCGTGCGCGCCTTGCGGCTGGCGGGCCACCGCGTCGTCGTGCTCGATAATCTTTCCCGCGGCCATCGACGAGCCGTCCCCGAGGACGTGCCCTTCCACCACCTCGACCTGCGCGAGACCGCCCCCATCGCCGCCCTGCTGCGCGACAATGCCATACAGTGCGTCATGCACTTCGCCGCCCTGACCTACGTCGGCGAATCGGTTCAGCAGCCGCTGCGCTACTACGCCAACAACACCGCCGGCGCCCTCAGCGTCCTGCGTGCCTGCCACGAGGCCGGCGTACACCGCTTCGTCTTCAGCTCCACCGCCGCCACCTACGGCGAGCCGGCCGACATGCCCATCGTCGAGACCACGCCGCGGCAACCGATCAATCCCTATGGCCGATCCAAGCTCATGGTCGAGCAGATGCTCGCCGACCATGCCGTCGCCGAGCCGCGATTCGCCTACGCCGCCCTGCGCTACTTCAACGTCGCCGGCGCCGCGCTCGACGACAACGGCCAGGCTGTCCTCGGCGAAGACCACAGACCCGAAACCCACCTCGTCCCCCTGGTGCTGCTCGCGGCCATGGGCCGAATACCCCAAGTCACCATCTTCGGCGACGACTACCCCACGCCCGACGGTACATGCGTGCGCGACTACGTCCACGTCCAGGATCTTGTCGACGCCCACATCCTCGTGATGGACAAGTTGGCCGACGGCGACCAGCGGCACTACAACCTGGGCATCGGCCGCGGCCACAGCGTCAGGCAGATCATCGACGCCGCCCGCCAGGTCACCGGCCGCGACATCCCCGTCACCGCCGGCCCGCGCCGCGCTGGTGATCCGCCCCAGCTCTACGCCGATCCCGCCAGGATCGCCCGCGAGCTGGGCTGGCAGGCCCGACACACCGACATCGCCGCCATCATCGACTCCGCCTGGCGCTGGCACCGCGACCATCCCGACGGCTACGACGGCGCTGGATGACGGGCCGTGCCGTGGCAATGGCCGCGGCTTGCGGACACCCGTGCGTTGTCCGATGCCGTCGCGGCCGCCCGGTCAATGAAACAGGACGCGCCGCGGACTGGCGGCGCGTCCCATGATGTTCAGGCGTGCTGTCGCCGCGGCTTAATAAACCACGGCCGTGGCTTCTTCGATCACCTCGACCACCTGGCGGACGTGGAAGGGCTTCTTGAGGTAGCCGTCGAACCCGTTGTGCAGCAGGTGCTGGGCCTGGCCGTCGGTGAGCTTGCCGCTCATGGCGATGATCTTGGTGAGCTGCAGATCATTGCTCTCACGGATCAGGCGGACGACTTCGTTGCCGTCGATGTCGCCCAGATGCATATCCAGGAGAATCACGTGCGGGCGATACCTTTCGCAGTCAAGGCCCGCCTCGAAGCCGCAATGAGCGGTGTGCACTTCGTAATTGGCCTGCTCGGTCAGCACCTTCTCCAGCACCTCGACGATCTCGGATTCGTCGTCGACGATGAGGATGCGGTTGCGGCCGGTCTGGAGACCGTCGGTGGGAATGTTGTGGGCCTTCATGAAGCGGATCAGGGCGCTCAGCGGAATGCGCCGATCCTTCGAGCCCGGAATGCGGTAGCCGCGCAGTTGGCCGGAATCGAACCATTTGCTGACGGTGCGCGGGGCCACATTGCAGATTTTCGCGACTTCACCGGTTGTCAGAATGTCCTTTTGGCGAGACATCGAGATCTTTCTCCTGCTTTCTCCACGCCTGCTTTCTCAACCCGTCCATTCATCGGAATGGCTATGCACTGATTTCATCGGCGAGCGTCACGAGGCGGTTAACCGTCACGAGGCGGAAAAGTCACAAAGTCGGGGCAATCGGCGTCGTCGGAAGGCTCGCTGCGACCGATAGCCGCGCCGCCATCATCGGCGGTGAAATCTTCAAGCCCCCTCACCAGCCGAGATTCCCGTACGCGGCCGCCGTATTGCCGCTTATTGGACCCGCGCCCCTGCCGACGCGGAAAACTGCAGCGCAACGTCACGCGACGTACCATGGCGGCCCGAATGCGATGCACTGGGAGGAGCGCGACGGATGAGCGATGCACCTTTGATGCTGGGCGTCAGCGGCCTGCGCGGGCTGGTGGGCCGGTCCCTGACACCCGACGTGGCGTCGCGTTACGCGGCCGCGTTCGGGCAATGGCTGCGGCAGCGATCGAGGGCCAGGACGCCGCTGGTCGTGCTGGGCCGCGACAGCCGCCCTTCGGGTGAAATGCTGGAACTGGCCGTGACCGCCGGCCTGATCGCCGTCGGCTGCCGCGTCGTGCGCCTGGGCATCGTCGCCACGCCGACGACCGCCATCATGGTCGAACACCTGCGCGCCCACGGCGGCATGGTCATCACCGCCAGCCACAATCCGCTGCCGTGGAACGGCATCAAGGCCCTGGGTTCCGACGGCGCCGCTCCCCCCGCCGACGAGGCCGCGGAACTGGTCGACCAGTTCCGCAACGGCCAGGTGACATACACCGGCGTGACCGACTTCGAGCCGACGACGAGTGACGCAGGCGCCAACGAGGTGCACCTGGCCCGGGTACTCGCCGGCCTGGACGTGTCGGCGATCCAGAAGCGCGGCCTGAAAATCGTGCTCGACAGCGTGCATGGCGCCGGCGGACCGGGCGCGGCGATGCTGCTCGACCGGCTCGGCGTTCACTGCACCGCCATCGCCGCCGAACCGCATGGCCGCTTCCAGCACCCGCCCGAACCGACACGGGAGAATCTCAAGGGCCTCTGCGCCGCGGTGCGCGAGCACAAGGCCGACCTCGGCCTGGCGCAGGATCCCGATGCCGACCGCCTCGCCCTGGTCGACGAGCATGGCACGTACATCGGCGAGGAATACACCCTGGCCCTGGCTGCTCGCCACGTGCTTGAAACGGCCTCGTCGCGGAAGGCCGGGGACATGCTGACGGTCGCGGCCAACCTCTCGACAAGCCGCATGATCGACGACGTCGCGGCAAAGCAGGGCGCAACCGTGATCCGCACGCCGGTCGGTGAAGCCAACGTCGCGGCCGCGATGCGCCGCGGCGGTGCATTGATCGGCGGTGAAGGCAACGGCGGGGTCATCTGGCCGCGGGTCGCGTACGTGCGCGACAGCCTCGGCGGCATGGGCCTGATCCTCGACATGCTCGCGCGCAACAAGGTGACGGTGAGCGGGCTGGTGACGCAGATGCCCGCCTATGCGATCGTCAAGGACAAGCTGCCGGTCGATGCTGATGTGGTCGCTCGACTGCCCCAGCGGCTGCCGCAGGCGCTGACCGGCTGCCGCGTGGACCTTCAGGACGGCGTGCGGATGGACTGGGACGACTGCTGGGTCCACGTGCGCCCCAGCAACACCGAGCCGATCCTGCGCATCATCGCCGAAGCGCCCGACCAGAACCGGGCTGAGCAACTGGTGCGCCGCGTCCGCGAAGCGATCGCCTGACCACACTGGTGTGACGCTGCACCCCGTTCAGTGCTCGCGCGGCGTGAGGTTGATCACGCCTTTGTCAATCGTCAGCAACGCTTCCGTGTCGATGCGCGGACCGCGCACCGGCGTCAGCGTCACCTTCAGTCGCGTCTGGTCGCGGATGATCGACAGGCTGTCGAGACTGAGCCGGAACAGATACGTCCGCGTCACCGAGTCATAGAACAGGTTGTTCTGCTCCATGCTGCGCATGGGCACCGCCCAGGCGTAAAGGCGCTGGCCGCTGGTGGTCTGTGCCGCCGCCCCGGCCGTGAACAGCTCGAAACGCATCTCGCCGACCGCCTTGGTCGAATCGCCAGACGCGTCAAAGAACTCCACGCGGGCCTCCAGCAGCGGCTTGTTGTCCTCCCGGATAAATCGCGACGAAGGATAAACGCGCATGCGCACCGGACGAATTTCCCATACGTCGCCCTGACGAATGTCGCCGGGGAATCCCTCGTAGGGAGACGCGTCTTCCCCCTTGAACGCGCAGGCGCTCAGTGCCGCTGCCAGAGCCAACACCGCCGCCGCCTTTGTGGATGCGCGCTTCATCGGCCGCGAGCATACGCCCCGACGCGCGGGTATTCAAGGTTCCGGCGCCAATGCCTCGGAAGCGGGCGCGTTCGCGCGATCGATTGACGCCTCGGCCCGCACGTACCCCAGCGCGGTGGCCAGGATCACCACCAGTGCCGTGACGCAGCGACTGGCTTCCACGATCGCTGATTCGTGCTGCGGCCAGAGCAGCACGGCCACAGCCGCGACCTGGGCGCCGAGGCTGATGAGGAACTTGCGGCTTGTCCAGCGTGAAGGCATTGATCCATCTCCATGACAGCGGCGACAGCGCGTCGCCGGGCCTTCTGTTGAAGGCAGAACACACAGACACCGGTCATCCCAGCAGCCGCCGCACCCAGCGTTCGGCTGCATCCACGATTCGCACGGCCGCCTGGAGAGCGGCTTCGTCCACGGCCGCCTGACGCATGGCCTCGGCAAAACGCGGGTCGTCGCGCAGGTTGCCCACAGCCGACTCGATCAGCCGGGTGCGGTCGATCGCCTCGGCCAGATTCGGGTGGGCGGCCGCCCAGTCGCTCCAGTGTTTGTCAAGACGGTCGGCGACCAGGTCACGCAGTTGCTCGGTCTTCATCAGCGGGTCTCCTGAAGGTTTAACCAGGGTGAATCACGATCGGCCGACGCGACAGCCCGCCAGGGGCGCTGCCACAGGCCGTCCTGAAGTTCGAGCAGGGCAATGGCCCGCGCCTGGGCCTCGGCTGCGACCTGCAGGTTGGCGGCCCGCTGGGCGCGCTCACGGGCCACGGCTTCGTCGTGCCGCAGCAGCGCCTCGCGTGCCGCCACGTAACCGGCCGCCGCCTGACGCACCCACTCGGCGTCAAGGTCAGGCCGCTGCCGCAGGTCGGCATCGAAGGCCGCGCTCAACGCGCGCTGTCGCTCCGTCAGCAGAGCGGCGTCACGCTGCCGCTCGTCGGCAAGATGACGCGCTTCAGCCTCCATCGCCTCCTGGCCCAGACGCAGCAGGGGCAGCACCGATGGCGTGGTGCAGCCGCCCAACGCCAGCAGACCGGCGAAGAGAACTGCCAGATGCGGGACGAACGGAATTCGGTACTCAGGCGGCACGTGAGCAGATCGCATGTTGCACTTTCTCCAGAAGGTCGTTGAGGCGCTGCTGCGATTCACTGAACCGCTCCAGCGCCAGCGTGTTGCGTCGCACCAGCCGGATCAGCACCTTCAGATGCTGCTGCTGGGCGAGGATGTGGGCATGGGCCTCGCTCAACTGCCGCTCGCGCCGCCGGGAGAGCAACCGCTCCCACAGCCACAGCGCGCCCATCAGTCCGGCCGCGCCGAACTGCGTGAGCGGTTGGATCAGATCAAGCATGAGGGCATCGCTGGGCATTCAGAACTCCAGATGCAGTTCGGTTGCGGTGTCATTGGATCGCGGCCCTGACTGGTATCCGGCCGGCCAGCGACAGACGACCTGGCGTACCACCGCCCCACGGCCGTCAGCGGCTTCCGGTCGGCCAAGGGGATCGAGTCCCGGCCCGCCGGCATAGCGCACCACATCGCCGACGCGCACCAGCGGCATCGCCTCGTGCAGGTGCAGGGTTCCCCGGCCGGGGCGGGCATCCACCCCCGGCCGGTCCCGTCGCATCTGCCGCGTCAGCCAGGCTGTCAGCGCCTGCCGATCATCCGCTTCGCTTGCCGCGGCCGCGCCCTCGCGCACCGCCTGGGCATGGATGCTGTGATCGTCAATGCGGGCGAAGTGAAAACGCTCGGCCACGTTCAACTGCCGCGACGGACGCGACCCGGCGAACGGGTTGCCCTGCCAGCGGACAATGCGAACGGGATGGGGACTGCTGAGCGTTGCCGTCACGCGCAGCTCGGTGGCACCGGCGCGGGCGGCAGCGAGAAACGCCGAGGGCAAGTTCGTATCGTCGAGGTACACGCCCGCGCGGTCAGACAGAATGTGAGCGATGCCCGGATACGTCATCCATGGCTCATCCGCGGCCATTCGCACCTGCACAATCGGCCGGTGCGGCAGACCCGCGTCGTCGAGCGTCAGACAATCGCCCAGCGTGCGCGGCTGGGGCACGATCGTGGGGTCAGCAAAAAACGCTGCCAGGTCAAAGGTCGCCTGCTGGTGCGGCGGCCCGGTGAACCACCCGTCCTCGTTGAGCACCCACAGGCGATAGACGTTCGCGCAGGCTGCGAAGTCCGGGTTGTCGGCGCGGCTGAAGGCGCTGTCGGGCAGGGTGGGGCTTTCCAGATGGGGATCCCAACCCGGCCGCAGCGTGAACGTCGACTCCACCCGCCACGGCCCGGCCACCGCTTCCCACGCGCGGCTCGCGGCCGGCTCGCCGCGGCTGGAGATGCGCAACAGCGGCGACGGCGATCGCGATGCGTCCGCCCACGCCAGCTCGATCGGCCTGCCGCGCCGGGCCGCGTGGACCCACGCACGCTCATACACCCGCCCATCTTCCCATTGCGCTTCGCGCTGCAGCAGCAGGCCGTGCTCGGCCAGCAGATCGCCCATGATCCGACCCAGCGGCTGATCGGGATCGACCCGGCGGCTTGCCGGCTCGCGGCCGAATTCGTCGGGCACAAGACGAAGCGATACCGCCAACCCCGCCGCCGACCCCAGCAGCGCCAGCAGGGATCGCACATCCCACGATGCATCGCCGCGGAGCTGCGCGGCCCCGTGCCCCAGTCGGCGCAATGGGTGGCCGAGCCGCGCCGTCCACGCCTCGTGCAATCGCCATTGCGGCGCCCGCTGATCCGGAGCCTGCTGCTGATTGATCGCCGCCAGCGTGCCCACGCCGAGCACGGGCCAGCGCGTCGTACCGTCGTGCAGCCGCAGCGGCATAGCCACGACAGCCTGCCGGCGTCCGACCTGCCGCAACTGCGACGATGACATGGACTGGCCGCACGCCTCGATGAGCAGCTCTCGCTCATCCAGCGGCCCCCGCACGGTCAACTCCCGCACGAGCAGACGCGGCTCGGGAATGCCGTCGAGCAGCACCACCGGCCGGCGCACATCGACGATGCCAGACACGGGCACAGGTGAAGCGGTCGCGGCCGCTGTCATGGGCTGACCTCCATCCATTGCAGTTGGTTCTGCGCGTCGGCCCGGGGCACAAGCCACCGCGACCAGGTGCTGTTGTGCTCGCGCCCATCGCCAGCAGCCAGGCGCCAGCGATAGCGCGTCGGTTGCGACGGACGCGGGACCGTCCACACGATCACGGAGTCACGGCTCGACTGCCATTGCGCCATGACGCCCGGCTCGCCGCCCTCGACCATTGCCAATAGTTCGACACGGTGAATGCCGGCCGCACCCAGTGGTCCGTCGCTCAGCAGATGCAGGCGCACGACGCCTTCGTCCACAGCCACGGGCCAGTCCGCGCCGACAGGCCACAACGGCGGCCACAGGCAGGGCGCCAGGTTCTGTCCATCGGCCGCAAGGCGCAGCGATACGGCTCCGGCTTCGTGGTGGCCGCGGGCGTCGATGCGGCGAACGATGTAGTGGGCAACCTCGCCGCCAACCGGCCAGTGCTCAGGCGCCAACTCCAGCTCGCCTGCATCGGCCGACAGCCGCCGCAGCGGGGCATCCGGCGTCATGTGCTCCAGTTGCGCCACTGGGTCGAAGACATCCCAACCCGCCCGCGGCAGATCCAGGCGCATCAGCGGATCGCCGGCCAGGAACAGCGGCCCATCCAGTCGCGGCAGGGCGGCGAACCACGCTTCGCCAATCGTCCAGTTCTCCACCAGGGCGGCTGCGAAACGCGAAAGGTCGGGCACGTGGTCCGACGCCATCGGCCCGCTGGTCGCGCCGACGGCCAGATAGCCGCCGGCTCGCAACGCGCTGAACCAGTCCACGCCGCCCACATCGCGCAACGTCGGCCCGGTGGCCGCGGCAAGATGCACGGGCAACGCAAAGCCGCGCGGCCCGGCGGCTTCCCCCAGCAGGCCCGATGTCGGCGTTGGGCCGGCCCAACCCCAGAAGATCCCATCCTCATTCAGACTCGGCGGCCAATGGCCGGGCTGTGGATCACTTTCCTCGCTGACGCGCAGGCGCATGCGCGTGCAGCCGGCGTCGGTGCTTTTTCCCCATACCGTCCAGGCGTCGATCAACGGCGACGTCTCTTCGTCAGCCACTGTGTGGGCGGCGAGCCAGAAGATCGGCGGCGCGCCTGACCGCCAGTCCGTCCGCGTGACCTCCGCGGCCGCCTGCGTCCAGGTGATCACCGCGGCCGCATCGGCCGCATCGAGCCGGGCCGTCAGGTACGCCCCGTGAAGGTTCTCCCCCGTGGGCCGGCTGCCGGCTGCGAGCGGGTTGGCCACGCCATCTCCCAGTTGCATCGTGCTCACCAGCGACGCCAGCGGCAGGAGCACGTCATCGTCCAGCAACACGTAACCCGGCACCCCGCACCCCAGCAGAATGCCGAGAATCCGCCCCTCGCTGTCGTTTGCTTCGAGATGTTCAAGCAGGACCAGCCGCATGGCTTCCCATGCGGGCGCATCGACCGTTTCATTCGTACTCAGCGTCAGACCCAGCAGGTTGCCGTATGGGATTCCGCGCATCTGGCGGTACTGCTCGGCCCACGCGGCCGCGTCCGGCCAGGCCGCGTTGTACACCACCAGCCAGCGCGCGGGATCGCCGGCATGGTCGGCCATCGGTATCGGCAGCGGCGGACCAATGTACTGCTCGGCAATCTGCCACGCATCGACAAGCATGTGCCCCGATGCATCAGCCGACTTCTCCAGCACGCCCAGGCGGAACCGCTGCGTCGCCAGCGACTGCATTGGAAGACTTGCACCGCCGCGCGGCACACCGTTGGTCCACAGCGTGACGCTGCCGCCGGCCTGGCTGATGCCGAACTCGACGCAGTGCCACGCCAGTTCCGCCGCCAGCGTGTCGCTCAGCACCATGCCGTCGCGCAGCACCAGACGCACCGCCCGGCTCGCCGCGTCGTAATCCAGCCGCCAGGCTTCGCTGTATGCCGCGTCGAGTCCCTGACACAGCACCACCGATCCGGTCGCATCGCCCAGCCCGATCATCAGGCGCAGATGAAAGTCTGTCCGCGGCGTGGTGGTCGCGTGCTCAAGAAACCGGCCGGTGCGTCCGGGCAGGAGCGTGAGGCGCAGGCTTTGTCCCGCGGCCGCGTTGCGACGTGGAAACGCACCCTCGGTGGTCAGCGCCAGCGTCGTCGCCGGTTGCAGCGCGTTCCAGTGGCTGGCGGCCCAGTATCCGGGTGGCCAGAGGTTGTCGGGCCAAAAGGCGATGGTCATGTATGTACCCGCATGCAAGGTCGTCGTCAGACAAGGGTGCTGGCCGGCCGCTCGCCGGCCTCCGGGCCGAGGGCGACCGCAACTTTGGCGGTCGTGCCGTCCTGCTTGTGGAATGTGACGGTGTCGCCGCTGCGCGTGGCCACGCCGAAAAGCACCGCCATCACCGCTTCAAGGGCCGAGGCATACGCCACACCGTCCACCGGACTGCTCAGCAGCGCCGCCGCCGTCGCCGCCGGCAATTGGTCTGCGAGCTGCGTCATGGCTGTGTCGAGGCGGCCTTGCAGCGCCGCCAGCTCGCCGGACGCGTAGGCGGGTTCGAACGGCCCGATCGTCGGGGCGGCTGGATCCCGCGGCTGCCAGTGCGCGTCGTACTCGATACGAATCATGCTTGTGCCCCGCCCGTGCAATGGTGAATCTGCCGCCGGCCGCGCTGCGATCGGCCACTCGGCGGCCAACTCGATAAGCTGGCCGTCGACGCTGTAACGCTGACGGTCAGTTCCGTCCGCGAACGTGTCCGTGCTCACCGCGTTGGCGGTCATCAGCGCGCCGTCGCCGTTGAAACTCAGATAGGAATTCGCTCCGACGTGGCGCGCCTGCACAATGCAGTTGCGCAGCTCACCCTGGGGGAAACCGTTGTATGTCGCATCCACACGCAGGGTCTGATAGTGGAAGCCGACATCGGTCACGCCGTCTCCCACAATGTCGAACTGACAGTGCCAGATGCGGGCGTCCGCGGTGCTGGCGGACCCGCGGTACAGGGCCCAGTCAGGGTTGCTCGGATTGTTGATGCCCAGATCGATGGCCAGCCGGCTGTTAATCAACCAGCCATCCTGCGGCCAGTCGCCGGGGCTGATCAGCGACAACGGTGAGTTGTCGGGACGCAGCGACCAGTCACAGTTGATGCACGCCACATTGGCGGGTGTCGGCCGGTGCCCATTGCCCCGACCATCGACGACTGCGATGGTCTCTTCAACGTTAAACGCCCGCACGTCGGCCAGCGTGGCCGCGGGCGGCGCCCCATCCAGCACCGCGCCTCGCACATAGCCGCTGTCGCTGGACTCGACGGCAAAGCCCCAGGCGATGATCAGCGCCTGCGGACCCTGGCTGGGGCTCGTGTGTGTCTTGAGCGCCTCATTGCGCGGATAGGTGCGGCCGACCTCCGGCAGGTGCGCGTGGGCCACGCGGCAGTCGTGGTAGATCAGTTCCGTTCCACCCTTGTAGGTGTACCCCACGAATGCCGTCTCACCGCCGCTGCTCGCAAGCGTCCAGCCAGCGCGGCAATTGATGAATGTCGCCATGCCGCCGACCGACGCCGTCGTGGCCGTGTAATGCCCGATGTTGTGCCGGCCGCTGTAATGTGCATCGCAGTTCGAGACGACCACCGCGGCCGCGTCCAGGCCGCCGATCTTGATGCCGTAGCGCTGCACGCTCGTGTCATCGGGGTTCACGCCCCACCCGTCGCAGCGCAGGCCGTCCACGCGACAGCCGTCGCCCGTCACCCAGATTCCATCCGTGCTGTTGGCGTAGACAATCTCCAGATTCAATGTGTCGGGATCGACGCCGAAATTGACGTGCAGTTCCAGGTTGGCCGCGTCGTACCACCATGAATGCGGCGTGGCCGTGACGCCGGCCGCATCGGCCATGCGCTGCGGCGGGTTGAGCGGGTCATCCTGCCGGCGAATCCAGCCAACCGTCGCCACCATCGGACCGCGCTTGTAGTGACTGCCGCTGACGGCCGTCCACCCTCCACCGCCGAGGGGGTACTCCTGCGTAAAGCGCGAGATCAATGGCCGCGCGCCATCGCCATAGCCCGCCACTGTGACGCGGTCCTTCGTAACGCTCAGACCGGTCAAGCCCTTGAAAACCCGGCCGCGGCGAAACAGCAGCGCCAGACCGCCTCCGTCGGGCGTCCATGCATCGAGGACCGCCTGAGCCTTGACCAGGGTCCGCCACGGACTGGCCAGTGAGCCGTCGCCGCTGTCATCATCGCCGCTGACGCTGTCGAAGTGATGGGTCATCGCCCGCTGCAGCGGCGCTTCCGCCAGTCGGGCCGCCAGCAGATCGAAATACCAGCGGCGAAACGCGAACGTGGTGGCCAGCGGCGGCGGGCCGACGAGATCGAGGTAGCTGGATGCCATGATGCGTCTGTTCCTTTGTGACTCGTGTGATCGTGTGAATGCAGTCCCGTGGCGGGTGAGGCAAACTCACCGGATCGCCTTTGCCCGGTTCCGATGCGCGGCAAGGCGCGGCCCGGACAAGGCGCGGTCGTATATCGCAAACTCGTCGATGCGACCCGACCAACCCGTCGACGTACTCAGGTGCCGGCCCAGACGCAGCGGTGCGTCGGCCGTGTCCAGCATCCGCGGTGAACCCGACAGCGTGGCGATGACCGCCTTCTGCCCGTCGATCCACAACTGCCACGCACTCGAGTCGTGATCCGGTCCGGGAAATGTCCACGCCAGGTGATGCCAGCCGACGAACGTCAGGCCCGTCGCACCGATCCGATGGCCACCGACGTCCACCGTCGCCTCATCGGCCGTAAGGTGCAGGTTCACGCCGCGTCCGGGTTCGGCGAGGCCGTGACTGAGCAGCGTGTCGGCCGCGGGCGTCGCCTCGATATACACCCATGCTTCAAACGTTCGCGCGGCCGCGCCGATCGGCACGACGCCGGAGGCCAGCTCGATATGACTGCCGTCGCCCGTGAGACGGATCGCGCCGTCTCCGTCGGCCGTCAGCGCACCGGCAATCTGGAACATCACGTCGCCGGCCACGACGCCGTCATGTCCGTGCCCGCTGGCATCGAGTGTCGCCGCCGACCCCGCATCGTTCAGACGCCAGTAGACAAGCGGCGCATCGCGCAACACCTCGTCGGCATAAGGAAAGCGCGCCGCGGGCCGGGCGGCGAACTCGCGGAATCCCGGCACCTCAAAATCAAAGTGCCGCAGCGGATTGCTGTTGAGAACAGTCATGGTGTGCTTCATCCTTCGCGCCACCCCGGCGTCACGCGTGTGTGATGTTCAGGGACGCTCGACAGTCCACAGCCGGCCCGCCGATCGGCGCGGGACCGACGCGCAACGTCACAGTCCCCGCCACGGCGCGTGTGACCTGCACCTGCGCCATGCCGTCTTCACCCGCCAGCAGCACCAGATCCGTCGCGGCCGCCAGTTCCTCGATCACCGTCGTGTCCGGCCCGGCATTGAGCACCGCGTGCGCGTCAGCGGCCCAGCCGTCGGCCTCACACACGCGGACACGCACCGGCAGCGCCTCGTCGATCGCGTCGCCGGCCGCGCTGACCAGGCGGACGGCCGCGACGCTGGGCACTCCCGTGCCGCCTTGTGCGATCAACTCCATGTCGTGACGAGGACACAGTGCCGTGACGTCCGAACCCAACGCGGACAGTGCCACGCCCCGCGCGCCGGGTGAAGCGGCCAGCATCGCCTCGCCGCGAACATCAACGATCGCCACGATCACGCCGCCTTCCAGCGTCACTTCGGCCAGGCGCAGGTGCGCCGTCTCGGGCCAGCCATCCACGGCCGGGGCTGTCGCGATCACGACCTGCCCATCCTGCGCTGCCGCCCACACAAGGGCTGTGTCATTGTTGAACGTCGCCAGGTCGAGCGTCTGTCCGCCGAAGCTCCACGCCTGCCCGTCCAGCCGCAGCCGCCCCGGCGCCACATGAACGTGCGTCGGCGACGCCTCGTCCTCCGCCACGCGCAGACCGCCGGCCGACGCTTCGCCCAGCAGGTGCAGGCAGCCCATCAGCCAGCGGTAATACGGCTGCAAGCCGCTGGGCGGATACTCGAAGCCCACCACCGGATGTCGCTCACCCACGCGCGTGTCGATCTGCTCACTTGTCAATGTGCGTATCGCCATGGCTGCGTAAACCCTTTCAACTCAAAGAACACCACGTGCCGCGTCAGATCGGTCGCCGCGCCCGCATCACCACCAGCACGACCACATCGCGCGCTTCACCGCTGACCGCGCCGGTCACATCGCGCGTCACATCCACCGTCAACAGGTCGCCGCGATGCACCAGCTCCGTGCCGTCGTCTTTGATCACCGCCGCCGTGCCGTCGCTCTGCGCGGTGCTTCGTCGTCCCGCGCCGTCATCGGCCGTCAATGCCGGATTCGTCGTTGCCACCGCGACGCCGTTGACCTTCACCACGGCCGTGATGCCGTCCGTCCCGCTGCTCGATTCCATGTTCGCGCCCGCGGTCAGCACCACGTCATGCACCACGCCGTCCACCGCCGCCACGCCCATGACGCGGTCGACCTGGCTGGCCGTCAGTTCGCCTTCGTGCGCGAAGCTCAACGCCGTCATGCCCACCAGGTGCAGGCTCGTGCCGCCATAGCGCTGCCGCATGAAGCCATTGAGCGGATCCGGCGACAAGGTGATCGGCCCGGAGAATCGCTGCGGCACGTTGAACACCAGGGCCGCGTTCGCCTCCGTTCCGCTGCTTCCGTTGAACAGCGTGAACACCGCTTCCTCGTCGGCATACTGCGTGACCTGAAGATGCCGATGCTCGCTGTCGGCCGTGCTGGTCGCCCCGGCCGTCAGGCGGTTGAGCGCGTCGGCGTCCACCGACTCGGCCGTGCCCGCCAGAGCCGCGTTGATGCGGTCCACCGTCGCCGTCAGACCCAGGGCCGCGGCACTCGGCACATGCAGGAACGCCTCGCCACGCCGATCCCCCACCGCCGCGATCGTCGCACCCTCAGTAACCACTTCCGCCAGCGGCACAAAAGTCGATCGTGCCGCGGGGAACGCGCCGCCGGTCTGCACTGCGCCGCCTGCGTCGAGCCACACGAAGGTCACCGCCTGCGCCGGCATGACGATGCCATCCACACCCTCGAACACCACCGGCTGTCCGCCGATCAGACATCGCCCGCCGCGGACACCGATCGTCGAAGCCCCGTCCTGGTAGACGCGCAAGTCGTTGGCGCGCCCACTGGCCCGCAGCAGACGATGCAGCAGACGCCGGAATTCCACGTAATAGGGACTCAGGCCCGTCGGGATGTATGGCACGCCCGTTTCAGCATCCTCGGTCAGCGCCAGCAGCGCCGCGTCGTCCGGAAACAGTTCACTCATCGTGCAGTCCTTCCTTCAGCAGTCCGCCGACTGCGCCAGCGCGTTCCAGGTCAATTGACTCGGCTCTGTCCATCGCAATGCGGCCGCGATGGGCGGAAGCTCGGTCGTTCGGGCGATGGCCTTCGTGCCAGAGAGCGCTGAACCATCCAGCCGCGTCGCCTGCACTTCGATCGCATGCCCGCCCGCATCCAGCCCCCGCGCCCGCCAGCGCCAGGCCGTGCCATCGCTGCCCAGCGGTCCGCAACCGAGCTGCCCTTCGCCCAAGCCCGGCCCTGTCGCGTCGTCGTGGCCGAAACCGCCGTAACCGAACAGCACGCCGAATCCGCCGCGATGCTCGTCCCGCGGCCACAAGGGCACACGCTGTGCCTGTCCGCCGTCCAGCCGCACATCCATCCACGCATCCACCGGCAACCGCTCGTCACGCACCACCGCCGTGTCAAGCACCGACGCCACCGCCGCCGGCCACGTCCGCAGATGCCGCGGCCAAATCCGCGCCAGCGCTTCAGCGTCCTCCGAGTCCACCGCCAGGAGCTCCACCCGCCGCGCCGCCGTCAACGATGTCACGACCCACATCTCCCGCTCCTGCGGATCGCTCGTCACGCCGTACAACTCGCCGTCCACATACATCTGCACCAGCCGCGACCCCTGCTGCGGCGCCCGCCACCACACATGCAGCAGCATCGGATGCCGCACCGCCCCCGCCGCGCCCCCAGCCGTCACCACGTGCCGCGCCAGCACCAGTTCAAACACATCCTGCGTCGGCCCAGCCGTCATTGCACCCCCGCTCATGGCGACACCTGCAGGTAGTCGATGCGGTAGTCCATCGCCCAGCGCAGCCCGAGTCGCCGCGGTTCATCCACGTCCACCTTCAGCATCACCAGGTTCGGCCAGCGCGTGCCGTGGTGGTCCACCAGCTCGCTGGTCTGGCCGTCGAGCTTGCAGCGGATGCGGTCCAGCAGCCAGTGCAGTTCCGCCCGCGTGTCGGCCCGCAATGTGCCCGTCTGGCGGATCGGCCGCCCCGTCACACCGTGGCCGCCCACGCGCACGCCGCCACCCGGCGTCTCGTACACCGTATGACGCAGCGACTCGCCGCCCGCCGCGATCCGATGCGGCCCACTGTCGAACAGATATTCGCCGTCCAGGCTGGTCATGCCTCGCCTCGCAATCCCGTTCCCGCTTCCGTTTCGCGTCACACGCGCTTGAACGTGCGCGTGCCTGCATGCCGCAACTGATGCGCCGTGCCGTCGCCCAGCACGTCCACCGGCACACCCAATCCGTACACTGCTGCCGTGAACGCCCGCTCGTAGTGGTGCTGCCTGGCCGCGAACATGGAGTTGTCACCCAGCGGCCCCTGGGCGATGCGATAGATTTCCGCCAGCGTGCCCAGCACCTCGATGTACCGCGCCTGTTCACTTGCGATCAGGATCGGTCCATCACTCGCATCCTCCGCCAACGCCAGCGCTTGCCGCAGTCGCGCGTGGGCCGCGGCAGCCTGCGGAGCGAACGTCCGCGCCGCGATCTCCACCGTCGCGCTCAGCGGCGGCGCCAGCGGCGGATCATCCACGCCCCCGCGCGGCAGCGAGACCGTCAGCGTCTGCGCATCGACCCGCTGCACCACCTCCAGCGTCAGGCCCGACGCCACCAGCACGCCGCCCGCTCCGATGTCCACGGCCGCGAAGTTGCTCGTGGCGCTGCTGAGCGTCGTGCCGTCGACGACCGCGTCCTCCGCCCGCAGCAGTTGCTGCGAGACCAGCGGCACATCCACGAACACGTTCGGCTCAAGGGCCAGAAGATCACGGTCTGTTGAAAACGCCATGGCGCATGTCTCCTGCACGATCAGCAATTCACAGCAAAGCGTCCCGGCAGCCGTCAGGCCGCCGGAACGTGGGAAGGTGGCTGTACGGACTATGCAGCCAGCCCGCGGATCAGGCCGTGCGCGTTCTCATTGCGCAGCTCGAGCGTGTATTCGCCGAGCACCTGACCCACTTCGCTGTCGCCGCCCGACGCCAGCTTCTTGAACTGGAAGCTGCGCCCGTTCAGCGGCAGCACATCGATGCGCGAGCTGTCCAGCAGCAGCACCGTGTCGGCCGGAACCCAGCGGCTGAGCACCACGCGGCAGACGCCGAAGTCCGACTCGTACACGCTCACCAGGTCGCGGAACCGTTCGTCGCGGGCGCCGTACCCCCGGCTCGCGGTCACGAAACCGTTGATCCGCCGCTTCTGCAGACCGCTGACCACAATCGTGTCCACCGAGCCCGATGACTGCTCCCAGATCGTGCGCAGGGCTGTGTTCAACTGCTCCTCGGTCAGTTCGTCGTCGCCCGTGCCGCCGCCTTCAGGGAATCCGTCCGTTCCGTTGACGAACACATTGCTGGCCAGGAATGGAATGATGCCCTTCATCGTCCGCCGCACCGTGGCGGAGCCCTGCGGGTTGCCCACCGGCGATACGCCGTTGATCACGCAGTTCTCCAGGTCGCGCACCAGCTCGCGCAGGCGCTCCTGCTTCTGGTAGTCCAGCTCATCGGCCACCGCCAACTGCCGCGCCGCCAGTTGCGAGCCGGACACCTCGATGCCGGCCGTGAAGATCTGCGTGTAGTTCTGCCGTCGGCTGCGATTGGTAAAGCGTGTGGCCGGGCGGTCATCGCCCTCAAGGGCCGCGTTGCCCAGGATGCGCAGCCCCTGTTCGTCGCTGATGCTCTCGGCCGTTGTGCCGCCGTACGAGCGGCTCACCGTCAGCGTGTCATCGCTGATGGCCGTGACCAGCATCACCTCACGCGAGCCGTCCGCCTGCACCTGGTCGCCCACACGGAAGCGGTCGCCGTTGGCCACATCGAAACTCGTCTCCGTCAGGCCGTTGGCGATCGCGTCGTCAACGATCACGTCGCTGTTGGGCAGCAGTTCGTCCTCGAGCCACTCGTGCATCGTGCTCAGGGCCGCCCGCTGGGGATCGCCCAGGTGATCGAGCAGCGGTGTCTCGTAAGGGCTGACGATGCCGATGATGTCCGAGACGTCCTCGGCCAGCTCCGGCAAGGTCGCGCCCGCGGAATAGGTTGATTTGCCCGTAAAGGCCATATGTGTGCTCCTGTAAAAAAGTCAGTCCAAAGTCCAAATTCGTAAGGGTTGGCAAGCGCGCTCTGCGCGCATTGAGCGGGCGGGCTTGCCCGCCGCGCGATATTTGTCCCGCGTTTCATCCTGCCCGCTGTCCCGCCCGACGCAGCCGCAGATACCGCAGCAGATCGCGCCGATGACCGCTGGTCGTCGCCTCCTGCTGAGCCGTGCTGACCACGTCAGCTTCAATCACCCCGTCCGTCCCCATCGTGGGCGCGCCGGCCAGGGATGAGCGGCCGAACAGATACGGCTTGTGCCGGCGCAGATCGGCGACCGCCGCCTCAACATCCGGCTCATCCATCGCTTCGATCGCCGACTCGGTCAGCAGCCGCGCCGCCTGCATGTCGATCGTGTCCGACTCGGCAAGCAACTGATCGATCCGTTGCCGCCGCTCCAGTCGCGTGACCTGCGCGTCGGTCTCCGCCAGCCGCTGACGGGTCTGCTCCAGCTCCCGCCGCATCTGTTCGAACTGCTGTTCCGCCTGCTGCGCCCGCCGGCGATAGCGGATGGCCTCGCTCACGGGCACCAGCCGATCGGCCGATTCGGGACGCTCATCGACCACCGTCTGCGCCGAGCCGCCTTCGTTCACTTCCCTTGCCGCGTCCGCGGCCTGTGCGTCCATTCTGGACATGCGATCAACCTCCTTCGTTTGCTTCCGCAATCACCCTGTCGCGCCGTTTTCTGTCGCGCGCCTCTAAGCGCAATCCCCGTAACCCAGTTCCGTCAGCACCTGCCGAGCCGGCACGCCCAGGTCGAGCTTGAGGCGCGCATCGCGCAGCCGCTGCGACTGGCTCTCCGGCAGCGCGCTGGGCCACTCCAGCCGCACCTGACGATCCTCCGGCCCATTGGGCAGAACCCCCAGCACGTCGGCCGCGTGAAGAATCAGCTCGCACATCCGCTCGATGCCCGCCCCGTATGCCACGCGCTTGCGTTCGGTCTTGGCCAGCAGGCCCATCAGCACGATCCGCAGCGCGTTCTCGCTGGTCAGGTGGCCGACCTTGTTGCGCAGCACACCCGCGGCCAGGGGCGTCACGCCGCTGGTCTTGTCCAGCGCCTCGCGGATCTCGTTGATGTGCGCGTCCTCCGACGGGCTGGCCGCGTCCCCGCCGAACTCCTCGATGCTCGCGTCAATGTTGTCCGTCGCCCACATCTGCCCCGGGCCGATCGGTCGCTGCGTGAACTGCTCGATGCCCTTGCCCAGGTACATCTTGAACGACTGGAACGTCACCCGGTTGGCCCGGTCCGACAGACGGATGTTCAGTTCGTCCTGAAGCGGGATCAGCGGCTCGACGTCGCTGATGCCCTCGTAGAAGAACGGCTGGGGCATGTTCTGAATGTGGACCACGGGCATGCAGCCCAGGGGATTGGGGCCGATATCGACCACCCGCGCCGCGCCCGGGAATTCCTCGAGCGTGACCACCTTCCGAGCCGTCCAGATCTGCGTGCGCTGCACACTGGCCTGCTGACCTCTGTCACGTCCATGCGATGTGAGCCGTCGACCCCAGCGGCACAGCAGGCCCTTATCCTCCACGCGGTTGAGCGACAGACGATGGTGCAGGAAGTACGCCTCGATGCGGTGATAGTCGTGCGGATCGAGCATCGGCAGCCCGCGCGGCGCCTCGATCAGGTCCAGCACGATGCGCTGCGCACCACGAGCGAGCCGCGCCGTCGGGTCCGTCGATGTGGTGGTTCCGCCCGCCCCGCCTGGCCCGCCTTTATGTGTCTTATCTGGCGTTGGCAATGATGTTGCGGGGGCGTACGCGGTGCGGACCACCACGTCGACATGCCCATAGACCGAGCCCAGCAAGGCCATGTCCTGAAAGAATGCGATGCCGCCGTTGGCTTCGAACACGGCGCCCAGCAGCCGCTCAATGGTTCGCGCCAGCTCCGCGTCACCGGCACAGCTTCGCAGCGCGAACGGCCGGCCGAACATGAAGTCCACCAGCGCGTGAATCCGCCAGGCGATGTCGTTCTCAATGACGATCTCCCGTCGTGGACCGGACAGGGACGACTGCGCGAACGCCGCTGTGCGCAGCCGATCGGGCAATCCCTCGCACTGCGACAGGCTGCCCGAACCCGGGCCGTCGCCCTCGACGCCAGTTGCGGGGCCGATCACGGGGTTGCGGAAGTAACGCCACAGCCGCCGCAGACGTGGAACCCTCTGCCGCTCATGCTGGTCCACGAGGTGGGCGGCGAAGGCAGCGTCGATGCCCAGTGCCTCCCAGACGCCGCTGCCCTTGCTGACATTCCTGGCTCGTGATCTGCCCAGCCGCTGCATGCCTGCCGCCATTCGCCCGCTCCTGTCTTCGCGTTGTCGCCCGCAGTCCGCCCGCCTGAGTCGACGAAGTACTTCAGGCCTCTACCAAGGGATGAAAGTCGCCCCGCGTGCGCACAAACCGCGCCCAGGTGCTGGCTGAACACGCTGCAACCACCGGGATGAACGTGCGTTACGATTTTCAAAGGCGATCGCGGATTTTTATGATTCTGCGCCGATTCATGCGCACAGGGCCGTCCCGAGCCACGTCGCTCTTGCAGAGAATTTAGATTGATGGTTTAATAGGCATATATGACCCGCGCTGAACAAGAATTAGACGTTTTGGAAAAGATCAGCCAGATTCTCGGCGATGATCTTGAGCTTAGCCAGGTATTTCAGCGGGTCATGGCCGTTTTGAATGACAAGCTTGGTGTTCAGCGGGCCGCCTTGGCGCTGTGGAACGAGGCAGTCGATCAGGTGCATGTCGTGGCGGCCATCGGCATGAGCGTCGACGAAATGAAGCGTGGCCGCTACGCCTTGGGCGAGGGCATCACCGGACAGGTCATGGCCACCGGGCAGGCCAAGATCGTTGCCGACATCCGCCAGGACAAGAACTTCCTCAACCGCACCGGCAGCCGCCGCGTCGCCGACCAGAACAATCCCGCCGGCCTTCCCACGCAGCCCACCAGCTTCATCTGTGTGCCCGTGCAGGACGGCGAACGCTGCGTCGGCGTCATCAGCATCGACAAGCCCTACACCGACGACGCCACCCTCGCGGCCGACGGGCGGCTGCTGAAGATCATCGCCGGCTCGATCGCCCAGACCATCCGCATCCACCAGCTCGTGCAGCTTGAGAAGGACCAGTTGCTGGCTGAGAATCAGCAGTTGCTGGCCAACCTCCAGGGCAAGTACCGCTTCGAGAACATCATCGGTTCCAGCCAGGCGATGCTCGACGTGCTGGCCGCCATCGCCCAAGTCGCCTCAAGCCGCGCCACCATCCTTCTGCTGGGCGAGACCGGCGTGGGCAAGGAGCTGATCGCCAAGGCCATCCACTACAACAGTCCCCGCCGCGACAAGGCACTGATCCGCGTCAACTGCGGCGCCCTCAACCCGCAGCTGCTCGAATCCGAGCTGTTCGGCCACGTCAAGGGCGCGTTTACCGGGGCTGTCCGCGACAAGATCGGCCGGTTCGAAGCCGCCGACGGGGGCACTATTTTCCTCGACGAAATAGGCACTCTCGACGCCCAGCTTCAGGTCAACCTCCTGCGCGTGCTGCAGGAGCGCGAATTCGAGCGCGTCGGGGACCACCAGACGGTGAAAGTTGACGTCCGTGTCATCGCCGCCACCAACCTCGACCTCGAACAGGAAGTCCGCCGCGGCTCGTTCCGCGAAGACCTCTACTACCGGCTCAACGTCGTCACCATCAACATCCCGCCGCTGCGCAGCCGCCGGGAGGACATCCCCCGCCTCATCGACCACTTCCTCGACCGCTACAACCGCGAGAACAGCCGCAACCTGCGCAAAATCAGCCGCGAGGTGCTCAACACGCTGCTGCGTTACCCCTGGCCGGGCAACGTCCGCGAGCTGGAGAATGCCGTCGAACGGGCCGTGGTCATGTCCCGCGGCGAGGAGTTCACCGACGAGCTGTTACCGCTGCAGATCCGTATGTTCGCCCAGCAGGTCCGCGGCGACTCGCCGGGCGAATCGGTCGAAGGACTGGCCCAGAAACTCGCAGCCATGGCCGTCCAGCAGTTCCAGGGCAGCGAAGGGCAGATCTACAGCCTGACGGTCGGCGAACTCGAGCGCTGCCTGATCCGCGAGGCGATCGAACACACCGGCGGGGTGAAGACGCGGGCCTCCGACTTCCTGGGCATCAACCGCAACACGCTCAACAAGAAGGTCAAGGAGCTGAGCATCGAAACCGCCGACTAATCCTCGCCGCACTGTTTTCGCCCATCCCATCGGCCGATAGAAAGACGCCGCCCGACCCCTTACCCCTTCCGACCGCCGTCCAGCCCCTGTGCCGCAACCCACCATGACAGAAGAGCTTGTCCTCGCATAGGTTTGACACCTCCCATGCCGGCTGATAGCTTCACGCACTCGGTATCGCCGCAGCAGGCGGGCCGCCCCACCCTCGCTCTCTTGCACGATGGGAGCCACCGCATGAGACAGGCCCGCTGTCCGGTCCGCGCCCTGCTGATGGTCGTCGGGACGTTGGCCGCCGTCATGGCGCCTCGCGCCTTGGCGCAGCCGACCATCCCCCCCGAACTCCGCCAGACTTCCTCAGCCCTGACGGCCGCGGAAGACCGACTCGTCCGCGACTTCATCGCCGCCGCCATCGCCGACCTGACCGCCGACGACCCCGCGCAGGTCATGGACGCTCGCCGCCGCCTCATCGACCCCCTCACCTTGCCCAACACCTCCGAAATCTTCGCCCAGGCTTACTCGTCCCACCTGAAGCTGCAACTCCCCCCCGCGCTGAGCCATCCGCGACTCATCGTGCGACTCAATGCCGTAATCGTCGCCTCGTATCTCACCGACCGCACCGCCATCGAACTGCTGGCCGTTCCACTGGCGGATGAAGCCCCGGCCGTCCGTTACCGCGCCGCCAAGGCCGTCGGCATGATCGTCACCCGCGCCCGCATCAGCAGCGCGGCCGATCGCGTCGCCACGGAAAGACAGGCACTGCAACTGCTCATGACCCACAGTGAGCAGGAAACGGCCCCTGAAGCCTGGCAGCCGTTGCTCGAATCATTGAGCGTGCTGCGGATACCCGAGGCGCGCCTGGCGCTGCTCGACGCCCTCAACCGCCGTGTGGATGAACACGCCCGCCGCCCCGGCATGCCACTGGTCGCCGAGCACACCGGACTAATCAACGTCTATCGCGGGGTTGTCGAGCAGTCCTTACAGCCAGACGGAATCGAAATGGCGATCGTAGCCGCCCTCG
This sequence comes from uncultured Phycisphaeraceae bacterium, assembly GCA_964622625.1. GTDB lineage: Bacteria > Planctomycetota > Phycisphaerae > Phycisphaerales > Phycisphaeraceae > CAZCWM01. The sequence goes on along the minus strand of CAZUUQ010000008.1, from coordinate 12,852 downwards.
CCCGCACCACCTGCCGCTACATGGTCCTGTCAGCCCGCACTTTGTCGCAAGTGCCTGACCTGGATGACGCCATAGAAGCGCAGCACCGCGAGATGATTACCGCGGCCGACACGGTGCTGCGCTGGCTGATGCGCGATCACCTGAAGCTGGCGGTGACCCTGCCGCCGGCCGTGGCGCCCAAAGTGCGCGACGGTCTCTGGGCTGAAATCCGCCTCGACGCCGACCGGTGGCAGGCCTTGCTCGGAGAAAGCCGCCTTGGCCTGACGGCCGCGGATCTGGAAGTGCCTGCGTTAACCGAACCCTGACTCCCTGCTAGCGACTCCCGCCGCGTTCCCCGCCGCCAAGCAGGACTTCGACCTTCCGCATCAGATCCACGTAATCAAGTTGCGCCATCTGAAGCTCGCTTAGCAGCGGATGTCTGATCACTTGCCGCCGCAGCGATTCCACCGTACGCTTATCCTCAACTTCGATCGGCCGGCCGGACTGTTCCTTCTGCTCTATTTCCTCAAGCTTGCGATTCAGATCATTCATCAGCCGCTGGGCCGCCTGGTCCTGCTCCAGCTTCTCCAGTGCCGCCCGGTACTGCACTGTGGCCGCGTGCTGCGAGATCAACTCCCCCAGTTCCCGTGCCTTTTTCACTACTTCGTCCGTCGTCACCATCGCCATACAACCACCCTTTCGTCCAAGCCGAGCCCTTCGGCGCCGGATTACCTTTCACCTTCAACCCTGACCTTCAGCGCCCCGACCGTCGCGGCGCACCGTTTGACCATATACCGGCCTCAGCCGCTAGCATAATCTGCACGCCGCCTCCGCCGCGGAGCCACTTTCCATGAATCCCTACAACCAACGCATCATCAACCACCTCAAAGCCCAGCCGCCCGACGGCCGACGAATCCATGACCTGGCCAAAGACCTCGCCATCGAGAAAGCCGACATGGACAGCTTCCGCAAGTCCGTCCAGGACCTGCTGGACGAAGGCGACATCATCCTCAGCCGCGACACCGCCGTCGCCCTGCCACCGCCCGGACCGGTGCTCGAAGGCATCTTCCGACTCCACCCCCGCGGCTTCGGATTCATCATCCCCAGCACACCCAGCCCCCACGGCGACCTGTTCGTACCGGGCGGCCGCGGCGGCAACGCCCTCACCGGCGACCTCGTCCGCGCCCGCGTCATTCAGGAACGCCGACGCACACCCGGCAAGTCACCCTACGTCGGACGCATCATCGAAATCCTCAAACGCGCGGAGCACACCTACGTCGGCGAACTCTCCCGCGAAGGCCAGCAGTGGCGCGTCGTCGTCGACGGCAAAAGCCTCCACGACCCGGTCATCATCCGCGACCCCCACGCCCGCGATGCCAATCTCGGCGACAAGGTCGTCATCCAGTTGATCCGCTTCCCCGAAGAGGGTGAACTGCCCGAAGGCGTCATCGTCGACGTGCTGGGCAAGAGCGGCGAGATCGACGTCGAAACCCGGGCCGTAATGCGCGCCTTCGGCCTGCCGGAAGCCTTCGAACAGGCCGTCACCGATGACGCCCAAGCCGCCGCTTCCGCGTTCGACGGCCGCACCATCCCCGACGACCGCGAGGACCTCACCAGCCAGTTGATCATGACCATCGACCCGCCCGACGCCCGCGACTACGACGACGCGATTCACATTCGCAGGCTCGACGCCGCCGCCGAAAGCGACCATGCCGTCTGGGAACTGGGTGTCCACATCGCCGACGTCGCACACTTCATCCGACCCGACGGCCCGCTTGACCAGGAAGCCCGGGAGCGCGGCACCAGCGTCTACCTGCCACGCCACGTCATCCCCATGCTGCCCGAACTGCTGAGCAACGGCGTCTGCTCCCTGCAGGAAGGCGTCGTCCGCTTCTGCAAGTCCGCCATCATCCGCTTCGACGCCGGCGGAAACATCATCGCCGCACGCGTCGCCCGCACCGCCATCAAATCCGCCAAACGCCTGACCTACCGCGAAGCTCAGGCCCTGATCGACGGCGACCTGCGCGAAGCCCGCAAGCACACGAAGTCCGAATCCGACTACAGCCGCGACATGATCCAGGCCCTGGGCCTGATGAACGAGCTGGCCGGCATCATCCGCGCCCGCCGTCTCAAGCAGGGCATGGTCACCCTCGACCTGCCCGATGTCGAACTGGTCTTCGACGCCGAGGGCCGCGTCATCGATGCCGTGCCCGAAGACGACGCCTTCACCCATACCCTCATCGAAATGTTCATGGTCGAGGCCAACGAAGCGGTCGCCCGCCTGTTCGACAGTCTGCAGGTGCCTCTGCTTCGCCGCATCCACCCCGACCCGCCCAACGCCGAGATGGGCGACCTGCGAAAATTCGCCCGCGTGGCCGGCTACAACATCCCGCTCAACCCCACGCGCAAGGAACTGCAGCAACTGCTCGATGCCGTCCGCGGCAAGCCCGCCCAGCACGCCATCCACCTCGCGGTGCTCCAGACGCTCTCCAAAGCGGAGTACAGCCCCGCGATCATCGGCCACTTCGCCCTCGCCAGCGAACACTACGCCCACTTCACCAGCCCCATCCGCCGCTATCCCGACCTCACCGTCCATCGCGCCCTCGAGGCCTATCTGGACGCCACCGACAACGGCCGAAACGCGCCCCGTGGCGGCAGACAGCGCGGCAAAGTCGGGCAGAGTCTGCGCGACGACCCCCGCTGCCCCGACGAGCAGGCCCTCACCGAACTGGGACGCCACTGCTCCGCCCGCGAACGCAACGCCGA
>CAZUUQ010000008.1:2178-10007 GCA_964622625.1 uncultured Phycisphaeraceae bacterium | reverse complement strand
ACCCCATGCCCACCCTCGCCGCCTGGCTGCACAACCTCGACCCCTTCGCCATCCGCATCTGGCCCGACGGGCCGGCCATGCTCCAGGGCATCCGCTGGTACGGCCTGTCGTATCTGCTGGGTTTCGTCATCGCCTTCTTTTTCACCCGCCAGGTCGCCCGCAACCGGCAGTCGCCGCTGCAGCCGAACCACGCATGGGATCTCATCGTCGCCGTCGGCCTCGGCGTGCTCATCGGCGGGCGCCTCGGCTACGTGCTCTTCTATCAGCCCTCGCTGCTCTGGGAACCGCCAGTCCTCGGCATCTTTCAGACGTGGCGTGGCGGAATGTCCAGCCACGGCGGCATGATCGGCGCCCTGCTGGGCTGCCTCTACTTCGCCTGGCGGCGCAGGCTGCCCGCCCTGCACGTGACCGACATCATCGCCGCGGCCGCGCCGCTGGGCCTGTGCTTCGGCCGCATCGCCAACTTCATCAACGGCGAGCTTTACGGCCGCGGCCCGACCGACGTGCCCTGGGCCGTCCGCTTCCCCCACGAAATCGCCGAGTTCACCACGCAGCAGTGGCTCAAAATCGATGCCGCACTCGCCGCCCTGCCTGTCGCCATCCAGCGACAGGCCGCCTTCGATCCCGTCGGCGCCGTCATCGAGCAGATGCGCCAGGGCAACGCCCAGCTCATCGCCGTCGTCGAGCCGATGCTCACGCCGCGACACCCTTCGCAGATCTACCAGGCCCTGCTCGAAGGACTGCTGCTGTTTCTCGTGCTGCTGTGGTTCTGGCGCCGCCCGCGCAAGCCCGGCATCGTCAGCGGCCTGTTCCTGCTGGTGTATGGCATCCTGCGCGTCGTCGTCGAACACTTCCGCGAGCCGGACGCCCACATCGGCTACCAGGCCCTCGGCCTGACCCGCGGCCAGTGGCTCAGCTTCGCCCTCATCGCCGCCGGCCTGCTCATGACCATCCTCTGCGCCCGCCGCAACGTCCAACCCCTCCCCGGCTGGCGCAACCCTTTACCCCGCACCCCAGACCCCAGACCCTAGCCCCTACTCCCCCTCCGGCATCTCCACCGCCACGCCCGGAAGCATCGCCCCGTGCTCGATCAGGTTGCGGTGCAGCTCGAAACACTTGCCCAGATCGTGGGGAATGTGGCCCATCGGCGCGTTCTCCAGGTACCGGTGCAGGTAATCGCGATACGCGGGATGCGCGCATCTGTCGATGACCGTCCGCGCCCGCTCGATCGGGCCCAGTCCCCGCAGATCCGCAAGACCCTGCTCGGTCACCAGCACCTGCACCGAGTGCTCGTTGTGGTCCACGTGGCTGACCATGGGCACCACGGCCGAGATCTTCCCGCCCTTGGCCACGCTCGGAGCCACCAGGATCGACAGGTACGCGTTGCGCACGAAATCCCCCGAACCGCCCACGCCGTTCATCAGCGACGTGCCGCACACGTGCGACGAGTTCGCGTTGCCGTAGATGTCCATCTCCAGGGCCGTGTTGATCGCGATCACGCCCAGCCGCCGGATCACGCCCGGATGGTTCGACAGCTCCTGCGGACGCAGCACGATCTTGCTGGTGAAGAAGTCCATGTTGGCATACATCTTCTGAAGCTGCGGCTCGCTGAGCGTCAGACTCGTGGCCGAGGCCCCGCGCAGACGGCCCCACACCATCAGGTCGGCCATCGAATCCTGGAACACCTCGCTGTACATGTAGAACGACGGCACGGCCGCGGACTCGCCCAGGCCGTACATCACCGCGTTGGCCACGTTGCCCACACCCGCCTGCAGCGGCAGAAAGTCCGGCGGAATGCGGTCGGCATTGATCTCGTCGACGATGAACTGCACCACGTGCCGGCTGATCGCCTCGTGAATCGCGTTGGGCGGGGAGAACTCCGCCACGCCGTCGGGCTCGTCGGTCTCCACCACCGCCACGATCTTCTTGGGATCGACCATCGCGAAAGGCACGCCGAGCTTGGCCATCGGATGCGGAATCGAAATCGGATTGCGGAACGGCGGCCGCGGCACCAGGGCGATGTCGTGCATCTCCTGAAGCCGCTGCGAATGATGACGGTTCACCTCGATGATCACCTTGTCGGCATGGCGCAGCACGCTCGGCGACACGCCCACCGACGTGCTGAGAAACACCCGGCCGTCGGATGTCACGTCCGTCGCCTCGATCACCGCGAAGTCGATGTTGCCGATGAAGCCGAACTCGATCATCTGCGGCACGTGCGACAGGTGCATGTCCAGGAACTGGCACTGCTGGGCGTTGATCTTTTTGCGAAGAAGTCGGGACGACTGGTAGGGCGCCCGCCAGGCGATGGCGTCGGCCTCGGCCAGCGCGTCGTCCAGCGACGCGCCCGTCGACGCGCCGGTCAGCACGCGGATGCGCAGGGGCTCGTTGCGCGCGTGCATCGCCTTGGCCCGCCGCGCCAGTGCCGCCGGCACCGCCTTGGCCGCTCCAGCCGGCGTGAAACCCGAAAAGCCCACCGTCGCGCCGTCGCCGATCAACGCCGCCGCTTCGTCGGCCGACATCGCCGGATACCTTCCGCCGCCGCTGACACTGCTCATGCCTGCACTGCTCCGATCGGCCGAAGATGCATCTCGCTGCCTTCCACACGCTGCACGCCCGCAGCCGTTTCAATCTCGACACGCCCGGCGCCATCGATGCCGCGCAACCTTCCCGCGATCGTCCGGTCGCCCATCCGCACCGCCACTTCGCTGCCGCGCCACGCCAGACGCGCCTCGATCGCCGCCCGCCGCCGCTCGTCCAGGCCATCCCGCTCGAACCGCTCCAGCTCGCCGGCCAGTCGCCGGCCGCATGCGTCGATCAATGCGACGATCTCATCAGGTGTTGTCCCACCTGGACAAAGCAGCGTGCCCGCCCGCTCGCGCAGTTCCAACGGCAGGGCCGCCACATCGATGCTCACATTCACCCCCACGCCCACAATGAGCGCCGCATCCGACGTCCCCACCTGATCCGTACTGGCGCCCTCCCACTCGCACAGGATGCCCGCCACTTTCCGTCCGTCCAGCAGCAGGTCGTTGGGCCACTTGATCGCCAGACCCCGCGCCGCGTCGTAACGCTCCTCGAGCACCTCCAGCACCGTCAACCCCGCCGTCAACGAAACCCCCTGGTAGCGCTCGACGCCATACCGGCACGGCCGCGCCAAACTGAACCACGCGCCGCCACGCGGCGACTGCCAGCTTCGCCCCAGCCGACCACGCCCAGCCGTCTGCGTCGCCGCGCTGACCAGAATCGTCCGCCCGGGATGCGCACGCGACAGCGCTCTGGCACGCTCGCTGGTCGAATCAACCTCGTTGTGATGCGCCCTCAACATCGTCATCGCCGCCCACCATCTCCGCCCGCTCCCATCAGCCCCGGCTCCGCCGGGGGATATCTCACACCGGTAACTCACCCACCCGACAGCCGGCTCAGCAGCACCCCCGCCGCCACCGCCGAGCCGATCACGCCCGCCACGTTCGGCCCCATCGCGTGCATGAGCAGGAAGTTCTGCGGATCCTCGGCCTGGCCCATCTTATGCACCACCCGCGCCGCCATCGGCACGGCGGACACGCCCGCCGCCCCGATCATCGGGTTGATCGCCTGCTTGCTCACCGCGTTCATGATCTTGCCGAACAGCACCCCGCCGGCCGTCGAGATCGAAAACGCGCACACGCCCAGGATGAAGATATAGATCGTCTGCGGCGTCAGGAACGTACTCGCCTGCGTTTTGGCGCCGACGGTCACGCCCAGCAATATCGTCACGATATCGATGAATGCCGTCTGGGCCGTCTTTGCCAGCCGATCCGTCACCATCGACTCGCGCAGCAGGTTGCCGAAGAACAGCATCCCCAGCAGCGGCAGCGCCCCGGGTGCGGTCGCGGCCGTCAGCAGAAAGCCCGCAATCGGGAAGACGATCTTCACCGTCTTGGACACCTGGCGCGGCTGCTCCATGCGGATCAGCCGCTCCCGCCGCGTGGTCAGCAGCTTGATGATCGGCGGCTGAATGATCGGCACCAGTGCCATGTACGAGTAGGCAGCCAGCGCCACCGCGCCCAGCAATTCCGGGGCAAGCTGGGCACAGGTGAAGATAGCCGTCGGCCCGTCAGCTCCGCCGATGATCCCGATCGACGCCGCCTGCTCCAGGGTGAACCCGAAGAACAACGCCGCCAGCATCGCCCCGAAAATTCCCAACTGCGCCGCTGCCCCCAGCAGCAGCGTCCGCGGGTTGCTGAGCATCGGCCCGAAATCCGTCAACGCCCCTATGCCCAGAAAGATCAGCGGCGGATAGAACCCCGCTATCCCCACCCCCGCGAAAAGCCAGTAGAACACCGACGCCTTGTACGGATCCTGCCGCGACATCGGCCAGAACTCCGGATAGCGTCCGTCGGCCGCCTGCCCGTCCACCAGGGCGATGCGCCCTTGGCCCATCGGCACCAAAGCCGGCCTGTGCTCCAAATTCCGCCGCAGCGTCAGCATGCTGTGCGAATTGACCGCGATCGCCTCGCCTTTCTCCACCGCGAGCTGCCCACTCACCTGCGAAGCGATCTCCTGGACAGACTCCGGCACAAGGTTCACCGCCTGCGCCCCGTTGACCAGGGCCACGAACTTCGCATGGTCCCAGGGCCGCAGCGGCTGTGGGTCGGCATCGTCGCCCGCCCGCGCCTGCAAAACTTCCCATGCCCGCTCAAGATCCAGATCCACCAGCCGCCCGTCTTCCTTCAGCACCACCGACGCGATCTCCACCCGCATATAATGCAGGTCGGCCGGACTGGCCGGGCCGTCCACAATCGACAGTGGCAGTTGCCGCGCGTCATACGGAATGTTGCCGATCAGCATGCCGAAGCCGATCGGTACCAGCAGCAGCGGCTCAAATCCCTTGCGAATAGCCAGGAAAATGAACGTAGAGCCCACGAGGATCATCACCCCGTTTGTCCAGTGGAACTGACCGAAGCCGGTACCGGCCATGTAGTTGACCAGCAGATCGAGAATCTCACCCATGGTTGCTTCCGATCATGGCGCCATCGCCTTGCTGGGCTGCGCGCCGTGGCCTGCGGCCGCGAGGCGCGGGCCGATTCCCCGCCGCCGCATCACGACAGCTTCACCAACACCTTGCCCGGCTGCACGGTTTCGCCTTCCTTGACGCATACTTCGCTGACGGTGCCGCCCGCGGCCGCCGCGACGTTCGATTCCATCTTCATCGCTTCCAGCACCACCACCGGATCGTTGATGTTGATCGTGTCGCCGACCTTGACCAGCACCTTGAGGATGGTGCCCGCCAGCGGCGCTTCGACCTGCTTGGCCCCGCCTGCCGCGCCACTGCCTCCTGTCGGCCTGGGCGGACGGGCCGGCGCCGCAGCCTTCGCCGCCGGGGCAGCCGGGGCAGAAGCGACGGGCACACCGGCCGTCACCGCCGCGCCGCTGTCATCGAGTATCTGAACGTCCACCTCGTACTGCACACCTTCGACTGTCACCAGCATTTTCATGGGCAGGCTCTCATTTCTTCCGGATCATGCTCACAGGTCTTGCTCACAGGTCTTGCCAGGGATGATGTTCACGGACCAGGGACTCAACCGCTGCGAGGCCGCGGACCGCGATGCAGCAGATGCGGACGGTGCGAGCCCATGATGCCGGCCCGTCCGGAGGCCGCCCATTGCCCACGCTCGCCCGGACCCACGAATCGCACACGGTGGACACGCGCCCCCGGGCCCAGCGCCGCAGCCACAGCCGCACTGATCACCGCCACCACCTGCGGGCTCACCGCCACGTCACCGACCGCAGGCAAGTCCGCGGCGACCGCCGCCCCGGCCGCGCTGACAGCGCCGGCCTTCGCCCCTCCACGCGCCAGGATCCTGTTGAATCCCACGATCATCAGCATGAGGAGCGTCAGCGCCAGGAAGACGACCGCGATGCCGACCACTGTCAGCGCCAGGCCATCGGCCACTCTCACAAGCAACCCACTGATCAACGCAAGCGTCATGGGCCATCCTCACATCGGTCACAGCGGAATCAACCCGTGCTTCTTCTCGGGGCGCAGTTCCCGCTTGGTCTGCATCTGTTCCAGCGCCATCGCCAGGTAGCGCCGCGTATACGACGGCTCGATGATATCGTCCACCATCCGCCGCGCTCCCGCCACATAGGGCGTCGAAAACGTCTCGCGGTATTCGTCGATCAGCTCCAGCCGCTTAGCCGCCTGGTCCGGTGCCGCGGCAATCTCGCGGCGAAACACGATCTCGGCCGCGCCCTCCGCGCCCATCACCGCGATCTCCGCCGTCGGCCACGCCGCCACTCGGTCGGCCCCCAGATCCTTGCCGCACATCGCCAGGTACGCCCCGCCGTATGCCTTGCGCATGATCACGCTGATCTTGGGCACTGTCGCCGCCGAGTACACAAACAGCATCTTCGCCCCGTGACGGATGATGCCCCCGTACTCCTGCTCCACGCCCGGCATAAAACCGGGCACGTCCACCAGCGTCACCAGCGGAATGTTGAACGCGTTGCAGAAGCGGATGAACCGCGAGGCCTTGTCCGAACTGTCAATGTCCAGCACACCCGCCTTCACCGCCGGATTGTTGGCGATGATGCCCACCACCCGCCCCGTGATCCGCGCAAAGCACACAATCAGGTTCCGCGCGAACGTCGCATGCACCTCCAGAAACTCACCGCCGTCGATCAGTTCGCGGATGACATCATGCATGTCGTAGCCCGACTTGGGATTGTCGGGAATGATCCGGTTGAGCAAGGGGCTGTCGGCAATCGCATCGCTGTGAGGCAGATTCGGCGGATCCTCCATGTTATTCGCGGGCAGGTACGACAGCAGCTTTCTGGTCAGCTCTGCCGCGTGCCGGTCGTCATCCGCCACGAAGTGCACCACGCCTGAGTAAGTCATCTGCGCCTCAGGCCCGCCGAGTTGGTCGGCCGTCACGTCCTCGCCGGTCACCTGCTTGATGACCTGCGGCCCGGTGATGAACATCTGGCTCTGCCGCGTCTGAATGATGAAGTCGGTCAGCGCCGGGCTGTAGGCCGCCCCGCCCGCGCAGGGCCCGCAGATCAGCGAGACCTGCGGCACGACGCCCGACAGCAGCGTGTTGTGAAAGAAAATCCGCCCGTAGCCCGCCAGACTGTCAATGCCCTCCTGAATCCGCGCGCCGCCCGAATCGTTGATGAACACGAACGGACTGCCGGTCTTCAGCGAACACTTCATCATCTCCACGATCTTGTCGGCATGGACCTCGCCCGTCGCCCCGCCGACGACCGTGAAGTCCTGGCTTGCCACATGCACCAGCCGTCCGTCGATCGCGCCGCAGCCGGTCACCACCCCATCAGCGGGGATCTCCTTGCCCTGCATGCCGAAGTGCGTGCAGCGATGCTGGGCAAACCCGTACATCTCCTGGAAACTGTCGCGGTCCAGCAGCGTCGCGATCCGTTCACGGGCCGTGAGTTTGCCCGCCTGGTGCTGCTTGTCGATGCGCTCCTTACCGCCGCCCAGCAGAAGCTGCTTCTTCCTGGCGTCCAGTTCCCTGATGCGGTCGGCCATGGTCATGGCCGCACGCTGTCTGCTTTCCGGTGACATAGGCTGCCTTGCTCTTTCTTTGCTCTTTCCCTGTCCGGGGTGTCGGAAAAATCGAATCAACCGCTAAACCGCGTAGGGCGGGTAGAGTCGCGCAGCGGCGAAATCCGCCGCGAGGCGTGGCAATGGCGGGTGTCGCTTCGCTCTACCCGCCCTACAAATGAACCGCGTGTGACGGCCGCCTTGTCCTCCCGGCGGTGGCTCCTCTCAATGGTGCCCCGCCGGCTCGCACAACTCCGTCAGCACCCCGCACGACGACTTGGGATGC
>CAZUUQ010000008.1:0-2078 GCA_964622625.1 uncultured Phycisphaeraceae bacterium | reverse complement strand
GTGCCCCGCCGGCTCGCACAACTCCGTCAGCACCCCGCACGACGACTTGGGATGCAGAAACGCGATCCTCATGTGATGCGCCCCGTCGCGCGGCGCGGCATCAATCAACCGGATCTCCGCCGCCGCCAGGGCCTTCAGACGCCTGGCCAGATTGTCCACCGTATACGCCATGTGGTGCAGGCCCTCGCCACGCTTTTCCAGAAACACACTGATCGGTGAGTCCGCCGATGTTGGCTCCAGCAGCTCCAGACGCACCTCCGCGCCCGCCGGTCCGAGCTTCAGAAAACCCACTTTAACCTTCTGCTGCGCCACTTCCTCCTCGCCCTCCCACACCGCGCCCAGCACCTGCTCATAAAACGCCCGGTGCTCCGCGATCGACCGGACCGCGATGCCAATGTGGTTGATCGCCTTCGCTTCAATCATGACACGCGTCCCTTCAGCCCCGTCCCACCGTAATGGTTTCAGTTGAACGACTCCGTGTACTCGCCGAACACCTTCTGCAGCGACCCGCAGATCTCGCCGATGCTCGCGTACGCCTTCACCGCGTCCAGAATCACCGGCATCAGGTTCGCATCGCCCGCGGCCGCCGACTCGATCGCCTTCAGCGACGCGGCCACCTTCGCGTTGTCACGCCGGGCCTTCACCTGACGCAGCTTCTCAATCTGCTTCCGAGCCGTCTCGGCCGGCACGGTAAAAATCTCACTGCCCGCGCCCTGTTCATTCTGATATCTGTTGACGCCGACGATGATCCGCTCGCTGTTCTCGATAGACTGCCCGTAGGCATAGGCCGCCGACTCGATCTCGCGCTGCACATACCCCTGCTCGATCGCCGCCACCATGCCGCCCAGCGCGTCGATCCTCTCGATATACGCCTGCGCCTCGGCCTCGATCGCGTCGGTGAGCTGCTCGACATAGTAGCTGCCGCCCAGTGGATCGACCGTGTTCACCACGCCCGACTCCTCGGCCACGATCTGCTGCGTCCGCAGCGCGATCCGCACCGACTCCTCCGTCGGCAGTGCCAGCGCCTCGTCCTTCGAGTTGGTGTGCAGGCTCTGCGTGCCGCCCAACACCGCCGCGAGCGTCTGAATCGCCACGCGGACGATGTTGTTGTCAGGCTGCTGGGCGGTCAGCGTCACCCCGCCGGTCTGCGTGTGGAACCGCAGCATCCAGCTCTTCGGATCTTTCGCGCCGAACCGCTGCTTCATGATCTTCGCATACAGCCGGCGGGCAGCGCGGAACTTGGCGACTTCCTCCAGCAGGTCCGTGTGGGCCGCGAAAAAGAACGCCAGCCGCGGGCCGAAGTCGTCCACGCTCAGACCCGCCTCGATGGCCGTCTGCACGTAGCACACCGCGTCCGCCAGTGTGAAGCCCACCTCCTGCGCCGCCGTCGAGCCGGCCTCGCGGATGTGGTAGCCGCTGATCGAGATCGTGTTCCACTTCGGCACGTGCTGGGTGCAGTACGCGAAGATGTCGCTGATCAGCCGCAGCGACGGCTTGGGCGGAAACCGGTACGTGCCCCGCGCGATGTATTCCTTGAGAATGTCGTTCTGAATCGTCCCGCTGATCTTGTCGGCCGCCACGCCCTGCTTCTCCGCCACCGCGATGTACATCGCCAGCAGCACCGCGGCCGTGGAGTTGATCGTCATCGACGTCGAAACCTTGTCCAGCGGAATCGCGTCGAACAGCGTCTCCATGTCCGCCAGCGTGTCGATCGCCACCCCCACCTTGCCGATCTCGCCGCTGCTCATCGCATCGTCCGAGTCGTAGCCGATCTGCGTCGGCAGATCGAAGGCCACGCTCAGCCCCGTCGAGCCCTGCTCCAGCAGGTAGCGGTAACGCTTGTTCGACTCCTCCGCAGTGGAAAAGCCCGCGTATTGCCGCATCGTCCAGTACCGGCCGCGGTACATCGTCGGCTGCACGCCGCGGGTGAACGGATACTGCCCCGGAAAGCCCAGCTTTTCGACGTACGCACCCGCTTCGCCTTCGCCGGGGACATAAAGCCGCTGCACCGGCCGACCCGAAGCCGTCACGAACACAGGCCGCTGCTCGGGAAACCGTGCCAGCGTCTTGGCCACCAT
>CAZUUQ010000007.1:47819-49483 GCA_964622625.1 uncultured Phycisphaeraceae bacterium | reverse complement strand
ATCCACACCGGCCGATTCCGTATGTTCGGCCACGGCCGTGTGCTCTACCACCTGACGTACATCGACGACCTCGTGGACGGCATCATCCGCTGTGGTGAGCATCCGGCCGCGGCGGGGCAGACTTACATTCTCGCCGGCCCGCGTTACACCAGCATCGCGGAGCTGGCGGACCTGGTGGCGGACGCGGTGAGGCGACCCCGGCCGCGGGGCCGGCTGCCAATCTGGCCCGTGAAGGCGGCCGCCACCGTCTGCGAAACCCTATGCAAACCTCTGGGCATCGAGCCCCCGGTGCATCACCGCCGCCTGGATTTCTTCCTCAAGGACCGGGCCTTCAGCAGCGACAAGGCCCGACGGGAGCTGGGGTATAATCCGCGGGTGGACTTGTCCGAGGGGCTGGGTCGCACGGCGACGTGGTACTTTCAACAGGGTCTGCTCAACGGCAAAGCTGCCGTCGCGCCGGCACCGCGCGAGCAGGTGGGGGCATGAACGAGACGCCGCTGGTCGAGGAACTGGGACAGGGCAAGGGTTCAGCCTACCAGCAGTATCTTCATATGTTCGTCGGCCGCCGCTCCCTGCCGGCCCTGATCAAGTATGAATTGCTCGCCAGCCTCCTCGGGCCGATGCCCGGCGCGCTGGGCTATCTGCTGCGGGCCAGGTGCTGGAAGTGGCTGCTGGGCGCGATGGGGCCCAAGTGCGCCTTCGGCCGCGGCGTGGTGCTGCGCGCCCCGGGACAGATCAAGCTCGGCCGCGGCGTGATCGTCGATGACCTGGTGGTGCTCGACGCCAAGGGCGAGGGCGGGCTGATCGAGCTGGGCGAGCAGATTCTCATCGGCCGCCACTCGATCCTCAGCTGCAATGCCGCCCGCATCCGCATGGGCGACTTCGTCTCCATCGGACCGTTCTGCCTGTTCGCTTCCAAGAGCTTCATCGACATCGGCTCGAACGTGTCGGTCGGCCCCGGCTCGCAGATCGTGGCCGGCGGACACGCATTCGACGACCCCGATGTGCCCATCATCCGGCAGAAGCGCATTTCCAGGGGCATCACCGTCGGCAGCGGCGTGTGGATCGGGGCGCGGTCGATCATCCTCGACGGCGTGACCATCGGCGACAACAGCGTCATCGGGGCTGGCGCGGTGGTGAAGGACGACATCCCGCCGAACGTGGTCGCGGTAGGCATGCCGGCCAAAGTGCTCTACGAGCGCAAGCCGGCCCCGCCGCGCGAGGCCGCCGCGGCCCCCGTGACACCGGCCTGACAGTCCGGCCCCCGATCATCGCTTCCGCAAGAATGGCCGCCGCCACGGCCGGCGAAGGCCAAGAGGCTCGTATATGACCGCGATCAAAAGCCCCTGGTTCTGGATGCGCACCGCCGTCAGCGTCCTGCTGCTGACGTATGTGTTCATGAAGGTCGGCTGGGCGGCTCTTTGGGAGCAGATACGCGCGGCCGACCTGCGTTACCTGGCGGCCTACCTCGTGCTGGGGCTGGTCGCCACGCTCGTCAGTGCTGTCAAGTGGCGGGTGCTGTGCCGGCCGTTCGGTTTTCACACGCGGCTGCCGCGGCTGTTCGCCCTCTACATGGTGGGCTACTTCTTCAACCATGTGCTGCCCACGAGCGTGGGCGGCGACGTGGTGCGCGGCTACGAACTGGGCCGGGCCGAGGGCCACAA
>CAZUUQ010000007.1:43055-47719 GCA_964622625.1 uncultured Phycisphaeraceae bacterium | reverse complement strand
TGACCATGGAATATCACAGCCCGCCTCTGTCCACCGGCCGCTTCCTGACGTTCCTGTTTCTGGTGAGCCTGCTGGGGGCGGGACTGCGGCTATACGATCTGACATCGCACAGCGTCTGGATCGATGAACTCTTCTCCGTGCGTGACAGCATCTCGCTACGGACGACGTTCGAGAAGTCCTGGCCCAAAGCGTTCGGCTATGTATCCACGCATGTGGGCATGCGCCTGGCCGGAGCGAGGCTGGATGAGGCTTCACCCGACAATGCGGCCCAGTGGCGCGCGCTGGGGATCGACCACTTCGCCATGCGCATCGGCCCGTGCGTGGTGGGGATCGTGAGCATCCCCATTCTCGGTCTGGTCAGCCGGCGCATGCTCGGCGATCGGGCGGCCCTGCTGGCGGCGTTGCTGCTGGCCGTCTCCCCCTGGCACGTCTACTGGTCCCAGGGGGCGCGCTTCTATGTCCCGCAGTTTCTCTTCTACAGCCTTGCCGTGGTGCTGTTCCACAACGCCACCGCCGAGAAGCTGCGGCCGACGCAACTGATCCTCGCCATGCTGTTCGCCGCCCTGGCGTTTTTCTCGCAGCTCACGGCCCTCGTGATCTTCGGCCTCTTCGCGCTGGACTGGCTCCTGGACCGCTTCAATGCCCGCCCTTACCGCCTGGGTCTGACCGGGAGCCTGATCATCCTTGCCGCGGCCGCACTGTGCGTGGGAGCGCTGGCGTGGGATGTTCAGCATCGCACCGACCAGTGGAGCGAGAGCTTCGAGGGCACGCGCCTCAACATTTCCACATTCGCCCTGGGCGTGATCTTCTTCATCGGGCCGGCCGTGGTCGCCATGGGGCTGATCTCGGCGTGGTGCCGCGGGCGGCAGCATCGGCGGCTGGTGACCTACCTGCTGCTGGGCATGATCCTTCCCGGCCTGGTGTTCGCCCTTTTGTCGATTCGCCAGTACGCGGGCACGCGCTATGCCTTCCCCTGCCTGTTTCCCGCGCTGGCGCTGGCGGCGCTTGGTCTCGACCAGTTCGGCCACGTGCTGCGCGAGAAACTGGGCCGCCTGGCCGCCTGGGCGCCGCTGGTACTCGTGCTCGCGCCGGGCACTCTGGTGCTGTTCAGCTACTACACCGACGGCCGAGCCTTCCGACCCCGCTGGCGCGAGGCGTTTGCTTACGTGGCCGAGCATCGACAGCCCGGAGAAAACGTGCTGAGCACAGCCACATTGGTGGGTCAGTACTACCTGGAGGAGCCGACAGTAACTCCATCGCTGGCCCGGCCCCGAGGGCTCACGACGCTGACAAAGCCAACCTGGCTGGTGGTCGCCGCCGGCCTGCCCATGACCGGCCTGACGGGCCACTGGCTCGATGACCATGCTGATCTGCGGTCCTACTACGACGTGTGGAACGTCCGCCCGCTGCTTTCCATCCGCGTCTACCGCCACGATCCGGCAGATCCGATCAAACACGAACACGAAGACATCCACGGGCCGTGACCATCCCCGCGGCGACGCGGCGGTTCCATCGCCATGCACGCGCTGAACAACAGCCTGCTGATTTTCCTGGGCGCCGGCCTTGGAGCGAACGCCCGTTACTGGGTCGGCGCGCTGGTGGCCGACCGCCTGGGCGCGGTCTTCCCCGTCGCCACGCTGCTGGTCAACCTCAGCGGGTCCATGGCCATCGGTCTGTTCATGGGCCTGGCGCTGCAGGAGAACTGGTCGCCCGGCGCCCGGCTGTTCATGGTGATCGGCATTCTCGGGGGCTACACGACCTTCTCGACCTTCTCGTGGGAGACGCTGAATCTGATCCGCGAGCGCTCGCTCTTCCTGGCGGCGGGCAACGTGCTGGGCAGCGTGCTGCTGGGTCTTCTCGGCTGCTATCTGGGCCTGGTCGCCGCCCGGACGCTGGCGGGCGGCTAAGTCGGCACCCGGCGCCGACCAAGGCGCCACAGGGGGTATGACATCATGAAAATCCATGGATCGGCCAAAGCGGTGAGCATTTTCATCGGCGAGTCGGATCAGTGGCACGGCCGACCGCTCTACGCCGCGATCGTGGAGAAGGCTCGGGCCGAGGGTCTGGCCGGCGCGACGGTGACGCGCGGCCTGATGGGCTTCGGCGCCAACAGCCGCATCCACACCGCCTCCGTGATGCGCCTGTCCGAAGACCTGCCCGTGGTGGTCCAGCTCGTCGATACCCCTGCCCGCATCGCCGGGTTCCTGCCCCTGCTCGACGAACTGGTGCGGGAAGGGCTGGTCATGAGTTGTGACGTCAACGTCGAGCGCTACGTACACAACGGCAGCGCTCGCCAGGACACCAGCAGCGATTGACCGCAAGCACAATGTCGCGCCTAACCCGCGCCACGGCCCAGGCCGCGCCATCGCGGTTATCGGCCGCGCGGTCGCGGATAAAGGAAGTCACAGCAGGCGGGCACATCAACTCCTGCGGCCGGTGGGTCGATTGCATAGCAGGGCGCGCGGTTGCCGGTGGTGGGCTGTTTACCATGCCCGCGTGCGTACGCGGATGACAGGGATCGCGTCATGCGGGTGGGGTCACTGCGGGTTCAGGCGACGATGTGGGGGCCGGTGGTTGCGACGGCGCTGCTGTTGTCGGGGGGCTGGTGGACCGCTGACTGGCGCGGTCGAGTCGCTGACGCGGACCTGCGGGAGCGGCTGCTTCAACAGGCGGCGGCCATCGCCCGGGCGATCACGCCCGAACGCGTGGATGCTCTCTCCTTCACGCCATCCGATGCCGATCATCCCGAATTTCAGCGTCTGCGCGAGCAGTTGACAGCCTATCACGCGGTGGTCCGCTCGCGAGGCATTTACACACTGGCCCTGCGTGACGGGCAACTGGTCTTCGGCCCGGAGTCCTACGGCGAAAACGATCCGCAGGCTTCACCGCCGGGCACCGTCCACGAACAGCCGACCCCGCAAACGCTCGATATTTTCCGGACCGGGCAGCCTTACACGGAAGGGCCGTACACCGATGAGTACGGCGTATTCATCTCCGCGCTGGCGCCCGTGCTCGACCCGCGCAGCGGCGAGGTGCGGATGGTCGTGGGGCTCGATGTCGAAGCCTCCGACTGGCAGGCCATGGTGGCCCGCGCCCGCCGCGCCGCCATGCTCAAAGCCCTGGGGCTGACGATGATTCCGCTCATCGGCCTGGGTGTGATGCACTGGCGATCGCGCCTGCCGCACGCACGCCGCCGACGGCTGCGCTATGCCGAGGCGGGCCTGCTGGCCGTCACCGGCCTGGCCGCGACCGTGATCGTGGCGCTGGCTGCCGGCCACGCGGAGGACGGCTCGCGACGCAGAACCTTTGCTCAACTGGCGCAGGCCCAGGCCGACCGCATCGTCGAGGCCTTCCACGACCTGCGCAAGAACCAGCTCGGCAGCCTGGTGCGCTTCTATGAAGGGTCGGCCCACGTCAACCAGCGCGAATTCCACGCCTACACCGCGCCGATCGTGCAGCAGACCGGCCTTCAAGCCCTGGGCTGGATCGGCCGCCCAACCACCGCCGCCCAGCCCGCGCCGCATGAACTGCGATACGTCGAGCCGATCGCGGAGAACCGCGCGATGCTCGGCCGCGACATGAGCGCCGATCCGCTCTGCCTCGCGGCGATGGAGACGGCCCGACGAACCGGTCTGCCCACAGCCACCGATCCCGTGAACCTCATCGACGGGCGCGACAGCCCCTGCACCATGCTCATCTTCCATCCGGTATTCGCGGCCAGTGACCACGAGACCACGCTGCGCGGCTTCGCTCTGGCAGTGCTGCATGTTGACGCATTACTGGAGTCCATCATCGCCGGCCGGCAGTCCGACGATGTCCCCGCCATCGTGAGCCTGCACCAGCTCAAGGCCGGCCACGCACCCCGTCCCGTCGCTTCGACGTCCGAATCCGAGCCAAACCAGCCCTTTGTCTGCCTTTGTGGTGACGTTGTCGCCTGTCCGAAGCACGGCGATATCGGCGGCATGTATCCGCTGTTCCTTTTCGGCAAAACCTATGCGCTGAGGATTCAGCCGGGCCCGACGTTCTGGGCGGGGCATCCCGCCCGGGCGCGCTGGACAGCCGCGACGGTGGGCGTGCTGCTCACGGCGCTGCTGACGGCCATTGCCGTGTTCCTCACCCGCCGCCGCGACGACCTGGAAGCCCAGGTCCGCGCGCGCACTGTCGAACTGCAGCGGAGCAATGAGCGTTTCGAGGCCGTGGCCGCCCAGGCCGAAGCCGCCAACCGCGCCAAGAGCGAATTCCTGGCCAATATGAGCCATGAAATCCGCACGCCCATGACAGCCATTCTCGGCTACGTCGATCTGATCGGCGATGACTGCCCTGGACTGTGCTCCTTCGGCAGCGGACAGTTGCGCACCGCTCTCGACACCATCCGCCGCAACGGCGAGCACCTGCTGGCCATCCTCAATGACGTGCTCGACCTTTCCAAGATCGAGGCCGGCCGCATGGAGATGGAGAGTCAACTGGCCGACCCGGTGCAGATTGTCGAACAGGTCGCCTCGCTCATGCGCGTGCGGGCCATGGAGAAGAATCTGTCGCTCGAGGTCGAATATGGCCTGCCGCTGCCGGCCATGATCCGCACCGACCCCGTGCGCCTGCGCCAGATCCTTGTCAACCTTGTGGGCAATGCCGTCAAGTTCACCGAAAGCGGCGGTGTGCGCGTC
>CAZUUQ010000007.1:26416-42955 GCA_964622625.1 uncultured Phycisphaeraceae bacterium | reverse complement strand
GCCGAGGACGGACCCGACAACCAGCGCCTGATCAGCACCATCCTGCGCAAGGTCGGCCTGCAGGTCGATGTGGCGGACAACGGCCTGATCGCCTGCGAAAAAGTCGAGCAGAGTCTCCGCCAAGGTCCGGTCTACGACGTGGTGCTCATGGACATGCAGATGCCGCGGATGGATGGCTATACGGCCACCGGCCGACTGCGCGCGATGGGCTATCACCGCCCGGTCATCGCCCTTACCGCTCACGCGATGAGCGGTGACCGCGACAAGTGCATCCAGGCCGGCTGTGATGACTACGCCACCAAGCCCATCAACCGCCTCGCGCTGCTGGAAATGATTGCCGCGCACCTCGGCCAGACGCAGACCGCCGCCGTCAAGCCGGCTTCGCCATGATGCCGCACGTCAGTCCAAGCCCTGTTCGGCCAACCATCGCTCAGCGTCGATCGCGGCCTTGCAGCCCATGCCCGCGGCCGTGACGGCCTGGCGGTATACGCTGTCGGCCACATCGCCGGCCGCGAACACGCCCTCGACGCTCGTGAAAGTGCGATAGGGATCGGTCAGCTTGAGATAGCCCTTGGCGTCGGTCTCGAGCTGGCCCTTGAGAAATCCTGTGATCGGCGTGTGGCCGATGGCCAGGAACAGGCCGCCCACCGCCAACTCCCGCTCGTCGTCCGACCGCGTATCCTTGATCCGCAGGCCGGTGATCTTCTGCCCGCCCAGCACGTCGATGACCACGGTGTTCCAGAGAATCTCGATCTTCGGATTCTTGAACGCCCGCTCCTGCATGATCTTGCTGGCCCGCAGTTCGTCGCGGCGGTGGATCATGTACACCTTGCTGGCGAACTTCGTCAGGTACGTCGCCTCTTCCACGGCCGAGTCACCCCCGCCGACGACCGCAAGCTCCGCGTCCCGGAACATCGGCAACGCCCCGTCGCACACCGCGCAGGCGCTCACGCCGCCGCCCGACTGCGCCAGACGCTGCTCATTATCCAGCCCCAGCCACTGCGCCTTGGCGCCCGTGGCGATGATCAGGGCATGCGCACGACATTCGTAGCCGCCATCACCCACGACACGGAACGGCCGCTGCGACAGATCGACCGATTCCACGCTCTGAAACGGCGTGAACAACCCGCCGGCCACATCCTCGCCCCGCTTCACCCCGTCGTCGGTGACCACGCGGGTGTCAAACCGCATGGCCTGGGCGAAGAACTTCTGCATCATCTCCGGGCCGTTGACCCCCTCGGGAAAGCCGGGGTAGTTCTCGACTTCGGTCGTGAGCATGAGCTGGCCCCCGGGCAGCAGGTCCTGACCCATGGCTCTCCCCGGGAAAACCAAGGGGTGCAGCTCGGCACGAGCGGCATAGATCGCGGCCGTCCAGCCCGCCGGTCCTGAGCCGATGACCACCACTTTCTCGATCTTCTCGTCATTGTTCTTCTGCATATTGTGCCTGCCTCTGCTGAGGACCGTGCGTGTGGGTCGGGGATTATACGGCCAGCGGCGACAGCAGCATGAGAATGGCGGTGACGCTGACGGCGCTGGCGATGGTGGTCCAGAAAACGCAGTCAGCCGCGAGATTGGCATCGCCGTCGAGTTCGAGCGTCAGCAGCAGCGTGTTGACGGCCGTGGGCGCCGCCATGCCAAGCACGATCTGCGCCGCAGGCCACGGCCACAGACCCATGACCCAGCACACCGCCGCGGTGACCGCCGGCACAAGCGCGAGCTTGATAGCCATCACCGGCCCGATGATCCGCCATCGCGGCCAGCGGGCCCGCTGCGCCAGTTGTGCGCCCAGGATGATGAGCATCACGGGAATCGCCGCGTCGCCGACCATCCGCAGCGGCTCCAGCAGCACACCCGGCATGCGCACGCCGGTATCACGCAGCAGAAAGCCCGCGGCGATCACGTAAATCATGGGTAGCTTGAAGTAACCCACCGCCCCGCGCAGGCCGTCCCCCTTGGCCAGCGCCAGCACCGAATAACCCAGGCACCAGATCGTCAGGCTGCTCATCATGACCACGAGCACCTGCACCGCCACGCCGTCCTCGGCTCGCTGCATTCCCGGGAAAAACAGGCCGTAGGTGCGGTACGTCAACTCGGCCACCGGCAGGCCGAAGTTGCCCGCGTTCATCACCAGACCGCCGATGAGGATCGCGGCCGTGGTCGTGCCCGCGGCCCGGCGTCGGCGAAGCAGCAGGTAAAGCGGCACGCCCAGGATCGCCATAGGCAGCAGCACCGCCGCTGCGATCCCCGCGATCTGCCCCCAGTTCAGCGAGCTTTCGTACACCTTCACCAGCAGCAGCGCCGGCACGAGCAGGTAGATGTTGAGCTTCGACAGCGAGCTGACATCCAGCGTCAGCGCTTTCTGCACCACCGCCCCCAGGGCCACCACCAGCAGCACCGGCAGCAGCACCAGGCTAAAGATGTCGATCGCCTGGGCCAGCATGGCGGCGAGTGTAGCAGCCGCGGCGCCCTGCGACGGGGAATCTACAATCCCGGCCATGAGTCCATCCGAAGGAGAGCGGGTACGGGGGTATGATTGCCGGCGCAACATCCCCGTTCACAAGGCAGCCGACTACGAGCTGGGCCTCGATCTCTACATGCCGGCGCAGCCAGCGGGGCGGCCGCCGCTGGTGATTTACATCCACGGCGGAAGCTGGCGGGCCCATAGTCGGGCAGCCATGAACCCCAACGTCCTGCCGCCGCAGGCGGACTTCGCCGTCGCGTCCATCAGCTACCGCCTCAGTCCTTCCTTCACCTTCCCGGCTCAGTTGCACGACTGCAAGACCGCTGTGCGCTGGCTGCGTGCCCATGCCGACGAGTTGGGTTACGACGCGGCCCGCATCGGCGTGATCGGCAACTCGGCCGGCGGGCACCTGGCGCTGCTGCTGGCTCTGACCGCCGACCGGGCCGACCTCGAAGGCGACGGCCCGCACCGCGAGCAGTCCAGTCGCGTCCACGCCGCGGTGGCGTATTGCCCGCCCACCGATTTCCCCACCGTGGGGGAACTGTATGAGCGCCGGCCAGGCAAGAAGCCCGATCCGCCCGGCCGCGAGCCGATCCGCATGCTCCTGGGCGCCACAGTGCAGCAGCAGCCCGACTTGGCCCGTCTGGCCAGCCCGATCCATCACGTGCACCCGGCCGCGCCGCCATGCCTGCTGTTTCACGGCACGGCCGACAGCCTCGTCCCGTTCGATCAGAGCCTCCGCATGGTGGAGGCTCTGCGCGCCGTCGGAGCGCCGGCCGAGCTGATCCCCGTCCCCGGGGCCGAACACCATGCCGATTACCCCGGCTGCGAGACCGCGACCTGGGCATTTCTGCGCTGCCACCTGATCGACAACAGGCGGCCGCAATCCGAACCTCAGGCTGGAGCATGACGTAGAATGAACGCTGCCCCTGGCGCGGCCGTCCGGGGCCCCGACTTCCAGGGCGAGCCGGCCAATCCATCCCCGTGCACGAGGTCGAACCTCTCATGGCCCATGATTTTGTCAAGAAAGATCTTCAGATTCACGCCCAGGAGGGGCGCATGAGCCTCAAGATCATCGCCACGCTGCTGGGCGGCACGATGCTGATCTGCGCTCTGGCAGCCAAGTTCATCTTCCACAGCGAAGTCCATTCCTCGCTGCTGGGAGCGATCGCGGCCTTGCTGCTGGGCACGCCGCTGGTTCTCAGCGCGGCCAAAGACCTGCTCGCAGGCGAGACCCATTTCGACGAGCTGATCGCTCTGGCCGTGCTGGCGGCCTTCGCCAAGGGCGATTACCTCGAAGCCGGAACGGTCGCCTTCTTCACCATCATCGCCGTACTCATCGAGAGCCGTACCGCGCTGGGCGCACAGGCCAGCATTGAGTCGCTCATTCGCATCACGCCGACCCGCGCCCAGCGCCTGCGCGATGGCGGCGAGGAAGCGATCGACGCCGCCGACCTCAAACCGGGCGATATCGTCCGCGTCCGCCCCGGCGACAACATCCCCGCCGACGGCCGCATCCTCCGCGGCGAGAGCACCGTCAACCAGGCCACCATTACCGGCGAATCCCTCCCGGCCGACAAAACCCAGGGCGACGAAGTCTTCAGCGGCACCATCAACCTTACCGGCGTGATGGATATCGAAGTGACCAAGGCCGGCGAAGACACCACGCTCGGCAAGGTCAAGGAGATGATCCTCCAGGCCGAGGCCACGCGCATTCCCGTCATGCGCCTTATTGACCGCTACGCCCGCTGGTACACGCCAGCCATCCTCATGCTCGTGGGCATCGTGGCCCTGCTGACCATGCGCCGCGATCCCGACGGCGCTTGGGACCGCGCCATTGCGATGCTGGTGATTGCCTGCCCCTGCGCCCTGATCCTTGCCACGCCCACCGCCATGGTGGCCGCCCTCTCGGCTGCGGCCCGCCTGGGCGTGCTGGTCAAGAGCGTCGTCGACCTTGAAGCAGCACGCAATCTCACAGCCATGATTTTCGACAAGACCGGCACGCTGACCACCGGACAACTGGAAGTCACCCGGCTCAAGCCTGTCGACGGCGTCGAGGCGGCCGAGTTGCTGCAGGTGGCGGCCTCAGCCGAGCAGAACAGCCGCCACCCCGTCGCACGGGCCGTCACGCAGGTTGCCCGTAAAGTTCACGTGAACCTGACCGAGCCGACGCGCTTCGAGGAAGTCTCAGGGCGCGGCGTGCTGGCGGCCATCGGTGAAAGCCGCGTGCTCGTGGGCCGGGCTGAGTGGCTGATCAACGACGCCAATCACACCACGCGACCCAGCGGTGCGGCACTGGTACCCCAGGACATCGATCGCATCCGCCAGGCCGTCGCCAGCCCCGAAGCCGAGGGCTTGAGCCTCCTGTTCATCGTGCGTGACAACCGCCTTCTGGGATGGATCGGCCTGGCGGACAACACCCGCGCGGAGGCCGCCACCGCCATGGACCGCCTGCGCGAGCTGGGGCTCAAGCGCCTGATCATTGTCACCGGCGACCGCGAGAGTGTCGCCCGCCGCATCGCCGGCCAGATGCACACAGAATACAAGGCCCAGGTGCTGCCCCACGAGAAGCTGGAAATGGTCGATGCGTTGAAGACCGCCGGGCACCGCGTGGCGGTCGTGGGTGACGGCGTCAACGATGCGCCCGCCCTCGCGGCCGGCGACATCTCCATCGCCATGGGTGCCGCCGGCTCCGACGTGGCCATCCACTCCGCCACCGTCGCCCTGATGAACAACAACCTCAACCGCATACCGTTCCTCGTGCAGTTGTCGCGCAAGACCTTCTGGGTCGTGGCTCAGAACGTGATCCTGGGCATGGCGTTTATTGTCGTTTTCGGGACCATGGCGCTTGCGGGGATGCTGGCGCCGTGGATGGCGGCCGTGCTGCACCTGTCCAGCGGGCTCCTGGTGATCTTCAACTCGGCGAGGCTGGTGCGCGCTGGCGAAGACATCGAGCACATGGAAGCGGAGCGCGCGGTGAGGCCAGAGCGAACGGCCCGTCATCCGGACACTGCGGCAAGGGGACCGCACGACGCGGTGGCGACGCCGGCTTGAATCGGCGCCGCGGACCTCTCCTTGCTCAGCCAACCTCGCGATGCTGGAATAAGCCAACAGCCAGCAGCAGCAAGGCGGCCGCGTACAGGAAGCTGTAACCGGTGACGATGACGACAAAGTCGAGAGGAATGACATGCTGCTGCTTGAGCGCATCCGCCACCCAAAGAAGCTGAAGATCGGGAAGCAGGCCGTGAAGCCCGTGCGTGACCACTCCTATAAGTGTCCGCCCGACGCCCCGTACGGTCTCGAAGCTGTGTTCTCTCGCCCACTGGCCGAATATCGAATTGTTCATCAACCCGGCCACGAACAGACAAACGCAGACGAGCAAGGTCATCACCTGCTTGAGCCGCGTCGAAGCAGCGATGGCCGCGGCCGTCAGGATCACCACCGACTGAAATACCAGCGCGACCGCCAACATCACCTGGGGCAAGGCAAGTTTGCGACTGTAGGGATCATCGTCGGCCAGAAACTCCGCGTAAATGGGCTGAAACTGGCCGCCCGGACCGATCACGAGCACCAGCAGATAGGCCGCGGTGATCAGCACCAGCAGGATCGCAACGAAACTGGAGGTGAAAACCCAGCGATAGAGATAGTTGCCCAGAGCCGCCAGACTCAGCGCTGCGGCCAATGCGCCGAAACCGAAGGCAAGCACCGGTATGTCGAATGCGTCACGAGCTGTCTGCATCACGCCATGGCGCACGGTCATCAGAAACGCCATCGCCAGTATCCAGTACGCCACGCTCAAGGCTGCAAGCACGCCCAGGAACTTGCCCAGCACGAACAGCGGCCGAGCCACCGGTTTGCTGACGACTGTCAGGACCGTGCGGTTCTCGACCTCACTCGTTATCACGCCTGTGGCAGTAAACGCCGCCAACAGCAGGCCGACCACCGCAAGCGTGCTCAACCCCATGTCCGCCAGCAGATGGTTGTCATTGTCCATCGTATAGCTGGCGAGCATCGGATTGACGACCATGGCCAGCAGACCGGTGAGCACCAGCACGACGAAAATCGGCTGGCGGATGCTTTCGGTAAAGGTGTTGCGCGCGATGGCCAGCAGTTTTTGAAGCATATACGTGATGTCCCGCAGCAGCAGACGACCGACCAAGTGACGCTTCGAGCGGTTCCTATGATACGGCCTCCCGCGCGGGAGGTTCGCAGCCGCCGCGCGTAGGCGCACGAGTCGACAAAGGAACGCGCCCTCATGACTTCCATGACGGATCAGAAAGTCGATCAGCAAACCTACCAGCGCGCCATTTTCGCAAGTCTGCTGGGCTTGGGCGTGCAGTTGGTTCTGATCGTCAGCTCGGCACTGGTGCAGCTCTGGTCCGGCAGCCCGGCCGTTGCCGCCATCACGTGGCATCTGCTCGGTGGCGTGCCCATCTGGGTCATCCTCCTGCTGATCTACCAGCAACACCGCCTCGAGCGAGCAGAGTTCCTTGAAGCCGAGCAACTGGCTCGCAGCTCGGAAGCGGGTAGTTCCATTTTCGAAACTGCCGCGGAAGATCTGGGGTTGGCGCGACGGCGCCTGGACAATCTCTACAAGTGGGGCCTCAACATCGTCAGTGTGCTGGTGGCACTCTATCTGCTGATCACTGGCGCGCTGCTGCTTCAGAAAGGCTTCAGTCTGCTTCAGGCGGAAGCGGCGGCGGCCGCCGCCCGAGCCGTCGATCTACGGGGTACCGTCGGATCGGCGTTGACAGCCGCGAACCTGCATGCCATCGCCATCGAGACTTTCAGCACCATAACCATCAACGGCCTGGTAATTTTCGCGGCCGCCGCCGGCATCATCGCCTTCGTCACCGCTCGCTACATCTCCGGTATGACGCGTGCGGCCGCATGGGGGCTGCTGCGCGGCGCGGCGGGCTACCTCATGGGCAACGTGCTCATGCTCGTGCTGCTGCTCGCCGCCGCCTTCACCGCCATCTTCACTGACTTGACTTTCGTGGGCCTCATGACCCTCGTCGTACCCGGTTTCATGGTGCTCGTGGGCACTGAAATTCTTCTGCTCATGCTGCTGGGGGCCTACCGTCCACGGCGACCTGGCGAACTGCCCCGGCCCGCCTTCGAAAGCCGGCTGCTTGGCTGGCTGGCCAGCCCTGAGTCGATCGCCAAGATCATCAATGAAACCATCAACTACCAGTTCGGCTTCGAGGTCTCGCGTAGCTGGTTCTACCAGTTGCTCGGCCGGGCGGTTACCCCCCTGCTGGTCTTCAGTTTCGCCGTCATGCTGGCCGTCAGTTGCCTGGTGATCGTCGCTCCGCATGAACAGGTGATCGTCACCCGCTTTGGCCGCATCACCCACGACCGGGCCCTCGGCCCCGGCATGCACCTGAAGCTGCCTTGGCCGATCAGCAAGACCCATCGCTATGCCGTCGACCGCGTGCAGGAGATCGTTGTCGGCTCGGTCGACCGCTCGCACGCCCGGGACCTGGCGGTGCTCTGGACCAACATTCACACCGCCCCAGACCAGAGTGCCGAGAGCTACCTGATCACGGGGACGCCCAACGCGGCTGCAGCCATGGAACCGCCCGCCACCCGTATCGACGCAGCCGCCTCGGACGACGAGTTGATCGACACTCCGGCCGATGACGGGGAAAATCGCGGCGACGACTGGCACGATCTGCCCGATGAGGTCGCCGCCGCGGCCGGCGTTGCCAGCCGGGCGCCGGGCGTTTCGCTCGTGGCCGCTGAAATCGTCGTGCGCTACCGCATCAACGACCTGGCGGCCTATGTGGGCAACGTCCAGGAGCCGCGCCGCCTGCTGCGGGCCCTCGCCGAACGCGGCAGCAGCGAGCTGTTCGTCACGAGCGATATCGGGCAACTACTCGGCGACCAGCGTCTGGTGCTTTCCGACACGCTGCGCCGGCGCCTGCAGGAGGATGCCGACGCCTTGGGCCTGGGTGTGTCGATCCGCATGGCGGCTATCGTGGGTGTGCATCCGCCGCAGGCCCAGGGTGTGGCTGAGGCATTCCAGGAGCAGATCGGCGCGATGCAGCAGAAAGAGGCCGCCATCGAGGACGCGCGGCGGCAGGCGACGGCTGCGCTGGCCAAGGTGGCCGGCAGCGTCGCCCAGGCCGAGCAACTGGCTGCCGCCATCCGTGAACTGGAGCGGACGGACGCGCCCC
This sequence comes from uncultured Phycisphaeraceae bacterium, assembly GCA_964622625.1. GTDB lineage: Bacteria > Planctomycetota > Phycisphaerae > Phycisphaerales > Phycisphaeraceae > CAZCWM01. The sequence goes on along the minus strand of CAZUUQ010000007.1, from coordinate 34,315 downwards.
CCGCCGCTGCTGACGCCGGCGGCGGCGATCCGCGCCGCGTGATGCTGACACGCATCGACCGGATGCTGACCGCCGCGCGCGGTGAGGCCGCCCGCGTCGTGCACGAGGCCCTGGCCTACCGCTGGCAGCGTGAAATGCTCGAACGCGGCAAGGCCCACCGCTTTCTCGCCCAGGTCCAGGCCTTCCGCCGGGCCCCACGCTATTACATGCACCAGGAGTATCTCGACGCCCTGACCGACGTGCTGCCCCGCACGCGCCGCTTCATAGTCCCCGGCGAGGTGCAGGGTGAAGGCGTCATCCGGCTCGACCTGACCGAAGCAGCCTCCGCCCTCGGTACGCTGCTGGATGACAACCGGTAGATCAACGGCAACCAGACAGCCGCGGCGTACGGGTTCGGCCGCGGCACACAGGAAACGCACCGATGAAAAGCAGCTTGAGCGTCATCATTGGCATCTTCATCGTCGTGGTGCTGGCCACGTATATGTTCACCTTCACCGTCCGCTACGACGAGGTGGCCATCCTCACCACCTTCAACCGCGCCGACATGCCCGTGGTGGACGAACAGGGCCAGGTTCTCGCCCCCGGCAGCGTCCGCCGCGAGCCTCGACTTTATTTTCGACTGCCCTGGCCCATCCAGCAGGTGACGATGTACCCCACCCGTCTGCAGATTCTCGAAGACCAGCTTGAGGAGCAGCAGACCGCCGATGCCAACAGCCTGATCGTCAAGACCTATCTGGCTTGGCGCATCGAAGACCCGCTGGCATTCTTCCGCCGCCTGCAGACCATCGGCGAGGCCCAGCAGCAGTTGCACGCTCTGCTGCGCGACACCAAGGCCGTCATCAGCCGCTACGAGTTCACTCAATTGGCCAACACCAACGCAGCGCAACTGAAGCTGCGGCAGGTCGAACAGGAAATGCTCGAACAGGTGCGCCAGCGCCTGGCGGGTACCGGTTATGGCATCGCCGTCGAGCAGGTGGGTATCCGCCAGCTCGTGCTGCCCGAGCGGGTGACCGACGCGGTGTTCGAACGGATGAAATCCACGCGCCAGCGCATGGCGGAACGGGCACGATCGGAAGGCGCCGCCCAGGCCGCAGCCATCCGCAGCGAGGCCGAGAGCGCCAGCCAGCGCATTCTCGCCTTCGCCGAGCAGCGGGCCCTTGAGCTGCGGGCCGAGGGCGACGCCCGCGCTGCCCAGTACTACGACGTGTTCAACCAGGACCAGGACCTGGCCACGTTCCTTCGCCGTCTCGAAACGCTCAAGGCAGCCTTGCCCGGGGCGACGATCGTCATGCCCGCCGACCAGATCGCGCCCGATGGCGGACTGATGCGACCGAACTTCGAGACCACCCGGCCTTGAGCCTCGACGTCCACGCCCTCAGTGAGCCCTGAATCATCGCGGAAGGTGAGTGCCGGATATGAGCGGGATTCCCGAAGACAACCAGTTGCAGCGCCTCGCGGACGCCGCCGACCAGGCCGACGCCGCCGCGACGGCCGTCGTCATCGAGCCACTCGACCCCGCGCAGCAGTCGCTAGCCGACGCGCTGCGGGTGATGTTCTTTCTGCTGAAACTGGTGATGATCGGTCTGATCGTGGCGTTTCTGTGGACCGGCTGTTACACAGTGCAACCTCAGGAGGTGGGCATCCGCCTGTTCATGGGCCGCATCGTCGGTGCGGACAACCTTGAGCAGATCGTGCCCCCCGGGGGCCCGTACTTTGCCGCGCCATACCCCATCATGCAGGTGCTCAAGGTTCCCACGACCAGCCGCAACGTCAGACTGACCGAATCGTTCTGGTTCCAGCGCGCCGCCCCGACTGTGGGCATGACCGCCTCCGAGCAGCAGCAGTTCGCTGGCCCGATCGATCCGCAGTACCACGGCTCACTTCTGACCGGCGATGCCAACATCGTCCATGCCCAGTGGGTCGTGACCTATGTGGTGGCCGACCCGGTGAGTTTCGTGCGCCATATTCCCCCCGCAGAAACTGATGGCGATGGGGCGGGGCGCATCGGCTTTGACCCCAGTGACACCCAACAACTACTGCGCGCCGCCGACCGCCTCATCGCCCGTGTCGGCGAGCAGGCGATCATCTTCACGGTCGCCCAGGTCACCGCCGACCAGGTGCATAAGGGCTTGGGCCCCGGCGACTTCGACGTGGCGCGGCGGCACATGCAGCAAACGCTCGACCACTTGCATAGCGGCCTGCGGGTTGAAAACGTCTCGGCCACCGAGATCCGCTTCCCTCTCACCGTGCGCGACGCCTTCGATGCCGTCACCCGGGCCGAGAGCGACCGGGCCCGGCAGATCGAGGACGCCCAACGTGAGCGTGCGACGATTCTGGGCGGCACGGCCGGTGAAGCCTTCGCACCGCTGCTGCGCCTGGTCGAATCCTACGCCACCGCCACAAGTCTCAACGACCAGCAGGAACTCGATCGCATCAAGCGTGAGCTCGACCGGGCCTTCGCCACGCTCACCATACCCGACGATCAGGGCCGGGCCGTGCGCGTCGGCGGGCAGGTGGCCGAAAAACTCAATGAAGCCCTGGTCTACCGCACCCAGGTGGCCCAGCGCACCGAGTCCCAGGCTGCCTACTTCCTGACCCTCAAGCAGCAATACGACGTGAATCCCCGGGTGGTGCTCGACCGCCTATGGCAGGACGCGGCCCAAGCCGCGTTGACCGACGACACCGAGGTGCTCTTCGTCCCGCCCGGCTGGCAGCCCTACGTCGAAGTCAACCGCGACCCCGAAAAGTGGCGACAGCGCGAAGCCCGCCGCCTCGAAGGCAAATAGCCGCGCCTCGGTGCATGCATGACCCCGTAACGACGCAGATGATGCCGCAATTCACCATGAACACCACTGCAGACCCCGCCATGTCGTCGACATCCCCCCGGCGCCCCGCGGCCGAGGCTGTCATCCAGTGCGCAGGTCTGACCAAGACCTTCCGCGATTTCTGGATGCGCAATCGTGTCCGAGCCGTCGACGCCCTGGACCTGGCGGTTCACCGCGGTGAGGTTTACGGCCTGCTGGGACCCAACGGATCGGGTAAAAGCACCACCATCAAAATGATCCTCGGCCTGTTGCATCCGACCGCGGGACGGGTATCGGTCTTCGGTAAGCGTCCCGAAGACGTGAATACCAAACGACTCATCGGCTACCTTCCCGAGGAGTCCTATCTGTATCGTTTCCTGACCGCGCGAGAAACCCTGGACTTCTATGGCCGGTTGTTTCGCCAGGACCGCCGTCAGCGTCAGAAACGCATCGATATGCTTCTGGAAATGGTCGGCCTTGAAGCCGTGCAACGCCGTCCCGTCGGTGAGTATTCCAAAGGCATGCAACGACGCATCGGGCTGGCCCAAGCGCTCATCAATGACCCGCAACTGCTCATTCTCGATGAACCGACCGCCGGCCTGGACCCCATCGGTACACGCCAGTTCAAGGATTTAATCCTCGAGCTGCGTCGCCGCGGCAAGACCATTCTGCTTTGCAGCCACCTGTTGGCCGACGTGGAGGATGTCTGCGACCGGTTGTCAATCATGTTTGGTGGGCGCATCCGCATCGAAGGGACTGTCGACGAGCTGCTCACTCGCAATGACATGACGTCCATCGAAACCGGCCAATTGGATGAGGAGGTGATCGCCGAAATCGAGCTTGTGCTTGAGCGGCACGGCTTGCACGTGCAGCGTGTGGATCAACCCCGGCAAAAACTCGAATCACTGTTTCTTGAGATCGTCCATCGCGCACAGGCCGAGGGTGCGGCCACGAGCGGCGCGGTCGCCGGCGGCAAGATCGCGAGTTTCCTGATGGGCCACGCCGCCGACCAACCGGTGCGGGAGGAGGAAGACACCGAGGCGCGGCAACTCCTCAATGAATTGACGGCGTCGCCCAAAACGCCCGAAACGCAGAAGGACGTCAGTGATATTCCGACCGCAACAGAACCGCGCCATGAATTACTCGATGAACTGACGGCTGCGGATCATGCCCAGTTGCGGCACGATGAACAGACCAACACGCCATCGCATCCCCCGAAGGATGCAACGCCCGAATCCGCGCATGACCACGATCGCCAGCGGATGGACCGTGATTTGCTCGATCGACTGACGCGCGGCGATCAGGAGTGATGAGGTGAAGCCCAAGCGTTGGCGGACATGGTTGTGGTTGCTGCTGTCGGGGATTGCCGCGTTCGGCCTGGTGGCGGGCTTGTTGGCGATGCAGAATTACAGCACGGCGGCTGCGTGGACCGGCGTCGCAGGCGGTGGCGCGGCGATGTCGTGGGTGCTGGCCGGTCTGTGGTGGTGGCGCACGACGCCGTGGGTAGCGCGTGTGGGCTTGTTTATCGGCTTCACCGCCGGGAGCCTGTTCATTGCCGGCACGTTTCTCGCAGCTCATCGTGTCGGCGGAGCAATCGCCGTCGCCGGCGTCTGGGCCATGACCAGCGGCTTCATCGCGGGCGTCTGGCTGCTACGGCAACTGTTTTCGGGCCCATGGGCCTGGAGTGCCGTAGCCCGCACGCTCATTGACGAGGCCGTGCGCATGAAACTCGCCCTCATCTTCATCGTGCTGCTTGTCCTGCTCGTGCCCGTGCTTCCCTTCATACTCGATGCCGACGAACGGCTTCAATACCGCGTACGTTTTTTTTTGACCTGGTCGCTGAGCGGGTCGGCTCTGCTGCTGAGCTTCATGACGATTTTCCTGGCCTGCGCCACCGTCAGCGGTGATCTGAAGGACCGACATGTATTCATGACGCTCACCAAGCCCGTCCGTCGCAGCAGTTATCTGCTGGGCAAGTGGATCGGCGTGGCTGCAATCAATCTGTTGCTGGTGGGACTGACAGGCGTGGGCATCTGGGCGTTCGTGCAGATTCTGGCGTCTTCAGGCACAGCCCAGGATGCCGCCGACCAGCGGGCCCTGCAGGAGCAGGTGCTTGTGGCCCGCATCCCCGCCGACCCGCAATTCCCTCCGGGCATGGACGTGGAAGGCATCTATCAGCAGCGGCTTGAGCAACTCCGTCGCGACTTTCCCGACGACCCGACATACCAGCAGGTCACACCGCAGACCGAGCAGGCCATCCGCGCCGCGATCATCGCCCGATGGCATACCATCGGGCCGGCACGCGCTCAGGCCTATTTGTTCACCGGACTGAATCGTGCGGTGCGGCTGGCCGGGCAGGGCGAGGTTCGTTCTGTTCAGCTCCGCCTCAAGCCCATCGCCACGCAGCAACCGCCCGATCGCATGGTACGCCTGGCATTGCGGATCAATGGTCGTCCTTACAGCCAGGCGCCGCTGGCTCTGCCGCACGACATCTATAGCGTCCTCGATGTTCCCGTCACCGTGATCGACAGCGAAGGCCAGATGCTTGTCGAAATCGCCAACATCGACGATCCCCGCCAGCCGGTGACCGGCAGCGTCACCTTCAGCCGCGACGAGGGCCTGCAAGTGCTTTACCGTGCAGGTGACTTCGCCCCCAACCTCATTCGATCACTGCTGATGTTGTGGGTGAGACTGGTGTTCCTGGCGATGCTGGGCGTGGCTGCGGCCAGTTTTCTGGATTTCCCTGTTGCCACGCTGCTGTGCCTGATGATTTTCGCCGGTGCGGTGGCCAGTGGATTCTTTGTCCAGTCGTTGAATGAGTTTGGCGCCCGGCCGCGCGAAGACCTGCCCCTGTGGCGGCAGTTGCTGGCCAATTTCGAGATCATCGCGGACAAGTGGGCCGAAGGAAATCGCTGGGAAGCTGTTAAGGTGCCCATCCGCGTGGCCGGCGAATTCTTCGTGCTGGTGGTGCCCTCTTTCGGTCGCTTCAATCCCGTGCCGCTGATCGCCGACGGATTGCTGGTGTCGTGGGCGGCCACGGCCCGGGCGTTGGGATGGATCGGGGGGGGATGGACCAGCATGGCCGCCCTGGCGGCCTGGCTTCTGTTCAGAGGTCGGGAGCTGGCACGCGTCACCGTATAGCACAGGTGTCCGCCTGAACAAACCACTACCGGCAGCCAACGTAGAAACAGGGTGGCCATGCGACGATATGGATGGACATGGTGGCTGGTGCTGGCGGGAATCGCGATGTGCCTGGTGGGTTCGTCGTGGCTGGGCTCTCGCGGCTATGAGCGTTATCTCGATGCCCGACTCGGACTGGGCGGGCAGTTCAATCCTGAATTACCGCCGCATCTGGCGCTGCTGACCACCGGGCTGGGCAGCTTTCGCGGCTTGTTCGTCAACTACCTCTGGCACCGCGCCCACGTCCTGCAGGAGCAGGGCCGCTACTTCGAGGCCAACACCCTCGCCCAGGCCATCACCGCCCTGCTGCCTGACTCGGCCGCCGTCTGGTCGTTCCACGGATGGAACATGGCCTACAACATTTCCGTCGCCACCTATACGCCCCAGGAACGATGGGACTGGGTACGCAAGGGCGTCGACCTCCTGCGCCAGCAGGGCGTGCGCGCCAATCCCGTGGACATCCGCGTCTACCGCGAGCTGACGTGGATATTCATGCACAAGATGGGCGAGCGCAGCGACGATATGCACTGGTACTACAAGCAGCAACTGGCCTACGAATGGCAGGAGTTACTGGGCACGCCCATCGACCGACAGACGCGTGAACAGGCGATTGCGGCTCTGCGCGCGGTCGCCGAAGCGCCACGCGAGATCGACCGCCTCATACAGCAGCAACCCCGTGTAGCGGACGTGCTGCAACGCGTCAGGGCGCTTGGCTACAGCCCCAGTGAAACGCTCGTACGGGCCGTCGGGCGGGTGTTGATGTATCGAGGTTCACTCGATGCCCGACTTCTTGCCATTGACCCCGAGGAAGTGGGCTTCGATCCACGCCTCGCAGAGGCGATGGACGATCCTGAATCGACGTCGGCCATGGACGCGCTGCTGGCATCGTTGCGCCGCCGCGTACTCGAGGATCGCTACAACATGGATCCGACGTTCATGCTGCGGCTCGTGCTGCCATCGGAGCAGATGGAAAACGGCTACGGCTACGGTGTGATCGACTGGCGTCTGCCGGCCGCCCATGCACTGTACTGGGCCCAGATCGGGACCGATCGCATACAGCAGGTCGGTCGTCTGCGCCACATCGACTACATCAATACACTGCGCCACGTCCGCCAGGCTCTTCAGCAGATGTGCCATTTCGGGCGCATCAACTTTGACCCGATCACGCGCAACATAAGCCTCATGCCCGATCCACGATTCTTTGATGCCTACGAAAAGGCCTTCCTGGCTGACATGGAAACGGTGGAGGACACACCTGAAAATCGCGGCGTAATCAACAGTTTTGAGACCGGCCACGAAAACCTGCTGCTTGACGCCTCGCGCACACACTACCTTTTCGGGGATCGACAGAAGGCAGGTGAGTATTACCGCCGCGCTCGGGATCTCTACCGGAATGCGCCCTGGAACCGGAATCAAACCCGCCAGTGGCGCTACGAGCTGCCCCTGGAGGAGTTCATTTTCGTGGAGCTGCGTGAGAGCATTGGCGATCGTTCGATGGCCGCCGTGGTGCAGATTGTTCAAGGCATGCTCGTGCGGGCCTTCGGCGAGGGGTTGAACACAGGCTATCTCGAGGTCTATGCTCGACAGCGCGAACTGGCGCGGCGGATCCACGCTGACTATCAGGCCCGTGCCCCGGTCATGCCTTATGAAACGCAGCAGCGCATGGCCCTGCTGCCGTTCGACGAATTGGAGGCCCAGACCTTTGAGCGTTTCATGGTCGAACCGACGGTGTCGCTGCTCGAACGCGCCCGCATCTGGAGCAATGCCCCGCCCGCCCTTCAGTATCGCACCTATGACAGCATCGCCCCCGTTATCCATGAACAACTCCAGACCGCTGGCGGGGGACTCGATGACGTCCAGCGGCTTTTCCCCGCGCCGTCGGGCATCGAGGCATACCGGCAGCAGCAGCGGGAGC
>CAZUUQ010000007.1:0-26316 GCA_964622625.1 uncultured Phycisphaeraceae bacterium | reverse complement strand
CGGCTTTTCCCCGCGCCGTCGGGCATCGAGGCATACCGGCAGCAGCAGCGGGAGCGATCTGAGCAACCTGCCGCTCCCGCCCCGCAAATTCAGCAGCAATAATGGACCGCGCCTCCCGGCACTCATCATCGGCCCTGATGCTTTTGACGGACCAGGGCCGCCTGAAGGTGCGTGAAACCATGCGTGTGATTCTCCTTGGAGCCGGAGTGATCGCTCACCACCACGCCGATGCCGCCCTGCGGGTCTTCGGCCGTGACAAGGTGACGCTGTGGGCGGCCGATCCCAGTGAGTCGGCCCGCCATCGCTTCGCCGCTGCCTTCCCGCAGGCCCGCGTCGAATCCGACCCAGCCGCGCTGCTTGCCGAGCCGACACGCGACGACGACATCGCCGTCGTGGCTGTTCCCCCCTGGCTGCACAAGGATATGACGATAGCCGCGCTGCACAGCGGTCGACATACTTTGTGCGAAAAACCGCTGGCGATGAATGTGGTCGAGGCAGCCGCCATGCTGGCCGCGGCCCGGCAGGCGGGGCGGCGCCTGGGTTGTTGTAGTGGTCGCTTCCTGGGCCATCCACCCACACAGCATGTGCGGCAACTGCTCGACGACGGCACGCTGGGCGAGGTGTACCATGTCCGCTGGGTCGCCGTCGAACCTCGCCTGCGCGTGGGGATCGAATATCTCCCCGAACTCACCTGGTACCTCGACCGCTCGCGCAGCGGCGGCGGCAACCTGCAGGGGTGGGGGCCCTACGACTTCGCCGTCATTAACTGGCTCCTGCAGCCCACCGAGGTGGAAGTGTGCCTGGCCGCCGTCGCCCGTGTGCACACCGACGTCCGCCTGCCCCCGCATGTTACCTACGACATCGAGGACCACACCATCGCCGCCCTGCGCCTCACGCGGTCCGACGGCTCGACCGTCATGCTCGATTACGAGATCGCCTCATGCACGCACGCAATCCCGCGCTCGGAAACGCAGATCGAGGGCACGCGTGGGGCGGTGAGCTGGAGCTGGCTGGAATTCAAGGATCCCCAGGGCCGCGTGCTCCTGCGCACCGACGCGGCCAACCAGCCGGTCGAACAGGCGTTCGAGCAGGGCGTGGACACCGCATTGGGCCACCACGACAAGCCCCTGGCCTATTTCGCAGCCGCCCTTCGCGGCCAGCCCGCCCCGGCCGTGCTTGACGGCCAGGCCATCTTCAACTTCGCCTGCATCCGCGCCATCTACGACGCGGCTCGCACCGGCCGGCCGCGGACCGTCCGCAGGAGCGACTACCCATGACCTTCCAGCTCTCGATCATGAACACTGCCTTTCACACGCCCATCGGCGTCTACAGCCTCGAAGCCCGGCTTCAGATGCTCGCCGACTTGGGCATCGGTGGGTACTACCACGCCTGCTTCGAGCCGCGGGAGGAAGCCTATGCCGCGGAGCTCGCGGCCCAGTCGGCCCGCACCGGCGTGCAGATCGCCGGCCTGAGCTTCTCCATCGACCTGTCAGGCGCCCAGCCGGTCTGGAGTCTGGAGCGAGCCGTCGAGCGCCTCATGCGCGTCGAGGCGACGCGCCGCATTGAGTTGGCCCTCGGCTACCGCGACGGCTCCGTGCCCTGCTCCGATCCCGCCGGCGACGCGGCCGCGCTGCGCGCCCTCGAACGCCTGCTGCCCCTGGCCGAGAAGCACGATCTGACCCTCGGCCTGTACCCGCATTGCCATGACTGGCTCGAACGGTTTTCCGACGGCCTGCGCCTGGCCGCAACGCTCAACCACCCGCGCCTCGGCTGCGTCTTCTGCGGCTTCCACTGGTACTTCCGCGATGACCGCAACCTCACCCGCCTGCACCAGCAGTTCCAGCAGGCCCAGAACACCGCCGGCCGCATCGTCGCCGCCAACCTCAACGGCTCGACCTCGCACACCGACCCTGGCGGCAGGCCGACCATCGAGCCTCTCGGCCAAGGCGACCTCGACAATCTCGCGCTGCTGACCTGCCTGCACGACGTGGGTTACACCGGCTGGATCGACGTGCAGGGCTACTCGGTCGGCGGCGACGTATACGCCCAGCTGCGCAAGACGCGCGATGCATTTGCTGACATGACCGGGCGCGTGGCCCGCCGACCGGCATGGGGACGCGTATGGAAGACCGATGCGTGACTGCGGACCACTTCACCCTGCATCGGACTTTGCTTCGCCTCCGCGTCCGCGTGTGAAGGCGATTTCGCCGCCCACCGGCATGACGTCAGGGAAAAGCGTCTTGCGCGGATGACGATCGCGCCGCAACCACGCCGCCGCCACGCAACCGCCGATCGCCAGCGCCATCCCCACGCCCACCGCCGCCAGCAGCACCTGCGTGAACAACTGCATCGTCGGCGTCGGACTCGCCAAGTGCCCAAGGTGCATGACTGAACGTCCACTGACCAGCACCGCGGCCTGTGGCTGCGGCACCAGCCAGATCCACGCCGCCGCCCCGCCCAGCATCACCAGACTCGCCGGCAGCAGAACCTTCACGCACGTGTGCAGCACCTGGTCGATGCGGATCCGTGGCAAGGTCCAGCGAATCCAGATCTGCACAAAAATCAGCGTCATCGACTTGCCCAGGAACCATAAAGCTGCCCACAGGTTCACCAGCGCCAACCCCACCGGGCTGACGTCCAGCACCGCCGCCTTGTCCGCCCAGCTCATCGTTCCTGACAACGCACCGTCGAAATAGAGCACGCCTGCCGCCAGCGGGTCGTAGCCCGTCAGCAGATACACCGGATCGTACGCGCCCAGCGGACTGTTCCATCCACCCAGGAACAGCGCCGCCATGATGCACCCGACCACGAACATCGCCCCGTACTCGGCAAAAAAGAAAAACGACCAGCGCAGGCCCGAGTACTCCGTGTGAAAGCCTGCCACCAGTTCACTTTCGGATTCCGGCAGGTCAAACGGCGCCCGCTTGTTGCTCGCCAGCGATGCGATGAAGTACACCAGCACCGTGCCGAACACAAACGGATTGTGGAACACGAACCACTTGTGCACCCCGCCAGCCTGAAGGTAACCCAGTTCCACGAGGTTCAGCGTTCCGGCCGTCAGCACCCCCACGATGATCGCGATGCCCAGCGGCACCTCGTAGCTGACCATCTGGCAGGCCTCGCGCATCGCCCCGTAAACCGACCACTTCGAGTTCGATCCCCACCCAGCCATGATCGTCGACATCACCTCCACGCTCAGCACTGCCAACAGATAAAGCACGCCAATGTTCAGCCCCGCCTCAAAGACGAACTGCGGCCCAAAGGGCAGCGCCAGGTACGCTGCGAACACCGGCGTGAACGCCAGGTACGGCGCCGCCTTGAACAGAAAGGGGTCGGCCGTGGCGGGCATCAGATCCTCTTTGAGAATCAGCTTGACGCCGTCGGCGATCGACTGCGCCCAGCCGTGCCAGCCGCCCACATGCATCGGCCCGACGCGGGACTGGATATGCCCAGCCACCTTCCGCTCCCACCAGATGCTGAACATCACCACGACGCTGATCAGCGGAAGAAACACCGCCGCCACGATCGCCAGCTTCATCGCCACCAGCAGCCAGGGATTGCCGGCGGCCATATATTCAAGCATGATCCATATCCTTCATCTGAATACGAAACGGCCGCGATTCTAGCCGCGCCGCCCCGGACTCCCAACTCCCGGCTACCGACCCACCCCTCAATCCACCCGGATCCCCTTCTTCTCCAGCCAGTCTTTCAGGTCGCTCATCTGCGTGTCGAACACCTCATTGTCGTAGTCCGACTCGAGCTTGGCGATCAGTTTCGCCAGCTCCGGCTGCTCGCCGACGCCTTCGTTGATCTTGTTCTCCAGCTCATCGCTCATGGCCCGCAGGTCGTCCAGTTCCAGAGAGAGATTCAGGATCGCGCTGAGCTTGCGCACCACCGCCTCGATGCACTTGAAGTTCCGCCCCTGGATATACGCGGGGATCTCCGCCACCATGTTCGCCATGTGCAGCCCGTTGGGCTCGGCTGTGGCGCACAGGAACGTCGCGATGCTGGCCGGCCCTTCGTAGTCGATCGGCTTGACCCCGTGCACCTCCATCTGCTCGCGCGTCGTCGCGTCCGACACTGTGCAGAAGAGCCGCGGCTCGCGGGTGTGCGGCACAGCCCCGCCCACGCTGCCGATGAAGTACATGTGACGCACATCAAATGTCCGCGCCACCGCGAACAGCGCGGCCGCATACTCCCGCCAGCGCAGGTGCGGCTCCTTGCCCACGAACAGAACAAGGTGATGCGCCTCGTTGTGGAAGAACGTGTTGCCCGGCAGGTGCAGCTCCGTCACCCGCCCGTCGACCACCTTCGCGTGCGGCCGGAACAACGCGCTGACTTCCATCGAGCCGGGAAAGCTGGACAGATAGAAATCGTCGCTCTGGATTTCCGCCAGCGGCTGCGCATCCAGACGGTTGACCAGGTACTCGATCGTGCCCGTGGACACGTCGCCCCCATCCATCCAGCCGGAAAACGCCAGGATCATCCGGGCGTCAGCCAGGTGGGGGCGGGCCTGAATGCGAACACGCTCCATGGGCATCGCGGCTCTCCACTTCCGGCGCTGCTGCCGCGCCCCCGAGTGTCACCGATCGCCAATTATCAACGGCCATGTATTCACCACGCCCACGCCTCGGGTGCCTCCTTGCCCCCGCTGGGCGCGGGCCAGATCGCACCCAGCTCCCTGAGTATCGTCTCATCCAGCTTCAATTCCACGGCAGGCAACGCCGACTCCAATTGCTCCATGGTCCGCGGCCCAATGATTGGAGCCGTCACGACGGGGTTGTGCAGCAACCACGCCAGCGCCACCTGCGCCGGCTCAGCGCCGACTGTGGCGCATAGCTTCTCATACGCGGCCAATTCCGTCGCATACTTCTCACGAAGTTCGTCCTTGCGTCGGGAGTTTTCGCCGGCGCGACGCTGCGTGCCCGCCAGCAGCCCGCCGGCCAGCGGACTCCACGCGATGACACCCACACCGTAATCCCGGCAGGCAGGCAGCAGCTCCAGTTCCGGCAGTCGATTGTGCAGGTGGTAATGGCACTGCTCGCTGACCAGACCCAGCATGTCGCGCTTCGCCGCCCGCTCGTTGAACCGTGCGATGTGCCAGCCCGCGTAGTTGCTCGAACCGGCGTACAGCACCTTGCCCTGGCGGATCGCCATGTCATACGTCTGCAGAATCTCCTCCACCGGCGTGGCCCGCGAAATGTGATGCATCTGCCAAAGGTCGATGTAGTCAACCTGCAGCCGCCGCAGGCTCGCATCGAGCTGCTCGCGCATGTGCCGGGCGCTGGCCCCGCTCTTGTTCGGGGCCCAGTCCGAATCCATCGGCGAATACACCTTCGTCGCTATCACCACCCGCTCCCGCCGCGGCGAACCCTTGGCGAACCACCGCCCGATGATCTCCTCCGTGTATCCGTGGTGGATGGTGTGCCCGTAGCCGTTGGCGGTGTCGAAGAAGTTGATCCCGTGCTCCAGAGCCTTGTCCATGATCGCGTGAGCATCCGGCTCCGGCGTGCGTGGCCCGAAGTTCATCGTGCCCAGGCACAGACGGCTCACGGAAAGACCCGATCGTCCCAGTGACTTGTACTGCATGGTCATGGTCTCGCGGTGATGGCGATGCGGATGATGGAAGTGGCGATGAGGAGGCCGCTCTCAATCCCATGCTCGCTGCGGCTCGCGATATGTCAACCGCCGACGGCCACCAGCCGACGCGCGTTGGCCGAATGCAGCTTCGCCATCACGTCCCCCGGCAGGTCCAGCCCGCGTAGAAACGCCGTCAGCTCCCCGCCGTAATAGTCCCGACCGAACAGCAGCCGGTCGGCGAACCGCGCCACAAACCGCTTCGCGTGCTCCGCGTCGCGCCGCAGCGCCCCCAGCCCTGAGCCGGCCGACAGATCGGCATACAGATTCGCGTATTGCTCGAACAATCCATACAGACGGCCGCCGGGTGTGACCGGGCCGTCCGGGTACTGCTTCGGATCGTCGTCCGCGTCGCCGCTGATCTCGCGCCAGAAGCCCGGAGCATGCCCGATGAAATTCGTCCGCGGACAGGCCGCCAGCGCCCGCGCCAGGTTCGCGACCGTCCCGCCGAACCACAGCGGCTGATACGCGCGACCGCCCTTGCCGTCAGCCAGATACGGCACGTCCAGATGCAGCACCACCGGGCAGCCCAGCTCGCCGGCCTTGCGGAAAAGCTCCAGGCACCGCGGGTCGTCAAAAAGCATGCGGAACTTCCACTCACCGCACACCCGCACCCCATGCATGCGATACGCCGCCTCGAGCAGGCCCGCCGCGTGGCTCAGCCCCGGATGCGGACAGTAGCCGACCATGAAGCGGTCGGGGTAGTGCTCACGGGCCCGCAGCAGGTCCGACAGCGGAATACCCGCGTGCGTGCCGTCACTCCGGCGGTGCAACGGGTTGAGCGCGTGATGGTATTCGGGCGCGTCCTCGAAGGACGCCATGTCCCACGACAGCAGCCACGCCAGATCGATACCGTGCTCGTCCATGTCGGCCACGAGCCCCGCGTCGTCGCGGCCATGCCAGAACACATGCTGATGGGTGTCAATGAGCATGATGCCCGTCTACGCGACACTCAGCGAGCGAACGCGGCCTCCACTTTCTCAAGGGCGTGGACGGTGTCTTCGACCTCGCGCTGGCCACAGGCCTCGTGCACCTGCCAGTTGAAGTGCGCCGCATCGGTCGCGTGGGCGTTGGGCAGCGGCCAGTCCCGACCGAACTGCTGCACGTACCACGGCTGGCGGCAGGGGATCGGCAGATAGCCAGCCTCAAAGGGGATGCCCTCAGCCCGGGCCGCCTGCGCGAACGTGGTCTTGTCGACACCCGCCTGCTTTTCATCGAAGCGCAGGAAGACGAAGAAGTGCGACCCCCGACCGCGCGGTGCGTCGGGAAACGACTCGACCACCCGCACGCTGGCCAGCCGCCGCCGGCAGGCCTCCGCCAGCGTCGTTGTCAGCTCCTGACGCTTGGCCACAATCTGCGGTAAACGGGCAAGCTGCACCTGACCGACGGCCGCGTGCAGTTCGTCCATGTTGAAGTTCAATGACGCGATCACGTTCTGGTGCTGGCCTTCCAAACCGTGCGGCTTGCCCCGGTCCGCCGCCCGCCGGGCCTTCCAGTAAAGCCCCTCGTCGCGCGTGAACACCACGCCGCCCTGGCCACCCGTGGCGTGGTGCTTGGCGAACATCGTCGAGAACGTGGCGATCGTTCCGAACGTGCCGACGGGCCGGCCGTCGTACGTCGCCCCGTGGGCTTGGGCGCAGTCCTCGATCAGCGGCAGCCCGCGCGACGCCGCCAGCTCGACGATCGGCCCCAGGTCGCACGGCTGGCCGGCAATGTGCGCCACCACGATCGCGGCCGTGCGCTGCGTGAGCGCTGCTTCGATCTGGGCGGCCCCGACGTTGTAGGACATCGGCGCTGTGTCGGCCGGCACCGGCACGCAGCCGCACACCGCCGCCGGCATCGCGCCGCCGGGATCCGTGATCGCCGGCACGACGACTTCCGCGCCACGCGGCAGGTCCAGCGCCCGCAGAGCCACATACACCGCCGTCGTCCCGCTGTTGACCCCATCGGCAAAACCGCCGCCCAGCATCGCGGCGAAGGCCCGCGTGTAGGCCGCCTCATGTGGCCCGTCGTAACCGAAGGCTTCGCCAGCTTCGATGGCCTCGTCGAAGAGCCTCATGACAGCCGACTTCTCCGCCGGCCCGAACAGCCGCCGCGCCGGCCACGGCTCGCGCCGCACCGGCTCGCCGCCATGAATCGCCAGTGCCTGTCCAGCGGAGATTGCCATGCCATGCCTCCGGCGCGCAGTCTACCGGCTGGCCCTGCGACGTCCACCGGCCGAGCCAGTCCTCAAGGGACCAGCCAACCCCACGCCATCGCTGCCTGGTTATGTGGCGCAGTCCGATTCTCTGCTCAGGTTGCGCGATGGTAAAATCCGCCCGTCCGGCACATGGTAATCTGTGCCTATAGGATGCTGGCGCGGCAAACGTCGGAAAAACTGCTGTGACCCGCCGCGCCAATGGTGGCGCGCCCAGCCCGCTCCCACCACAAAACACCCCCACAATCATCATCGAGCAGGCAGCGTCCAGAACCATCCCTGCCACGCCAGGACAGCCGAATGGGCCTTTACGTGCGTAGCGGCCCAATGAGTCCCCGGGATATCGAGCCCGACCATGCATGAGATGCCCTTCGAAGTGGAAAACCGCAGCATGATGATTCGCGGTATGGCATATCTGCCGGACGACGGCGCAGTTGCACAGAGATATCCGGCGCTGCTCCTTCTCCACGGTCTGGGTGGAGACCGGGTCGAGCATACGGGCTTGTTTCTGCACATGGCGGAATTTCTGGTGCCCCGAGGCTACGCGGTGATCACCTTCAACTTCCGCCACACGCCGGATTCCGATGGGCGCCTGTGTGACATGGTGCCCAGCGACGAGCTGTCTGACGCGCTGTGCATGGCCGCCTGGTCGCGGCGGCAGAAATATGTTGACCCTGACCGCATGGGGCTGCTGGGCATCTCCCTGGGCGGTCTGATTGCCGCCTGCACTGTCGCACGGACCGATGCGTTCCGTTGCCTGATGCTGCTGAACCCGACGGACGTCTGGAACATGCGGCGGCTGGCGGGGCTGTACAACGATCCACCGGCAGACCCGTTCAAGTATGGCACCAACCGCCTCAACTCGCGGTTCTGTGACGACCTGATGGCCCTCGATCCGCTGGGAGACGTGATGAAGTTCAAGGGTGCAACGCTGCTGGTCCAGGGCGGAAAGGACTCGGCCGTGGAGCTGCCGGTCTCGGATCGCTATGCCTATGCCCGCCGGCGGGTCGGCTTGCCGCTGGACCAACGGGTCATCGACATCGGCAACCACGCTTTCTCCAGTGCCGAACAGCACACACGGCTGTACCCACTGATCGCCGAGTGGCTGGACGCTCATCTGCGATGAGGGCTTCTTTTGAAAGTCCGCTGATCGAGCTTTATGATCAGCGTCGACTTCTTTGTTGACGTACTGTCCGGAGCCTCCCCCATGCCTTCACCTGCCGACCGCCGCTACCTGTCCAGCCATGAATGGCACAAAGCCGAAAGCGGCCATGTGGTCATCGGCATCAGTCAGTTCGCCGTCGATGAGCTTACCGATATCACCTTCCTCGACATCACCAAAACCCGCGGCCCGATCAAAGCAGGCGAGGCCTTCGGCGAGATCGAATCGGTCAAGGCCACCAGTGAGTTGTATTGCGGCATCGACGGCGTCATCCTTGGGGCCAACACCGAGGCGATCGAAAACCCGAGCGTGATAAATGCCGACCCCTTCGGTCGCGGGTGGCTGATCAAGATCCAGCCCAGTGATCCGTCACAGCTTGAGGGGTTGCTCAGCGCCGAAATCTACGATGCCGAGCATGCGGCAAGTTGAACTGCCGCCGTATTGCCCCAATTCCGGCAGCCCACATACAGCGCGGCAACGCTTGCACCGACCTCTTCACCGTCCGCACACAGCCGCTCCATGACGCTCACCCGGCCTCTCGGGGCGAAGCCAGGACGCGGCTCGGGCTGGGTGAAGGGGGGATCGGGTGGCGCGACGGTGTTGCCTGGGGGTGAGGGGGTCACTACACTGCCGTGCCGTTTGGGGGTCTGCGGACGCTTTTTACCCCTTTTGACGCACAGGAGTCCTCGACCATGCCCGCGCACGCCCTGATTGAGCCGCACGGCGGCACACTTGTGAATCGCATTGTCCCAGCCGACCGTGCCCGTGAGCTGAAGACCAAGGCGGCGGGGCTGCCGCGGATCACGCTCAGCGCCAAGCAGGCGTGCGACCTGGAGATGATCGCCATCGGCGCCTTCAGCCCGCTGGAGGGCTTCGTGTGCCGCGACGACTTCGAGAGCATCTGCGAGAGCATGCACCTGGCCGACGGGGCGGTCTGGTCCATCCCGCTCACGCTGGCGGTGGGCGATGACGTGAAGAAGACGCTGCGCGAAGGCGCGCAGGCGGCGCTGTATCACCACGACGGCACACTGCTGGCGGTGATCGATGTGCGCGAGGTTTACCGCCACGACAAGAAGCTTGAGATCCCCAACGTGTTCCGCACCGAAGACCCTGCCCATCCGGGTGTGAAGGCCGTGCTGGAGGAGGGCGACTGGCTGGTCGGTGGGCCCATTCACGTCATCACGGTCACGCCGGAGAAGGAGCCGGGCGAACAGTTCACCGAATACCGTCTGCCGCCGGCCGCGACGCGAAAGGCGTTCGAGCAGCGCGGCTGGCGGACGGTCAGCGCGTTTCAGACGCGCAATCCGATCCACCGCGCTCACGAGTATCTGTGCAAGTGCGCCCAGGAGATCACCGACGGGCTGCTGATCCATCCCCTGGTGGGCGAGACCAAACCGGGGGACATTCCGGCCGACGTGCGAATGGAATGCTACAAGACGATCATCGAGCACTACTTCCACCCGGAGCACACGATGCTGACGGTGATGCCGGCGGCGATGCGCTATGCCGGGCCACGCGAAGCGGTGCAGCACGCTTTGACACGGCAGAATTACGGCATCAGCCACTTCATCGTGGGGCGCGACCACGCGGGCGTGGGCGATTACTACGGCACATACGACGCGCAGAACATCTTTGACGAGTTCGAGCCAGGCGAGATCGGCGTGGAAATTCTGCGATTCGAGCACGCGGCCTGGTCGAACAAAGCCCAGGGGATGGTCAGCGGCAAGACGTTCCCGAAGATTCCCGGCGACCAGGTGTTCCTCAGCGGCACGAAGGTGCGCGACATGCTCAAGGCCGGCGAGCGGCCGCCGCAGGAGTTCAGCCGCCCGGAGGTGGCGGACGTGCTGATCAAGTGGGCGCAGAACGCGGGGTAAACCGACCCGAACGCGCCCGGCTGCCGCGATCCGAATCGTAACAGCATTGTCGCAGACAATGCCAGATGTTGCGGCTCACATATCCGCATGCCTTGATGCCGAAGAGACTTGTCCACAGGCCCGACACATATGACGATATGACGTCATGTGGCCGCCGTGGGTCGAATTATCGATTGGCAACCCGGTGTCTGCCGTATCCATGCTGGCGCAGAGTCGGTTATGGCTCGTTCAGGGCGTATGGCTGTTGCTGGCCATTTTGTTCTGGCTCGGGGTGCTATCCCTCCTGATGTTGGCATTGTGGGTACTGATTCGCTGGCTGATCTGGCGCGGGCGGGTGCGGGCGGCCTGGGCGAAGGCGGAGGCGGCGCGACGGCGGGTGGACGGCTCGCTCTATCCACCGACCGACGAGGGATTGTGCGATCGCTGCGGCCTGGTGTTCCAGGCTGTCCATTTCCTGTCCGACGGCCGGCGACTCTGCCGCGGCTGTTACGATCACGTCGTGCCGCTGGACACGCGTGCTCACACCGCCGCGAAATCCAAGTCCGCAACGCCTCACCGCCGGGAGCCTGTGTGATGGACGAAATCCCGATCGACGAGCCGATCTCACAGCAGCCGCAAGGGCATCAACATCCGCTGGACCAACCCATCTATCCCATGAACGCCAGGCACACGCTGAGCGTGCGCGACCTGCTGGAGTACTTCAACCGTCAAGGTCCGCTGCGAATATCCGACCTGCATCTGAAGGTCGGGGCCCAGCCGGTCTACCGCGTGGACGGCCGGCTGCAGCGGAGCAGGGGCCAGCCGCTGCGACCCGAACACCTGCGAGCCATGGTTCGTGCCGTGCTGGCCGAGGGCGACTGGCAGCGCCTTGAGGCCAACCGCTCGGTGGACAGCTCGCTGCGCAGCGGCGGGATGCAGTTCCGCCTCAACTGCTTTCACGACAATGACGGCCTGGCGATGGCGGTCCGCTGTCTCGAAGCCGCCCCGCCGCCGATCGAGCAGATCGGCTTTCCCAACCAGGTGTGGCGCGACATCGTCGTCCGCCAGCAGGGATTGGTTCTGGTCACCGGCATCACCGGGGCGGGCAAGAGCACGACCATTGCCTCCCTCATCAACCACATAGCCGCCCATCGGCCCTGTCGCATCATCACCCTCGAAGACCCCATCGAGTACCCCCTGCGCAGTCAGCAGGCCATCGTGTCGCAGCGGGAGATCGGCCGGGACGTGCCCAGCTTCGAGCGCGGCCTGCGCGACGCGCTTCGCGAAGACCCGGACGTGATCTTCGTCGGCGAGATGCGCGACCGTGAGTCGACGGCCTGGACCCTTACGGCCGCCGAGACGGGACATCTGGTCTTTTCAACGCTGCACACCCGCGACGTGCGCGGCTCGATCACGCGCCTGCTGGACATGTTCCCGCCCGACCGCCACAGCGAGGTCGCCAGCCAGCTTTCGCTGGGCCTGTCGCACATCATCGCCCAAAAGCTGGTCCCCCGGTCCGACGGCAAGGGGCGCGTGGCCGTCATGGAGATTCTGCACAATACCTACGCGGTCTCGAATTTGATCCGGACGATGAAGATGGAGCAGATCTACTCAGTGCTGCAGACCAAGACCAATGACGTGCCCACCGAGCGGATGACGAGCATCGAGCGTTCGCTGGCTCGTCGCGTGGCAGAAGGGGTAATCACTGCCGGCGAGGCCGAGATGTGGGCCAATGATGTGACCGCCTTCTTGGGTGAGATGCGTACGGTGCAGTCGCGTGCAGATCAAGCCCCCTGATTGACACTACGGCATGGCTGACCGCCGCGGCATTGGCTGGCTTGCGGCCCAGGCTGTAAACTGCGGCCCAACGCCCGACAGGGTGGCCCATCGCGGAGGACGCGCGTGTTGCACCGGCACAGGCAAGCGCAGAACAGGCCAGAAGTGTTCCCTTTCGGCCGCGGCCGCGCATGGCGGCATGGTTTTCTGGCCGCGGCGCTGTGGATGACGGTGGCGGCATTACCCGCCTGGGGTCAGGGGTTGGATCCGGCCGGCCGCCCAGTGGCCGAGGTGCGCGTTGAGGGGTTGGCGCAGGTCTCCGAGCAACTGGTGCGTAATCAGATCCGCATGCAGGTCGGTGAGGCTTACGACGCGGATATCGTGGCGCAGGACATCGTGCGTCTTGAGCACTTGGGGAAGTTCGCGGCGGTGCGGGCGCGGATTCAGCAGCGGGCGGACGGCACACTGACGCTGATTTATGACCTGACCGAGCACCGGCTGATCGCCGAGGTGCAGGTGGTGGGCAACAAAAACGTTTCCGACCAGAAGTTACAGGATCGGATACTGCTGCGGGCCGGCGATCCCATCGACCGGTTCCTGATTGACAAAGCCACGGCCGCCATTCGGGCTGAATATGAGGACCAGGGCTACTTCCTCACCGAGGTCGAGGTCGATCAGCAGTTGCTGGACGATGACAACGTGCTGATCTTCCGCGTGCGCGAGGGGCCCAAGGTCCAGATCAAGGCCCTGCGGGTGGAGGGTAACACAGCGTTCGACGCGCGTGAACTGCTCAGCCGCGTGCGCAGCCAGGCCCGTGTGGCGCTGCTGTTCTGGCGCAAGACGGAGCTCAATCGCAGCCAGTTGGACCTGGACACCGCGGCCATCCGGGACTACTACCGCGATCGCGGCTATCTGGACGCGGCCGTCAGCCGCCGCATCGATCTTGGTCCCAACCAGCGCGAAGCCGTGGTCACCTTCGAGATCGACGAGGGACGGATCTATACGGTGTCCGACATCCGCGTGGCGGGCAACGTGGTGTTTGCCGACGGACAGATTGTCGAGGCCATGCCCCTGAAGATCGGAGCCGTGTTTTCGCGGCGCCAGGCCCAGGCCACCCGTGACGCAATTCTGGATCTTTACGGCAAATTGGGCTTCATCGAGACGACCGTGGAGATCGCCACGCTCTACCACGAGCAGCAGCCTTGGGTCGACATGCAGGTCACTATCGATGAGGGACAGCCTTACCTGGTCGGCGAGGTGCACGTCCGCGGCAACCGCGTGACGAAGGACAAGGTGGTGCTGCACGACGTGCGCGGCATGACCCCGGGAAGGCGCTTTGACCGCACACAGATCGGCAAGACGCGGCAGCGCCTGCGGGAGAGTCCGCTGTTCGGCGAGGCGAATGTGACGGTGCTGGGCGAGCCGACCGATGAAGTGCGCGACGTGCTGATCGAAGTCGAAGAGATCAACACGGGCAGCGTATCGCTCGGGTTGGGCGTCAGCAGCGACCTGGGCCTGCTGGGCGCGGTCACACTGACGCAGCGGAATTTCGATATCGCCGACTGGCCGGAAAATGCACGGGAGTTCTTCAGCGGCCAGGCGTTTCGCGGCGCCGGACAGTTCTTCTCGCTGGAGTTGGCGCCGGGCATTGAGACCAGCCGCTATTCAGTGGCCTTCAGCGAGCCGCACCTGTTGGACAGCAATTATTCGTTTAACACGCGCGCGTTTTTCTTTCAGCGTGACCGCGACGACTGGGAAGAAGGGCGCTTCGGAGGATCGGTGGGGGTGGGACGTCGTTTCGGCGATGTGTGGTCGGCGGCGGTGAGCACACGGGCCGAGGTGGTGGACATCACCGACATCGACGCGGGCGCGCCGACGGATATTTTCGCCGTCAGCGGCCAGAGTCTCATAGGCGCGGTTGGTCTCACGTTGGCACGCAACACGACGGACAGCAACGTGTTCCCCACCGAAGGCAGCCGGCTGTCGCTGGGCGCGGAGCAGACCGGCCCACTGGGCGACTACGATTTCACCACGCTGTCGCTCGGTTTCACAAAGTATTGGACCGTGGAGGAGGACTTCCTTGGTCGGCGAACCGTACTCAGCCTGCGGTCGAACATCGCACACATCGTGGCCGGCTCGGCGCCGACCTTCGAGCGGTTATACGCCGGCGGGCACCGCACGTTCCGCGGTTTCGAATACCGCGGCGTTGGGCCGCGGGGCATCACACCTGGCGGAGCCATCACGGACACGGCCGTGGGCGGGGACTGGATGTACCTGCTGGGGCTGGAGTACAACATGCCTGTCTACAAGGAAGTGGTCCGTATGGTGTTTTTTGTGGACACTGGCGCAGTGGACGACGAATTGTCGCTGGATCGATATCGCGTGGCCGTGGGCACCGGCTTGCGTTTCCAGCTTCCATTTTTTGGTCAGGGCGGCCCGCCCATCGCCGTGGACTTCGCCGTACCCGTGGCCAAGGAGAGCGGTGATCAGACCCAGCTGATCAGCTTCGACATCGCTGTGCCCTTCTGACACGGTGGTACCATACTCAGCGACGATGCACAGACATGGGCGATCGTCGCCGCCGGGCCGAACGTCCGACGGAAAGTGCAATGAGCGGATCTGGGTGACCACTGTGGCGGTTACTTTCTGATGAACGCCGACTGGCGAAAGGATGCATAACCATGAAGACCATGCTTACGGTGCTTGTGTTGATCGTTCTTCTGGGGGCCGGGTACCTGGTCACGGCCCAGGAGGGTCTTTACGCGCCAAGGGCGACGACGGCGGCTGTAGTCGACGTCTCGACCGTTCTCAACGGGCTGGATCAGAAACTGCAGATCGAAGCGGAGCTGCAGGCGCAGGTCGACGCGGGCAACGCCGAGCTGCGCGCCCGTGAGGAGCAGGTGCGACAGCTCCAGGCCGATCTGCAACTCATGTCCGCGGGCACCGCCGCGTATGACGCCAAACGCGATGAGTTCGACCTCAAAGTCATCGAGTTTCAGACAGCGCAGAATTACCAGAAGCAGCGGGTCAACCGGGAATACTCGCGTCAGTTCGGCAAACTTTACACGAACATCCTCGAAGCCATCGAGCGCGTGTCCCAGGCCAACGGCTACGAACTGGTGTTGTTCAGGGAACAGGACATCGACTTCTCCAACGTGCCACGCGACCAGCTGCCGGCTGTGATCCAGGCACGCAAAGTGCTTTACAGTTCCGCGGCACTGGACATCACCGAACAGGTGCGAACCATGATGAACAACGAGTACCGCAGCGCAACCCAGTAATGATGTGCGGGAGGCGGATGTGGGCCCGGAAGCGACCTGCACAACCGAGGAGATGGCCCATCGCGTCGGCGGCGAACTCCGCGGCGATCCGGCCGTGGTGCTGCGTGGCGTGGAAGCGATCGACACCGCTGTCCCCGGACAGTTAACGTTCATCACCGACGATGCATTCGCCGCCCGCTGGTCCGCCAGCGGTGCGTCGGCCGCCCTGGTGACCCGCGGGCTGACGGCCCTGGCAAAACTGCAACCCGGTAACCAACGCGCCCTGATCGTGGTCGATGACGCCGATCTGGCGATGGCCGAAGCCCTGGCATTGTTCGCCCCGCCGACGCCGCGACCCGTTGCGGGCATACATCCCTCCGCCCAGGTGGACCCGACAGCCCAGTTGGGCGCCCGCGTGTGTGTCGGGCCGCTGGCGGTCATCGCCGGAGGGGCACGTCTCGGCGACGGCTGCATCATCCATGGACGGGTGACGATTCTCGACGACAGCCGCATCGGCCCGAACAGCGAGCTGTGGCCGGGTGTGGTGGTGCGTGAGCGCTGCATGATCGGTGCGCGATGCATCCTTCATTCGAATGTGGTCATTGGGGCCGACGGCTTCGGCTATCGGCCGTCACGCGACCCGGCCCGGCCGGGGCTGGTCAAGATCCCGCACATCGGCACGGTGCGCATCGGCGACGACGTGGAGATCGGAGCGGGCACATGCGTGGACCGGGGCAAATTCAGCGCCACGGAGATCGGCCAGGGCACGAAAATCGACAACCAGTGCCAGATCGCTCACAACTGCCGCATCGGAAGGTTCTGCGTTCTCGCGGGCCAGACGGGCCTGGCCGGCAGCGTGATCCTCGACGACGGGGTCGTCGTGGGCGGCCGCGTGGCGATCAGGGACCATGTGCGGATCGGTTCGGGGGTGCGTCTGGCGGCTTGCTCTGCGGTGATGGATGACGTACCGGCCGGCGAGACCTGGGGCGGCTACCCGGCCCGCGAGGCCAAGGTCGCGTTGAGAGAGCATGCCGCAATGCGTAAACTGCCGGACTTGCTCAAGCAGTTGCGCGGCCGCGGCCAAGGCTGACCAGCGGGGTCGGCCACGCCGCCACCGCGGGCTCCGTGGGCCGGCCGCCTGGATATGCAACCACAGCAGCAGCACACGATTGCGGGCCCGACCCGGCTTTCCGGGCAGGGGTTGTTCACCGGCCGCCAGGTCCAGGTGACGTTGCGGCCGGCGCCGGAGAACCACGGCATCGTGTTCGTGCGCAGCGACTTGGGCGGGGCCCAGGTGCCGGCCCTGATCCGTCACGTGGTCAAGCGGCCGCGGCGCACGGCCCTGAAGATCGGCGAGGCCGAGGTGCATACCTGTGAGCATGTGATGGGCGCGCTGGCGGGCCTGGGTGTGGACAATGCCCTGATCGAGCTGGATGGTCCGGAGTTGCCGCTGCTCGACGGCTCGGCCAAACCATACGTCGAGGCTATTGAAACCGCGGGTCTGAAAAAGACCACGGCCCCGCGCCAGGGGCTGATCGTCCATGAGCCGGTGGTCATCGAGCACGATGGCAAGATGATCGCGGCCCTGCCCGATCGCCAGCCGGCGATGCAGGTGATCTTCGACCTGGAGTACGCGCACCCTTTCATCGGCCGACAAATGCACCGCTTCGCCCTGGGCGAGAACCGCAACGGCTTCGTGCGGGAGATCGCGCCAGCCCGGACCTATGCCACGGAGCAGGAGGCCCAGACCCTGCGCCAGGCGGGCATCGGCACGCATCTGACCGAGAAGGATGTGCTGATCATCGGCGACGGCGGGCCGCTGGGCGGCAACGCGTTGCGGTACGACGATGAACTGGTACGGCACAAGGTGCTGGACCTGATCGGCGATCTGTACCTGCTGGGTGTGCCCGTGCAGGGGCGCATCATCGCCAGCCGCACCAGCCATGCCGACAACCATCAACTCGCCCGCCGCCTGCTGGCGCAGTGGCGCGGGCAGCATCACCAGCAGATGGCGATGCACCGCAACCTGATGGACATCCGCAAAATCAGCCGCATGATGCCGCACCGCTATCCCATGCTGCTGGTGGATCGGATCATCGAGCTGGACGGGGACCGGCGGGCGGTGGGCATCAAGAACGTGACCATCAACGAGCCGTTCTTCCAGGGCCACTTCCCCGGCACGCCGATCATGCCGGGCGTGCTGCTGGTGGAGGCGATGGCGCAGCTTTCGAGCGTGCTGGTGGCCCAGACGCTGGAGCACACGGGCAAGCTGGGCCTGCTGCTGAGCCTGGACCGGGTGAAGATCCGCAAGCCGGTGACGCCGGGCGACCAGGTGATTCTGGAGGCCGAGTCGGTGCGCGTGCGCAGCCGCATCGCGCACATGCGCTGCCGGGCGTACGTGGCCGAGGAGATCGCCGCCGAGGCCGAAGTGAAATTCATGCTTGTGGATGCTGAACATGAGTGACCCGCGAAAGAGAAGGCTTTGAGCAACATCCACCCCACCGCCGTTGTCGAGCCGGGCGCCCAGGTCGCCGCCGACGCCCAGATCGGGCCGATGTGCTACGTCGGACCGCGCGCAGTCATCGGGTCGGGGACGCGGCTGCTGCAGCGCGTCAGCGTCATGGGCCGCACCACCCTCGGCAGCGGCAACGTCATCTGGCCCAACGCGATGCTCGGCGGTGATCCGCAGGACTTGAAGTTCAAGGGCGAGCAGACCGAGCTGATCATCGGCGACCACAACGAAATCCGCGAAGGCGCGACGCTGCATCTGGGCACGGCCAACGGCGGGGGCGTCACCCGTGTGGGCGACCACAACCTCATCATGGTCAACGCCCACATCGCCCACGACTGCTGTGTCGCCAGCCACTGCGTCCTGGCCAACAACCTGCTGCTGGCCGGCCACGTGCACATCGAGGACCACGTGACCATCGGCGGGGGCACGGCCGTGCACCATTTCATTACGATCGGCCAGTATGCCTACGTCGGAGGGGCGACAACCATACGCCAGGATGTACCGCCTTACATGATCGTCGAGGGAATGCCCGGCCGCGTGCGGGCGGTGAACACCATCGGCCTGCAGCGTAACGGCTTCGATCCGGCCAGCATCGCCAACCTCAAGCAGGCGTATCGCGTGCTCTTCCGCGATCTCGACGAAGACGGTGAGGCTGACCCCGCGGACGACAGCACGATCCTGCAGCGTCTGGCCACCGTTGAGGCGCAGTACCCCGGCGATACGGCGATCGTCTATCTGGGCCAGTTCATCCGCCGCATGGCCGACGGGGTATACGGGCGGTATCGCGAATCGTTGCGGCAGGACAACAAGTTCAAGAACCCGGCGAAGTAGCGTCGGGCGGGGTGAGAGCGTCAGCGGAAGGGGCGGGCGCATGCGCGTGCTGGTGACGGGAGCGGCCGGGTTCGTGGGCAGTCGGCTCAGCCGCGTGCTGCTGGAGCGCGGCGACGGCGTTGTGGGGTTCGACAACCTCAACGACTACTACGCCCTCGAACACAAGCAGCGGCACCTGGCGGACCTGCGCGATCACGGGCAGTTCACGTTCGTCGAGGGCGATCTGCGCGACTATGACACGGTCAAACAGGCCTTCGACGCCCACAAGCCCGAGGCGGTGGCCCACCTGGCGGCGATGGCGGCGGTGCGTTACAGCGTGGAGCACCCGCTGATCTATGGCTCGGTCAACGTGCAGGGATCGCTGCACCTGATGGAGGCCGCCCGGCCCGCGAAATTGCCCATGGTGCTGGCGTCCACGGGGTCGGTTTACGGCCGCAATACGCCCGTGCCCTTCGTCGAAACCGCCGCGGCTGACCAGCCGCTGGCGCCGTATCCAGCCAGCAAGCGGGCGATGGAAATGATGGCGCACAGCCACCATCATCAGTATGGCCTGCGGATGGCGGTGTTGCGGTTCTTCAACGTCTACGGCCCGCACGGCCGGCCGGATATGATGCCCTGGGTCTGGTCGCAGCAGATTGCCCGCGGCGAGCCCATCACGCTCTTCGACACCGGCCGGCTCCAGCGCGACTGGACCTACATCGACGACCTGGTCGGCGGTTTCGTGGCCGCGCTCGACGCGGTGGCTCGCGGCTCAATCGACTACGAGATCATCAACCTCGGCGCGAGCTGTCCCGTTGAAAACCGCCGCTTCGTCCAAATCCTCGAAGAACTGCTGGGCCGCGAAGCCCGCATCATCGACGCGCCCACGCCCAACAGCGAGCCGCTGATCACCTTCGCCGACGTGAGCAAAGCACGCAGGCTATTGGACTACGACCCCCGCACGCCGGTGGAAGTCGGCCTCGAACGCTTCGTCGACTGGCTGCGGGCCGAACATCTGCTGCCGACTGCGTAACTCGGTACCGATTCGCCGTTACGCGGCGATGACCATGCCCATGATCTGAGGCGGCGCCTCCAGCGGCATGAACTTGATCTGTTGGTAGCCGCTGGCCGTCATCAGCGCCTCGATCTCGCCCGGCTCATAGACGCGCCCCTGCGTCGTCCGCAATGCAAGGCCCAAGGCATACAGGGCCCGGTGCAGATCGCCCTCGGGTCGGCCGGCAAACACGTCGATCACGGCAACCAGGCCGCCCGGCTTCAGCAGCCCCCGAACGCGCCGCAGCAGGTCGCCGGTCTGTTCGTGTGACAACAGGTGAATCACGTTGGCGATCACCACGAGGTCGAACGCTTCAGCCGGCAGGGCCGCGGCATGCATATCGCCCGCGATGGTCGTGAGCCGATCCGCCATCCCCAGGCGTGCGGCCGTGGCCTTCGCCACCTCGAGCACCGCCGGCCAGTCCACAGCAGTGACGCGCGTCCCGGCGGCACGCCGGGCCATGCTCAGGCTCCAGATCGCCGAGCCGGCGCCGAGGTCCAGGATGTGCCGCTCACCGGCCGCGCGCGGCAACTCAAGCATCTGGGCGGCTTTCTCGGCCGCGGGAGCCAGCATCCACGCCAGCGCACCCGCCTGCTTTTGGTAATGCGCGGGGCTCTCGCCCGCTTGGTCCATTCGGGCCATCGGCTCGCCGCTGCGCAGAAACGCGGACAGGTGCCCCCAGTATTCGTTGCCGAGCTGTCGGTAGCCGCCGCCCACCAGCGACTGGCCAAGCTCCGTCAGCCGCCAGTTCACGGCCTGGCGGTCGACGACGCCGAGCGCCTCCAGCACTGCCAGCGTCAGTTCCACGGGGCCCGGCCGCAATCCGCACCGGGCGGCCAGTTCCCCCGCAGGCCGCGGACCGCCGCTCAGCGCATCGAGCAGGCCGATACGCAAGGCCTGCTGATACACCTGGGCGGAGCCGTTGACCGCCATGAGACGGTAGTAGTCGCCCAGCATCCGCGTCTGGCTCACTGCACACCCCCGATCCGCGCCATCGCGACGGTGAATATGCCCTGGTCGTCGATGTCCATGGCGAGCTTCTCGAAGCCCGCTTCGCCGACCAGATCATCCATCTCAGCCTGCGTGCGCCGACGCATGATCCATGGCCGACCCTCGCGGTTGGTCAGTACGCGCGCGATCATTTCAATCTGAGGATGCCACGGCTGATTGGTGTAGACCAGGTAGCCGCCGCCCGGGCGCATGGCCGCCGCCAGACCGCGCAGCGATGCGCCGACAGGATCGTTCTCCGGGATCAACTCGTAAAGGCCCGAGACCACGGCCAGATTCGGCGGCGGCTGCAGATTCGCCAGCGATGCTTCGTCAAACGCGTCGCCAAGCTCGAACCGCACGTGGTCCAGGCCCATTTGCCGCGCCATTCGCCGCCCCGCGTCGAGGTTGGCCTCGCGATAGTCGCGCAGCAGCGCGCCCACGGGACCGTTGCAGCCGGCGAGGATGGCCAGCACATAGCGGCCGGCCCCGGCGGCGATGTCCACCAGTTCAACCGGGCGACCGGCGCGCCGCAGGCGCTCGATGGCGTCCTTGAGGGCGGCTTCGAGCAGAGCCCGCCGCTGCCGGATGCCGCGCCAGCCACGGCCGTTGAGATACAGGCGATCCAGCCACTGGCCGAGCGGCGACAAGCCGCGCGCTTGATTCTCGTAGACGTAATCCAGCGTCAGGCCCGAATCGAACCCGCTGCGCCAGCCCAGACGGATGCCTTCACTCAGCCGCCCGAGGCTCTTCATGGCGGCCCGCTGCATCGCGCAGCCGGCTCGGCGCGGCGACCACAGCGGCAGCGGCGCTCGCAGCCGATCGTACTCGCGCCGCGTGTATCCCTCCCGGTCCGCGTGGATCAGAGGCGAAGGAACCGGCTCTCGCGCGAACTGCTGTTCGATGAACTGCCGACACTCGGCCATGACCAGGTGCCGGTCCTTCTCGTGCAGAATGTCGTGGTACATGCCGGGCATCATGACCATCCGCTTGTCAGGCGAGCCCAGCCGCTGGAAGAGACGACGCTGGGCGCCGATGGTGACCACCCAGTCGGCCGAACCGGACAGCAGCAGCGTCGGGACGCGGATCGCCGCGGCGTCGGCCATCAGCCGCGTGGCGGTGTCGTGCAGCTCCAGCAGCACATTGACGGCGATCTCGCGGCTGATCAGCGGGTCTTCGCGGTACAGGCGCGCCTGCTGGCGATCGTGCGTGAGCATGTGCGCCTTGACGTAGCTCCTGACCACCGCCCGGTCGCCGCGCACCTTCAGAAGCAAACGCAGCAGCGGAATCGCAGCCGGGATATACAGGCGCACCCGCAGCGCCGGCGTCGCCAGCACCAGGCCGCGCAGAGGCGGGGCATAGTCATGCACCCACGCGGCCACCGTCACAGCCCCCACGCTGTGCCCGAGCACGATCATGTCCCGCATGCGGATGTCATGGGCCGTGACCAGGTGGCGGATGAAGCAGTCGATGTCCCGCGTGATCCAGCGCATGCTCGCCGCATAGCCGCGCCGACCGGGGGAGCGGCCGTGGCCCCGCGCGTCCCAGGCGAACACCGTGACATCCCGTAGTCCCAGCGATTCGACCACGTCCATGAACCGGCCCGAGTGTTCGTGCCCGCGATGGAAAAGCACCAGCGCCTTGCGGGTCGGCGTCGCTGGCGACCACCGGCGATAAAACAAGGCGGCTCCGTCCCAGAGCTTCATCTGATGCTCTTCAACGCGCAGCGCCGTCGGTGGGATGGCGGAGGGGATGGCGCTCATGTCATGTCGCTCCTTTCGTTGCCGTCGCCGCGATTCGCTCCCAGGGCGGCGACATCGCGGCGCAACTGTTCGGTGATCGCGGTGATGGTCTCCGAGCCGCGCTTCACGTCGCTGAAGTACCGCGGTCGCCCGATGACCAGCCGCAGCTTGCGGGGCCGAGGCAGGCGCTGACCCTTTGGCCAGGCCGCGAACGCGCCGTCGAGATGGCATGGCAGCACCGGCCAGGGCGAGCCGGCCAGCAGCAGGCCGATGCCCGGTTTGAAAGGCCCCATCTCGCCGGTGGTTGTGCGCGTGCCTTCGGGGAACAGCACCAGAATCCCGCCGCTGGTGGCCAGCAACTCCCGGCAGAGCGCCAGGCTCTGGCGGCAATGGGTTTCACGATCGAAGGGCAGGGCGTTGACGACCACGGCCGACAGCAGCACGCGCGGCACGCTGACGAAGAAGTAGTCCTGTGCGGCCGCGGGAAACACGCGGTGCAGCCATCGCATGGGAAGTGCGGCCGTCAGGCACACCGCGTCCAGGTGACTGGTGTGATTGGCCACCAGGATGAACGGCCCGCTGGTCGGCAGGTTCCCGCGCCCGACGATCTCCAGCCGGTGGTACAGCCGCAGCCACAGGCGGACCAGCCCCGCGCCGATCATACGCAGCGTGTAGATCAGCATGTCCGGCTCGCGCGGGAAGTGCCGCAGCCGCTGCATCAGCGTCTGGTCAAGATCGGACGCGGTCTCGTACTGCCACGCCTCCATAATGCTTCACCTTTCCGCCGTCGCATGGCCGCCGCGGCCGCGCCGTCAGACGGGCCTACGGCTGCATGGGATGAAAGTAGCGGGCCATGTGAAAGAACAGCGGCGCGGCATAGATCAGGCTGTCAATGCGATCGAGCACGCCGCCGTGGCCGTGAATGGCTTGTCCCATGTCCTTGATGCCAAGATCGCGCTTGATCACGCTCAGCGACAGATCTCCCATCTGGCCGCCGAGGCCGACGATCAGGCCGGTCAGCAGCAGTTCACGCGGCTGGAAGTGCGGAAAGGAGAACCACAGGATCCACGGCAGCGCCATGGATACCGCCGCCGCCCCGATGAACCCCTCCCACGTCTTGCGCGGACTGATGTTGCAGCGCAGGGGATGGCGCCCGAACAATCTGCCGAAGATAAACGCGGCCGTGTCATTCAACTCAACCGCCAGGAGCAGGAACAGCACGTAGCCGTAAGCCTGCTTCGCATTGGCCATGAAGCTCACGTGCCCGAACATCCAGCCGATGTAGATGAAGGCCACGATCGCCAGCGCGATCTTCTGCAACTGGCCCTGCGACTGATTGCGCAGAATGGGGATGGCCATGATGATGGCGATGACATACACCGGCAGGGCCACGAACAGGCCGTACCACCCGGCCGTGCCGAATGTCGGATCGTGCACCAGGCTGACCACCACGACCGCCGCCACGCCCAGATACACCACGCTCATCATCCACCAGTCGCGGTACAGCCCGGTCGCCCGCGCGAACTCCTTGACCCCCCACCACGCCACCAGACCGAAAAAGACAATCGTCGCCTCCCGTCCCAGGAACACGGCCGCCAGGATCAGCGGCCCCATCATCAGCCAGCCCAGATAGGCCCGCCACGCGGCCGACACATCACGGCCCAGAGGTCCGCGCAGCACCGCCAGCACCACGCCGGCGACCAGCAGCAGACCCAGAATCACACCCGCGTAGATCAGGAAGATCGGATTATCGAGTGCCCGCGTCGGCGACATGCGTAAGATCCTCCAGCCGCCGTCAGCGGCCCGCTCCCTCCGACTGCCGCAGCCCCCGGCCGATGCCACGCAGCCGCACCACGATGCTCTGGATGCAGCCGAGTACGATCACCAGCATCGTCCAGTCCAGCACCGTCAGGCCCCCGTACCGCACACGTCCCGGCCCCCACCAGTGCAGTCCCAGCATGACCCACGAACCGACGTGCACCGCCGCCATGCGCCACGGCTTGGACATCACCCCGCCGAACTGCCGACCCACACCCAGCGCCTGACCGAACAGACCCACATACGCCACCGCCAGCGCGGCGATCGCCGCCCAGTATCCGCTTGCCGCCGCGCACCACCCGCTGTGCGCCACGCCGGCGAAAATCAGCACATCCGACACGCGATCGGGCATGTCGTTGACCAGCTCGCCGCGACGGCTCGCCTTGCCCGCTTCCAGCGCGACCATGCCGTCGAGCATGTTCAGCCACAGCCGGGCATACACGAACGCGGCCGCGGGAATCACCAGCCACGGCCAGCGCCCCGACTGCCAGTAGCACAGCCCCGCCGCCGCGGCCGCGGCGATCGATCCATACGAAAGATGGTCCGGATTCACATGCCGATCAACACACCAGCGCACGCTGCCCCGCGCGGTGCGGCGGAAGGCGTCCGCGATGGGGCGACGCGACGCGGGTCGATAGCCCGACATGGAGTCCCCGTTTCTGAGCCGCGGCGTCCGTCGGCGGACGCCTACGACGCCGCGTTGCCCACGCCCATAAGGTACATGCCGACGATCAGCAAAACCATCCCGATCGCATGCACGCCACGAATGGGCTGGCCGACAAACATCCAGCCCATCACCGCCGCCCATATGAACGTCGTGGCATAGACCGGGTAGAGCACTGTGACCGTCCCGCCCCTCCTGAAAGCATAGGTGAACAGAAACATCACCGCGATGTAGCAGATCATTCCCGTCCAGACCCACGGCGTCAGCAGGAAGGCCAGCGAGCCGCCGCCGGCCCGGTCCGTGCCCGCCTTGAACAGATACTGCCCCACCGCGCCCAGAAGTGAGGCCAGTAGAACACAGACGATTGACACGATGGGGGTATGCGGCATCAACAGCCTCCTCGAGTCCGCCCACATGGTCCGCGCCATCCCTCAATTATGATCTCATGGATGGGGGCGGATGCAATGGATTCTTTTTATTCCGCGCGGGGTGGCTGACGTCGCTTATGCGGGTCGGTACCAGTTCTCCAGGCCGATGAGGCGGGCCAGGGCATGTAGGTGTTCGCCCATGGCGAGATGGGGCTTGCGGTAGCCGGTGTGGCGCAGGAGTACGAAGGTCTGGTCGTCGTCGGGCGGCTGGTGGCCGCGATGGGCGGCGACGGCATGGACAAGCTGGTCGGCGGCGGCGGCGGGGTCGTCGGCCGGAAGGCCGCGGGCGATCTCAAGCAGGCCCGCGATGCCGAGCGTGTGCCGCACCGTCGGGATGGCGGCGGGGGCGGCGGCTTCGATTAACGCGTCGGTGTAGGCCAGCACCAGGTCGCCCGGCTCCAGGGGCACCGCAAACT
>CAZUUQ010000006.1:0-49500 GCA_964622625.1 uncultured Phycisphaeraceae bacterium | reverse complement strand
ATGCGCAAGTGGCTGCTCAACCTTCACCTCTACGGCGGACTGCTCTGCTCCAGCTACCTGGTCATCTACGGCCTCAGCTCGCTGCAGTTCAATCATGCATGGCTGCTGCCGCAGAAGACAGCGGCCACTGTGGAGTGGTCACAGGTCATTGACCCGCCCGCTTCGCGCAACAAGCAGGCCGTCGCCGACCACATCAAGGCACAGCTCAACCTGCCCGGCTGGGTTCACCCCTGGTCCATCCAGCGTGACCGCCAGCAGAACTACGACTTTGAGGTATCGCGGCCCGGCAAGCACTATGTGATTCACTACGACCCGCGGGCCGGTGTCGCGTCGGTCGCCGAGCAGCGCGTGAACATTGCGGGCATCATCCCGCGCCTGCACGGCCTGTATGGAGACGTCCCCGGCATGCCGGGCCTGCGATCGTGGGGGGCGTATACCGAGATCACCAACTGGGTCGTGCTTTTCGCCATCTGCACCGGCATCATCCTGTTCGCCTATCGCTCGCGCGAACGCCGCGCCAGTTTC
Organism: uncultured Phycisphaeraceae bacterium; assembly: GCA_964622625.1. Taxonomy (GTDB): domain Bacteria; phylum Planctomycetota; class Phycisphaerae; order Phycisphaerales; family Phycisphaeraceae; genus CAZCWM01. Next base: position 48,975 of record CAZUUQ010000006.1, on the reverse strand, counting down.
GCCATCCTCGGCTTCTGCGGCCTGTCGTCCCTCGCATTCATGCTCTACATGTGGCTGGTGGGTTGAACCATGACGTATACCTTCTTCCGCAAGATTCACCTCTACGCCAGCCTAGTCATCGCGGCATTCCTGCTGATGTACTTCATCACCGGCTATGTGATGATCCACCACGACTGGTTTCCGCACCGCGAATCGGGCCCGCGCGTGGTCGAATCCTCACATGAACTGAGTTACGCCGAAGACCCCGACGATGCGGTGTTTGCTGACTATCTCAATGACACCTTCGATATCGGCGGCAGGTTCGGCGGCCATCAGGTACTGGACGGCGGCCGGTGGCAGTTCAACTTCTATCGGCCGGGTGTGGAAACGAAGGTAATCGTCGCACCTGATGCCGATGCTGTAACCATCACCGAAACGCACCACGATTTTCGGGGGCTGATGAACGGCTATCACCGCATGCACGGCTATCACGGCCCATGGACATACAAGGTGTGGACGCTGCTTTACGACCTTGCCAGCCTGTCGCTGATCGTGTTCGCCGCCACCGGCGTCTATCTGTGGTGGAAGCTGAGCAGACGCAGGATCTGGGGCGTGCTCTGTCTGACGGCAAGCTGGGGCCTGGCCGTCGGTACGGTCGCGTACATCGTGTTCGCCCGGTGATTTTTCACTTCGCGCGTAAGGCTGAGGGTTCGTCCCGCCAGGGTGCGGATCGGGCGCCGTCGCGAAAGAGCCTCACTGTTCGAAAACTTGCTGAAGGAACATTCGCGTATACCAGTGGCTGCGCGCCGCCGCGTTCTGATCGTAGCCAACACCGGTCATGCCGCGTTCGTCGGCCTCCGGGTTCGTGAACGCATGTACCGCGCCGCCGAACCAGACCATTTGCCAGTCCACGTCCGATGCCCCCAGAGCGGTGGTGAACCCGTCGATCGCCGCCGGGCTGACGTGTGGATCGGCCGCGCCGTGCAGCACGAGGAGCGACGCCTTCGTCCGGACCAGTTCTTCCTGCGTCGGCGTGACAAGCCCGCCGTGCAGACTCACCACGCCTTTAAGATCCGCCCCGCTGAATGCCAGTTGTAGGACCGTCGTACCGCCGAAGCAGAACCCGATTGCCGCCAGTCGCTGTGGGTCAACCTCCGGCCGCCCTGCCAAGACCGCCAGCCCCGCGGCCGCACGCTCACGCATAGCTGTCGGGTTCGCGCCGCGGAACTCGCCCGCCCACGCGGCCGCCTGCTGAGGGTCATCGGTCACTTTGCCCTTGCCGTACATGTCCAGCGCGAAAACCACCATCCCGCCGTCACGCGCTAGTTCGCGGGCCTTCCACTTCGCAAATTCATTGAGCCCCCACCACTCGTGTACGACCAGCACCCCCGGCATCGGCTGCTTGCGCCTGTCCGCGTAGGCGCTGTAATCGTAGACGAGAAAGCCCTCCAGTACCTGGCCGTTATGCTCATAGGCCACACTCTCTTCCACCAGTTCATCGCCCCACACTGTCGCGGCCGCCATGCTCGCCAGAACGGCCGCAAGAGTTACCGTCATGCTCACCGTTCCATGGGTCGTCCGATTTTTTGTTTGCCGTTGCATAGTCATTCCTTCCCGTATCCGCCCGAAGTCGATCGCGCACCGCCGGCGACAGGGCGCGGAGTCAATGGTGCAATTTTAGGCGGGCCAGTGCCACTGCGGCCAAATGGATCGGTACATGAGATTCAGCCGGCGCCCTCAAGCGCCGCGAGCGCCTGCTCGATGCCGAACGCCCCTTCGTAAAGCGCCCGGCCGACAATCGCCCCTTGGATCGGCAGCGTGCGCAGGGCCCGCAGGTGGTCCAGCGTGCCCACGCCCCCGGACGCGACAATCGGCACGTGCGTGGCTTCCGCCATCTCGCGCGTCGCCTCGACATTCGGCCCGGCCATCGTGCCGTCGGTGGCGATGTCCGTGTAGACGATGGCCGCCAGCGGCCAATCTGTCACCCGTTGCGCAATCTCAACGGCCGAGGCGTCGAGCTGTGTCTCCCAGCCGCTGACCGCCAGCCGCCCCTGTCTTGCGTCCAGCCCCAGCACCAACCGGCCGCGATACGTCGGGTTGCCCATCAGCGACTCGAACCACCCCCACTGCTCCAGCGCGGCCGTGCCCAGAATCACGCGAGTGACTCCCGCGCGCAGCAGGCGGCTGATCGCGCCTTCGGTCCGCACGCCGCCGCCGACCTCCACTTTCAGCGGCGTCTGGCGGCAGATGCGCTCGATCACCTCGTGATGAATCACCCGCCCGGCCCGGGCCCCATCGAGATCGACCACATGAAGCCACGTCGCCCCGGCATCGGCAAACGCCTGGGCCTGCCGCACCGGGTCATCGTTGTACGTCGTCTGCTGGCCATAGTCGCCGCGCATCAGGCGCACGACTTTGCCGTCGCGCAGATCAATGGCCGGGAACAGATGCATAGGAATCTCGCTTCGCGGACAACGGTGACGGCAACACGGGTCAGAGCATAACTCGTGGCGGGCGCGTCGACAGTGGGCCGACACGCTACCACCCTGGTGGCGGCTCAACCGGCTCGGTCGATTCGGCAGGAAGCCTGCCCCAGGGAAACACGCGCGGATCGGCCGTCCCCGGCTCGGCATGCAGCTTCGCCAGGCGCACGTAATGCGGCGGATTGCCGGCCAGAAACACGCGATCGGCGTCGTTGACTTCCCGCACGATCTTGCCCGGCACGCCCACCACCACCATGCCGTCGGGCACCCGCATCCCCGGCGGCACCACGGCTCCGGCTCCGATCACGCAGCCCCTGCCGATCCGCGAGTGCCCCAGCAGCTTTGCCCCCATGCCGATCAGTGTGCCATCGCCCACCGCCTCACCGTGCACGATCGCCCCATGCCCGATGGTCACGTCCGCGCCGATGACATTCGGGTAATCGTGGTCGCAATGAATCACCGCGTTGTCCTGGACGTTGGTGCGATCTCCGATGGTGATCGGAGCCACGTCCCCGCGGATGCTCACGCCATACCAGATGCTCACGTCGCGTCCGAGGGTGACCTCACCCAGCACGCGGGCGGTGTCCGCCAGGTAAACGCCATGGATGCAGCGCATGCTCATGGCCGCATTGTATAGGCCGCGTTGCGTGAGGCGGTGCCGCCGGTGGCCGTGCGTTCAGACTGGAAGGGGCATCCCGCGCGTCGTCGACCGCGCTGGTCAATCCAAACCGATATCGCGTGCTGAGCAGGAAGAATGCATCCGCCCCGTGGGGGATGGGGCACGGGCGGATGCATCAGAGAAGGCGTGTCGATCCAAAGCGAAAGGCCGCAGCCCTCGGCGGCGGGATCACCTCGCTCCGCCCCATCGCCGTGTGCCGTTTCTCCGACCGGCGACCACCAGGCCGCCGAGGGCCAGCAGCAGGGAGCTGGGTTCGGGAATGGGAAAGTTCTGCGACGTGCCACTGGCGGCACTGCGGCCGCCAGCTCGATTCGGACGCACAGGTGAATCAGGTGACGGGTAAGGCCGCTCGGCCAAGGGTGCGGGCGCGCCTTCAGGATGCGGGCCGCGCGTCGCATGGGGATCGATATACAGGATCAGTGGCACCGGCTGGAGCGCCAGAAGATCCCAGATCACCCGACGCAGGCGCTGGTCGATCTCGTGATATTCCTGCAGTTGTCCGAGATTGAGTGTGGCGGCAATGCCCACACCAATCTCCGCGGTTCGCAGCGTTCCGGGGGCTGGTGCCGACGGAGCCGTCAGCGATGCCCGCAGGAGCAGCGCCCAGGCAGGTTCGGTATCCAGCAAGAGATCGGAAAACGGCTCTGAACCGGCCGCCGCCCGATGCAGGTCGATCGGGCCAGCCGCCGCCAGACCTCCCCCCGCCAGCAGCGTCGTGGCCGCCATCGTGATCGCGAAAGCTCGAGAACACATCGCTTCGCTCCCGTGGAGGATGCCGGGATGCCACCGTCGCCGGCGAGCGCTCCCCGACGGGGAGGCGGCGACGCGGAAGCGATGGTGCGCCTTGCGCTGCAGCCTGCGCGCGGCGCAACCTGCTTCCAATGCTTGTATATCCGTGAAACGGGTGTGCGGCGATGAAAAATGGGCCGACGGGCCGTGATTGGGGCGACGACGCTCGGCAAAACTGCTACAAATGCCGCATTTTACGTGATCTGCACGATCTCAGCTTTTAAGGTGTCCAAATCCAGAATGGCAACCGTGCACACCTCATTTACCCAACCGCAGCATTCGCCGGGGTTAAGGAACAGTCTGCCATCACGTGTCTGGGTGAGCACCTCGTGCGTGTGGCCGGAGATCACCACTTCGGCCGCGGCGTAGTCGGCCGGCTTGAGCCAGTCGATGAAATGGTGCATCACGATTGTCCGCCCGCCCAGACGCACCGTCAGCGGCCCGTCCTGAAGCTGCGGCAAGACCGCTTTCAGGCCGGCACGCTCCCCGTCGTTGTTGCCGTAAACGCAGTGCACCGGCACGGTCAGAACCTGCGGGCTGATGAGCTTGGCCGCGAAGGGCGCGATGAAATCACCGGCATGAAAAATGGCTGCACAGCCCATCTGCTGAAACATCGCCACCGCTCGACCGAACGGCGGAAGCCGATCATGCGTGTCACTGATGACGCCCACTTTCATTTCGCACCCTTCCGGACAGACATCAAATCAGAAGTCTGAAGCCGGCACGCGACGCCAGACGGGACGCACCCGATGGTAACTTCCCAGATGCCCGGGCAACAAATTGAACGGCGGCCGCCCTGACACGGGATCTGCTTGCGTCTACAATCCACGAGCGAACGTGGCCATATGCGGACAACAGCATCCGCGGCCAGGAGGCATTCCATGAGTCTGTACGTTTTCCACGCGTTTCTGATTGGCACGGCCATCGCCTTTTTCGCCGGCTTCGGCGTCTACTGCCTCAATTACCAGGGCGGCGCGGTATACGGCCTGATGGGTGTGGCCTCCGGCATCGTGGCCGTGTTGATGACGGCCTACCTGGTGTATTTCATTCAATATCGGCTGCGCCGCCAGGGAGGCACATCGGGCCCCCGCGCTTCCTGACACCCCACCTTGTTCACCGCCCCGCATCGTTACACCCCATGTCCGAGCGTCTCGCCCAACTGCACAAGCTTCACGCCGCCGATCCCGCCGATCCTTTCTGCACCTATGGCATCGGGATCGAGCACGCCAAGGTCGGCCGGCGCGACGAAGCTGTCGCCTGGTTCGAAAAGACCATCGCCGCCGACCCCGCCTACTGCTACGCCTACTACCAGCTCGGGAAGACGCTGGCGGAAATGGATCGACCGGCGGAAGCCCGCGCCGCTCTGGAACGTGGCCTCGACGCCGCCGCCCGCAGTGGTGATCAGCACGCCCGCGATGAACTGACCGCGCTGCTGGAAACCATCAGCGACTGACCTCGGCCAATCGCGCACGTTCGCGCAGCGCGTCATGCAGCCAGCGCAACGGCTGGGCCCGCTCGTTCACATACCGTTGCAGCCACAGGTCATCCACCGCGCCGGCCATCGCCTGCCGCAGATCGCGCCCGGCCGCCTCGCTTTCATCCACGGCCCCGCGCACCATGTTCAGCGCCTTCCGCGGCCCTTCCGATGAACGACGACGCGGGTCATCGGCCTGCATCGCCAGAAGCTGCGAAGCGCGGCGAACGTTCCACCAGCCGCGTTCCCGCGCCCCTGTCAACCGCCGCAGCGCGTCGCGGGTCGCCTTGAAACGCTGCCACTCGCCCCATGCGTCCAGCGCCCCTTCCACAGCCGCGAAGCCGCCGGCGGGCGGCTGGCCGTCGTGAAGGATCACGCCCACGTTCACCAGTGAATCGAGGGCCCCGTCGATAGGCTCGTTCTGCACACGGTGCGTCGCGTACCGGCTCCAGGCCGTCGCCACCACACCCTTCATCCCATATCGTTGACCGACCTCCGCCCAGCCCAGCGCATTCTCCTGACGCCGGCCCAGGCCGGGCAGGTCAATGTCCTCTCCGTCGCCGCCCTTGTAGGCTGTGCCGCCCCACATCACCACGCCGGCCGCGCGGAAACGGTCCATGTGCTTTGTCGCATAGTGATGCTGGCTCTGGTCCGGGTGGCCCTGATAGCCCCACACCATCAGGTCCGCCTTCGACCCCAGGTTGCGCAAGGCCGGCTCATCCCACTCGATCATCATGTCATGCCACAGAATCGGCCGCACACCTCTGCTGTTGAGTTTGTCCAGCAGTGGCTCGACATGGTGCAGGTACAGCGCCCCCTTGCCGTGCTGTGCGATGTACGCCTTCGTATCCGGATGCGAGCCGAAGGTCCATGCTTCGTCCCCGCCCAGGTGGAAGTGCCCGACACTCGGCAAAAGTTGCAGCACGTCATCCACCATCGCCTCGACAAGCTGCCGGCCACCCTCGGCCAGCGGATTGAGCCCGCCGCACTCGTCCGGCAACTCGCGCAGGTGCGCATACTCCGGCAGTGCCAGCGGCGTCTCCATATGCCCCAGGCACTGCACCAGCGGCACGATTTCCAGTCCACGCCTGGCCGCCTCATCAGCGAACTGACGCACCTGCTGAGCCGTGTACGCCGTCTCGCAGCGGAACCGCTCATCGACCGTCCAGGGGAACATGTCCTCCCACTCGACCAGCAGCAGGTTGTACCGGGCGGCCTTGATGAGATCGAGCAGTGAAATCAGCCGCTCATACGTCGGTGGCACACCCTTGAGGTCCAGATGTATTCCCCGCCGCGGCAGCACAGGTTGACCACGCCCAAACAACTCCGACATCGCTCGTTCCTCCATCGTTCCACACCGGCCCTCTTGCTTGCGCATTCCAATATGGGTTCAGCTTAACGTGCAGAGGATCGGGCCAACAACAGCAAGGCCGCGGGTACAACACCGACCGCAGAAGATCCATGCCCGCCTGGCGCTTTCAGCGGACCGTACCACCTCAATGGTTTGTGATGATTGTGCCGGCTTGGGTACATGGGGATAACCCGATCGGACCGTGCATCTTGCCAGGGGGTATCGTCGGGTACATCGCAAGAGCCTCGACACGAGATGCAGCGATGCGGGAGACGATCACCGATCAGCCGTTGTTGTGGCGTCAGCCGTGGTGGGGTCGGCCGAGCGTGGCGGCGGCGCTCTGGGCGGCCCTGGTGGGCTATGGCTCGTTGATGCCGTTCCACGCCGAGTTCTCGCGCGCCGGCCTGTCAATGCTGGCCCTCTCGGCCGCGCTATCGCCGCCGGAAGACGTGATGCTCAATCTGGCGCTGTATGTGCCGCTGGGAATGCTGCTGCGTCTGGTGTGGCGAGGCTGGCTGCCGGCCGCTCTGGGCGTGGCGGGCATGAGCTACAGCATCGAATGCATCCAATCGCTGATGCCGTATCGCGTCGCGTCGTGGCAGGATGTGGCGGCGAACGCGATCCCCGGCATCATGGCCGCGGCGCTGACGCCGTGGATGATCCGCGCCCTGCGTGCCGCGGCTTTCGCGTGCTATCGGCACGGCTGGCGGGTGGAGCGCGTGCTGCGGGCGGTGCGCGGACGGCCATGGTTGACCCTGGGCATCGCGGCCGCGACCGCTCTGCCGATCGTGGTCTGGACCGCGACGGCATTGTCGCCGGTGCGGCCCACGAGTTCGTCGGCGGCCAACTGGATGCCGTTCGCCGATCACTTCGCCCGCTCATACGACACGGCCATCTACTTCCTCGGACGTTCGCTGCTGCTTTACAGCGCCCTCACCATGGTGTTATGCGTGGCGATGATGCGTCGCTATCAGCGACGACCGCTGCTGTGGGTCGCGCTGACCGTGGCGCTGTTTGCCTGCCAGCAGGAGTACCGCCGTCACCAGGTGATGCCGCAGACCCGTGCCGATGTGACTGAGCCGATCCTGGCGGTGATGGCCGTCGCCCTGGTCTTCACCACGGCATGGTTGTTCATCCACATGGTGCGGCATGTGTGTCGGCGGCGACAGCCGGTGGCGGTCGCTAACGACAGGCGCCGCAAGCGGCACGATTACCGCTTCGCTCTGGTTCAGGCCGATCATCCGCCCGTGGAGCGCGGAGCCTGATCGGCGTTGTTTACGCATCGCGGTGGTTTGCCTTACATTCTGCGGGATGAACCGCAGCAATCCCCTGTCCGCACCACCGGCTCGACCGCGCATCACCGTGCTCGACGGCATCAGCATGCGCGGCGGCGACCTGAGCCTGGCTCCCCTTGAGGCGTTGGGCGAGGTGGTCTATCACGACCGCACCGCGCCGGACGAGCTGCTGGCACGCGCGGCCGATGCACCGTGCCTGCTGACCAACAAGGTCGTCATCGACCGCGACGCGATCGCGGCGCTGCCGCGGCTCCGCTACATCGGTGTGACGGCAACGGGTGTGAATGTCGTGGATCTCGCCGCTGCACGGGAGCGCGGCGTGGTGGTGACGAACGTACCGGCCTATTCGACGATGTCGGTGGCCCAGCACGTTTTCGCTCTGCTGCTGGAGCTGGTCAATCACACGGGGGCTCACGACGCGGCCGTGCACGACGCCAGCGTGCCGGGCGGCCGGTGGGCGGCAGGCCGTGACTTCAGCTTCACGGTCGCGCCGATCACGGAACTGGCCGGTAAGACACTGGGCATCGTGGGGCTGGGCGCAATCGGCTGCGCTGTGGCGAGGATCGGGGCAGCGCTGGGCATGGCCATCGCCGCGGCTGACACGCAACGCCGCCGGCCGACGCCGGGCCTGCCGATGGACCCCGTGCGCTGGTTGCCGTTGAACGAACTGTTCGCCGCGGCCGACGTGATCTCGCTGCATTGTCCCCTGACGGAGGCGACCGCGCGGCTGGTCAACGCCGAGCGGCTGGCGCGGATGAAGCGGTCGGCTCTATTAATCAACACCGGCCGCGGGGCGCTGGTGGACGAGGCCGCTCTGGCCGTCGCGCTGCGTGAGGAGCGGCTGGCGGGCGCGGGTTTGGACGTGCTGAGCGCGGAGCCGCCAGCGGTGGACAATCCATTGCTGACCGCGCCGCGCTGCGTGATCACGCCGCACGTCGCATGGGCCAGCGTGGAAGCCCGCCGCCGCCTGCTGGACATCGTGGTCAACAATCTGCGGGCGTATCTTCAAGGTCGGCCGACGAACATGGTGGCGTGACTGCCTGCCGCCGTGCCGTTGTGGCGACGTCCAAGGCTGCCGCCCCCCAGGGTGAGCGATCCCCAGCCGTCGCACGATGCTGGGTGACGTTGCCTTGTTCCGGCTTTGCGGGTCTGTGATGGGCCGCGGCGCCCCCAGTCAACCGTGCATTGCCTGGGTGTAAAGGTTATTGCAGCGGTTGGCGGCTTCGGCCCAGGTGAGGCGGCGCACTTCGCTGTCGGCGTGCTGGCGCAGCGTCGTGGCCAGGGGCGGGTGGCGCAGGACAGCCACGATCTTGTTGGCGATCTCATCGGTGTCCCAGAAATCGACTTTCAGGGCATGGGTGAGCACCTCGGCCACGCCGCTGGTTTTGGAGATGATCACCGGCACGTCATGGCTGATGGCTTCCAGCGGCGCGATGCCGAACGGCTCGCTGACCGACGGCATGACATACACGTCGGCCATTCGGAAAACGCGGTCAACCTCCTGGCCGGCCAGAAATCCCGTGAAAAGCACCTTGTGGCCGATGCCTTCGGCCGCGACCATCTCCACGACATTCTGGATCATGTCGCCGCTGCCGGCGATCACGAATTTGACGTTCTGAATCTTCTCCAGCACTTTCCTGGCCGCGCGCAGGAAATACTCCGGGCCCTTCTGCATGGTGACGCGGCCCAGGAAGAGGACGATCTTTTCGCCGCGTCGGATCATGGCCCGCTGCATGGCGGAAGGGGCCTCGTGGCCGTTGTCAATGCCGTTGTAAACGACGCTGACCTTGTCGTCCGGCACGCCATAGCGCTTGACGACGATCGACTTGGTCAGCTCGCTGACGGCGAAGACGCGGTCGGCCGCGTGCATGCCGCGGCGTTCAATGTCGTAAACCTGCTGGTTGATGTGTTCGCCCGCGCGGTCGAACTCGGTGGAGTGGACGTGGACGATGAGGGGCCTGCCGGTGGCGGCGGCGACGGCCATGCCGGCGGGATAGGTCAGCCAGTCGTGGGCATGGATGACATCGAAATCCTCGCCACGCGCCAGATCGACGCACAGAGCCGCGTAGCGTCGGCTCTCGGCCAGGAGGTCGCCGCAATACTGGGTAAAGGGGGCGTTGGTGACGGGCTCTGAACCGTTGCTGTTTTGCGCGCCGGCGGGGGTCATTTCATGCCATGCCGCCTGTGCATCGCTGACGGGGCCGCCGATGGCGTCGCCGCGGCGGCGCAGCGCGCCCATGGCCGCGCCGCCGTAGGGACTGCGGAAGCGAGCGGGCACGGCCTTGAAGGTGACGTGAGCGAATTCGCCAGCGACCTGGGGCTGGTCCACAGCGTAGGACGCGGCAACGCTCTCCGGGGCACGATCGCCCAAGGCCGCCTTCGGCGACTGCGGCGCCAGAACCTTCACATGCGACGTGAACTCGCTGCCCACCGGTTTGGGCAGCACGAAAGTCACATCCGTGCCCAGGCGGCTGAGCGCCTTGGTCAGACCGTAGCAGGCGGTGCCCAATCCCCCGCTGATGAAGGGCGGGAACTCCCACCCGAGCATGAACACGCGCATGTTCGTCCCTGACCTTCCTGGTGACGCGGCGGCAGCCACCACGTCGATGCGCGCTATCCAACCGCTTGTGCGCCCGATTGCGGGCGGGTCCGCGTGTCCGGTTGGCTGGTCCGCGCCACCAAGATCCCCCACGCGGCTTGTATCCAGCGACTGGCGACACGCGGTGGCCGAGAGCGAGTGTCGGCGGGCGGCGGCTGGGCGCGTGTCTGGTGAACAACCGCACCGGCACAAGGCTACACGTGTGCCGCGGCAGCGTCAAGCGGACAAAAGCGGGCGCAGCCTGATTCTCAGGGGTTGGCGTGGGGCTGCGCGCGCTGGCGCACGGCCTCAAAGAGCAGCAATCCCGCGGCGACGGCGGCGTTGAGCGAGTCAACAGCCGGGGCTAAGGGCGACACACGGTTCGGGGCGGCGGTACAGCCGGGCATCGGGATGTGGATAACCGCATCCGCAGCCGCGAGCCATGCATCGTCCAATCCCGCGTCCTCCGGGCCGACAACCAGTGCCAGTGGGACGCGCAGATCGATGTCGTAGAGACTCGCGGGCGCATGGGGCGCGGCTGCGATGATGCGCAGGCCGCGCCGCCGACAGGCCGCCACCGATTCCGCCATCGTGGCGCAGATGATCGGCAGGCTGAATACGGCCCCCGTACTTGCCCGCAGCGCGTTGGGGTTAAAAGGATCGACCACGGCATCCGATGCGATCATCGCGTCAGCGCCGGCGGCTGCGGCACTGCGGGCCATGGCACCGAGGTTGCCGGGTTTGGCCAGGCCGGCGCCGATAAGCCACAGGGCCGGCCGATCGTGGTGCGGCGTGACGTCATCGACGCTCCATGTGGGCTGCTCAAATATCCCCAGCAGGCCCTCGGTCCGATCGCCGCGATAGGCCATCGAGGCCATCAGTTTCGGCGTGACCTCGAAGAGCGCGGTCCCGGCTGCGGCGGGCCAGTGCCCGGTCGTGACCTGCTGCATGAGGGCGGTGATGTTGGGATCGTCTTCTTGCGGATCGAAGAACAGCTCGCGCAGGCGCAGCCCGGCGTCGAGGGCCCGGCCCACGAGACGGGGGCCCTCGGCCACAAACAGGCCGCTCTCGCGCCGCCGCTGGCCATGCGCCAAGCGGGCGGCGGCCCGGATGCGAGGGTTGTCCACGCTGCTCAATTTCGTCACGTTGGACGGCATGACCGTATCCTAATGGGTGTCGGGTTCCGAACCCAGGCCCTGACCCCAACCCCGCTTACGCAACCCCATGGCCTCGTTTCCCCGCGAGCTTGAGCCGGAAGTGATGGACGGCCGGGCCGAGGCACTGGCCTATGACACCATGGACCACACGGCGGTGAACGCCGCCTTCGTGCAGCGCCTGGTTGATCTGCGGGCGTCGGGGCTGATGCTGGATCTGGGCACTGGCCCGGGCCATCAGCCGCCGCTGATCTGCGAGGCGATCCCGGCTTGCCGCGTGGTCGGTGTCGATCTGTCGATCGAGATGCTGCGTCTGGCCGAGGGCCATCGACAGCGCTGCCGCCACGCGGCCGCGATCACCTATGTGCAGACCGACGCCAAGCGTCTGCCGTTCGCCGACGCAACGTTCGACACCGTGCTGAGCAACACGATTCTGCACCACATCCCCGAACCTGAGGCCGTGCTGCGCGAAGCGCGACGCGTGCTGCGGCCCGGGGGAGTCCTGCTGATCCGCGATTTGTACAGACCGCCCGATACCCACACGCTCGAGGCCCTCGTGCGGCAACACGCCGGCCGCGAATCGCCGCACCAGCAGCAACTGTTCCGCGACAGTCTCAAAGCCGCCCTGACGCCCGGGGAGATACGGGAATTGACCGCCCGCATGAAATGGCACGATGTCGAGATCACCGTGGACACTGACCGCCACATGTCCATTCAGTGCCACCGGCCGGCATCCCAAGGAGAGTTCCCAGGGCGCAACCTTGTCAGCTGCCCATAGGGCGCGATCGGGGGCTTGGCACGCGAACAGTCGTCATCCATGCTGTCTCAGGCGGACGTGCCGCTGTCACTCAGACGCGGCGGGACTCAATCGCCCATACCCGACAGCGGACGATCGGCATACGTCGATCAAGTCATGCGAGCATGTCCAGCAGATCGACCTCTTCGCCATCCGCATCGAGCAGCGACCTGGCGGTCACATTGGAAACGGTCGTCGACGTCATGCGCGGCCCCGGCCCGGGCGCGGGCGGTGCGGATGATTCCTCAACCCCATCGACTGACGTATGGGACGCGTCAACGTACGACAGGCCGCTGCCCGAGCCGCCGCCGGTCAGCAGCACAATGAACGGGTTGATGTCCTCCGTGTTGATAAAACTGTCGCCGTTGGGATCGACCTGCAGCAGGTCCACAGCCGGGAACGCGGCCGCGTAGCCCGACGGGTCGGTCAGGGCCAGGATGAACGGGTTGATGTCTTCAGTGTTGACCAGACCGTCTCCATTGAAGTCGCCGGGCAGGAACGCCGCGGCCGTCAGTTGGGCCGCGAAAATGTCAGCCCGTATGTTGTCGTCGTCGGGCACGAGGTCCGCACCGTCAGACTCGAACACCACGACGTTGCCGTCGCCACTGACGGCCGCATTGATCGCGAAGCCGAAACTTTGGCTGCCGGCCACGTCGGTGCTCACACGGATCGTCTCCTGTGTCGACCGGTTGAAAGCGAAAATATCCGGCGCGTTGTTCGTGTCGCCGGCCACCAGGTCGCTGGCAAAGGAGTGGAAGACCACCACACTGGCGTCGGCGCTGATCTGGGCGTCGCTGCTGTGGCCGTTGCCCTCGATGCCCGATAGGTTGCGGCTGACACGTTCCACGCCACCGCCGACCATGTCCTTCACGAAGACGTCGATAATGCCGTCGGCATCGCCGGCTGCGAAGTTGGTCGCGAATGATTCAAAGGCCACGTAGCGCCCGTCGTCGCTGATGCTCGGGTTGTTGCTCGCCCCGTTGGCCTCGTCGCCCAGGGCGTTGAGCGTGACGCGGACAATCTGGCCAGTCGCCACCTCGTAACGGAAGATGTCGCCCACGGCGTTGTCGTCGTCAGCCACCAGGTCGGTGGCCACCGACGAGAAGACGATCCACTGCCCGTTGCTGCTCATAAACACCTGGCCGCTGGCACCGTCGGCATCCTGCCCGCCGGTGTCGCGGCTCACACGGATTGTCGTGTTGTTCACGCGGTCACGCAGGAACACGTCGGCCGCATGATTGCCGTCGTCGCCAACCAGGTTATCGCTGTTGGACATGAAGGCCACGTAACGTCCGTCGGCACTGATCCAACCCTCGCCGCTGGCGCCGTTGCCGCCAACCACGCCGCCGCTGGCGACGCTCACCTGCTCGGTGATCCCGGTCACCCGGTCGTGCACGAATACATCCCAGTTGTTGTTCTCGTTGACCACCCCGTCCAGATTCGTCGCCAACGACTCGAAGACCACATAGCGCCCGTCGGCGCTGATCGACGGCCGCACCGAGCGCTCGTTGGCCTCCACGCCGCCGTTGCCCACCGACACGCGCTCGATCATGTCCAGCACACGGTCGTAGACGAACACGTCCACCACTTCGTTGTCGTCGTTCGCCACCAGGTTGTCGGCTGCGCTGACGAAGGCGATGTAGCGCCCGTCGGCGCTGATCGCGGGCGTGAAGCTGTCGTCGTTGCCCTGGTCGCCGTTGTACGCCAGGCTCACCAGGTCGATGCCCGCGATCGTCGCGCTCAGCAACGTGCGGGGTTCGAGCGCTTCCAGACCGACAAAAGCGGCATCCGGTGTTTCGGTCTGCTGCTCCACCCGGCGCGGCCCAGGAGCGGCCGCAATGCGCGCAGTGGCTCTCATGGTCAGCCTCCAATATTCAAAAGGGAGTTCCACCACCCCCGACCGGACGGCCCGGTCGGCGTCGCCGGACCTGCGTCCCGGCAGACGGTGTATTCTACCCCACCGATGGTGCAAAACCTAGACGTTTCTCCTTGAATCGGCCGACCGCGGGCCTGCCGGTGGGGTGCCAGCGCCCTGCGTGTTTGCCTGCCTTGCCCCATCCGCAAATGCTGCCAGAATCGCCGCAGCCGCCCCTGCCGGGTCATCGCTGCCGCATACAGCCGAACTCACCGCCAGCCCCCGGGCCCCCGCCACCGCCACCGCAGCCGCGTTATCGGGTGTTATGCCACCGATCGCCAGGTGTGCCACCCCTGGGAACGCGGCCACGAATTGCCGCGCATAGGCCGGCCCTGCGATAATCTCCTTGTGCTTGGTCGACGTCGGGTACATCGGCCCAAGCCCGCAATAGCTCGCTCCGTCCCGCACCGCCGCCTGCGCCTGCTCCAAGTTCGACGTACTCACCCCAATGATCAGCCGCCCCCCCGCCAGCCTCCGCGACTCGCGGCAAGGCAGGTCGCCCTGGCCCAAGTGCGCCCCGTCAGCCTCAGCCGCCAAGGCCACGTCCACACGGTCGTTGACGACGACGCTCACCCCCCGTGGCCTCGCCAAGGCCACCAGCGCTCGCGTCCGTCGCAGCAGCTCGCCGCCCTCCAGCGTCTTCTCACGCAACTGAAGACAGTCAGCCCCGCCTTCGATCGCGCCGGCCGCCACCTTGAGCCAGTCGCCGCCCGGGCACAGCGCCTCGCTCAGCAGCACGCACAGCCGCCATTGCCTCCCCGCCCGCGACACCAGAGCCAAACCCAGTCGCTGCTCCAGGTCGTATCCCCGGTAGCGAAGTTGCTCGATCCGCCGCGCAAACCCACCGTCCAGCAGCTTGCCGTATTCCTCGATCGCTCGCAGGGCCTCACTCAGTCTCTTGCCGGCCGCGACTGCCACGTCCGCCACCGTTCCACGCTGCTCTTCTGATGCCGTGCGCAGTTGCGTGCCCACATCGCCGGGCGTGTCGCGACTGGCGATCAGATCGGGCCCGCTCGCCAATGATTCCCATGCGGCCGCCAGGTCGTGCCGCAACGCCTTGAACGCCCCGCTAAGGTCCGGGGCGTCAAGAACAAACCGGGCGGCCTCCTCCATCACCCGCAGCGCCTCGCGGGCGCGGTTGGCGTTGGCGTCCAGTATGCGCAGCACCGATCCCACGTCACACTCCACTTCGTCTATTCGCCGTCCGCGGACAAATTGTCAGGCGGAACCGCCAAGGGCATATACGGTCCCCTCGGATAGTGGATCAGCCACAGGTTCCGCATATAAATGAACCAGCCGGCCGCCTGCCCCAGCACGCCCACGATATCGCGACGCCACGTGAAGTAGACCAGAAGCATCGTCGCGCCGACAAGGCTCAACCACCAGAATGCGATCGGCACCACCGATCGCCGGTGCCTCTCGCTGGCCAGCCACTGCACCACCATCCGCCCGGTGAACAACAATTGCCCAGCCAGCCCCAGCCCGACCCACGCCATGCCGATCGGCGAGCTGATGTTCATCACGCGGTAGCTTCGTGGCCGGGCACGGTAGTCCTCATGCAGGCGGGCCGCGTATTCCCGCGGGTCGAACCAGGCCATCCGTCCGTCGGCCAGACGCACCTTGTATGCCGGCTCATGGGTGTCAGGTCTGATCATCAGCACCGCACTGCGCACGGCGGTGGGCAGATCCGTCACCTTCAGACCTTCACTCGGCACATGCCGCGGCAGCGCCAGGCCCGCCGTCACCACCGCCGCCGCCGCCAGCCCCGCACCCAGCAGCCACCATCGCATCGACCCATGGACCGCGCTCATCGCCCTGCCTCCTGAGGGACGGCCGGCTCGGCGCGCTGGATGGGCCGATACCGCCGCAACATCCAGCGCACCGCCAGGCAGTCGATCAACCCCGGCAGACCGCGGTTCCACATGCCATACTTGCTCCGCCCAGCCGTCCGCGGCCGATGGTGCACCGGCTGCTCCACGACCACCGCGCCCAGCATCCGCGCGTAGACCGGCATGAAGCGATGCATCCCCTTGAACTGCAACGGCAGTTGCCGCGCAATGTCCGCCCGCATCACCCTGGCCGAGCAACCCGTGTCGCGAATCGCGTCGCCCAGCAGACCGCGGCGAAAGGCGCGGCCTACGTGGCTCGACATACGCCGCATGAACGAATCGCGCCGCGCCGCCGAGCGGTCGCCCTGGACGAAATCCACGCCTTCAGCCCGCGCCCGTTGCCACATCGCCGCCAGATCGGCTGGATCGTTCTGACCATCGCCGTCCAGCGTGGCGATCCACCTCCCATGCGACTGGGCGATTCCCGCCCCCATCGCCGCCGACTGACCACGCGGACGATCGTGACGCAGCACCACCAGCCATGGCCGTGACGCCGCAAGCTTCGCCAGCACCGCGGCCGTGCCGTCCGTCGAGCCGTCGTCCACCACGATCAGTTCACCAGCGATTCCCCTCTCGATAATGACCTGCTGCACCTCCCCAACCAGTGAGGCGACGTTCGCCTCTTCGTTCAAGGCCGGTACCACAATGGACAACTCGACCGACAAGGTCCAGTCAGGGTGCTTCGCCCGAATGGCGTCAGGCGTGGCTGTGGTTGTGGACATGGTGATGCACCGGCCGATTCGATGTCGATTTGCGGCCAGTGTATCGCCATGCGGCCGGAAGAGGTCAATCAACGGCCGGGCCGGAGGATGATGTGGACGGCATGTCGGCATCAGGGATGGGGGCAACCGACTTTGTTGTCATCGGGCTCAACCTCCAGAGGGCCCGTTCCGCGAGCACATTGCCGGTCAGTGGTGTCGCCTTTGCGTGCGTCAAGCCCGCCCATTCCGTGTCCCCCGAGGCAAGCAGCAGCAGGTGCGCGTCGGGCACCGTCGTGCCCTGCTGGACCAGCAGTTGTTCGATTTCCTCGCTTCTGATCGGTCGCAGAGGTTGACCTGCATAGAACAACAGGTCGGCCGCGATCCGTGGCTCGCCCGATCGTTCGGTCCACCAGTAGATCGGCCGATCAGCCGCAAGATTCCGTACCAGCGACCAGCCGTCGACCACAGGATTGCTCAGCAGCGGTGATCGCGCTGCCATGAGCGTGAAAACAATGGCATAGATCACCACCCACGCCGCCCATGCCGCCAGCGCCGGTCCAGGCTGATGGCGCGCGGTCCACCGGCCCGCCAGCACGAGCAACAGCAGCAGCACGACGCTCAATCCTGTCAGCAACACCTGGTTGAGCGGCGTCACCGGTATGAGCACTTGCGGCAGCCAGCCCTCTTCAATCCACGCGGGTTGCAGGCCCAGTGCGAGCGGCGGCAGCACCGATGCCGCAGCGAGAACCACCATGTGTGGCCAGCGCAGCACTCGCCAGAATCGCGGATAGCGACCCGCGGCCGTCAACTCCACGTACCGGGCAAACAACTGACCCACGAGCACGGCCGCAGCGGCCGCAACCGGCAACAACATGCGGCGTGGCACCTCGGGGCTGCTCAGGTAAATCGACATCGCCACGACCAGCCACGCCCAGCCCAGAAACAGCCGCGTCCGCGCCCCGCTGGACGAAGTGCTGAACGGCTGGACCAGCGCAGCCAGCAGCCACAGCGTCCATGGCACTACCGCCAGCAGCAGCCAGGTGAAGCACCGTCCCGCAACCATGAGATCCAGACCCTGCCAGGCAGTCCGCCGCGCTGGTTCCCCGCCCATCAGCCAGTCCCGCCAGACGGCGTGGTCCAGTTCGTGACTCAGCAGAGCCCAAGGCAGCACCGCCAATGCCGCCACCAGCAGCGCCGCCAGGAGCCCCATGAGATGGCTCTGCCGCTGCGGGCACAACACCAGCATGATCAGGATGGGCGCGGCCGTGATCACCGCGGCGCCAAGCCCGGCGGTAAGTACAGCCGCAGCCATGGCCAGACCACAGACAACCCAGCCCACAAACTGCCTTTCCACGCTCGGCCCTGGACGCAGTGGACGAATCGCCCACAGCGATGCCGCGATCGCCAGTGTCGACCAGCCGGTCACAACCATCGAGCCGTCGGCCGTCCGCCCTTCGTAGAGCCACAATGGACTGGCCAGACACACCAGGGCCGCAAACACGGCGCTGTAGGAGCCGCCGATACTCAAGGCAGCCCAATAGACGGCGGCGATCGTCAGTAAAGCGAATGCGGCCGACACCAGCCGGCCGCGCCAGAGCACTGTCGGTGAATCCGCCTCGGGGTGGTCGAGACCGGCCATGGCCGCGCGGTTCAGCCAGTGCAGGGCCGGTGGCTCATCGGCCCGCAGGCGGCCGTTGAGCGAGGGGCCCAGCCGCTCACCCAGCGACAGCGCCGACGCATCCGCCACTGCAATGGCGGTATGCCGCGATATAGCCATGGCGCGAGCTTCCTGTGCGTCAAGTATGTCCGGACGGTCAAGTTCGACGAGCAGCGGCGGCGCGGCGGCCAGCAGGCACAGCAGCAGCCCCAGCCAGCCGGTCAGCTTCCCTCCGCGTACTGGCGGTCCCACCATGGCCCGTGCGTGGCGATCGAGCGAATCACTGCGGTCGACCCCGGTCGCCGCCGACCCGCCCGGCAATGCCGTCGATGAAGCAGGTGCCGGGGTGGGTGGGGTCGCCATGACGCGGGACTCCGTGCCGCCGTGGGCCGGCGCAGGGTGGCCGACCATTGATGGGCCCAAGTACCGTCTTCGGGCGGCCTGCAGTGTAGCTGGCTGTCCCGCCGCCGCTCAACCACGCGCGCTGTCGGGCGATGTTTCGCCATCCCCGAGCTGGCGATCCAGCGCCTCGAGCCATTGTCGCGCCTCCAGCCGCTGCGACTCTTCCAGCGGACAGCCACCGAAGCGCACGGCATAGAACAGGTCCGTCAGCGCCAAGGCGGAATCGAATCGCCCGGGGTGTAGGGAGGCCAGGTCCTGGGCGAACTGGCGCGGCCCCTTCCAGGATGGTCGCTCGTAACCGTGCCGCGCCAACAGATCGATCATCGCCTCGTAGAACGCCACCGGCTGGACGCGGACGCGCGCGAGGCTGTCGCGCCTCGCACGTGTGCGATCCGCGCCGCGTCCCTTGCGCCGGCCGCGCCGCCGCCCCGCGAGACTGAACGCTGCGGCAGCGGCAAACGCGAGGATAAGCAGCCCAGCCAAGACGAAACCCAGACGCGACCCGCCTGCGCCGGGCTCTGACGAGATGATCTGACGCCACTTCCGCGTCAGCCCGCTTTCCACGCTGACGGCCCGCAGCAATGTCTGATAGGCGGTGTCGAAGGCGGCCCGCTGCGTCCGCGGGTCGTAGGCCACGACCGAGCGGATCCACAGAAAGTCCAGGTGCTCGTAAAGCTGCCGCAGTTGCCGTCCCCACGTGCTGGCCACATGGTGCTGCTGATCACGTCCCGCCGGCGGGGTGGGGTCAAACCGCTGCCACACGTCGCGTTCGATCTCGATCTCGCACCAGGCATGGGCGTTGCCCGGGCGAACGATGTAGTAGCCTCCGGCCTGGTTGTATTCCGATGCCAGGTAGCCGCCAACCAGGCGCGCGCGCATGCCGATCGACCGTGCCAGGGCGGCGAGGCCCGCGGCGAATAATTCACAGTGACCCTCGCGCCGGGTTAAGAGAAACGTCAAAATCGGATCAGTCGGCCCATCGGCGCCCACCGCCGTGGTGCGATACAGGTAGTTGCTGCGCAAATGGCCCGTCAACACCTCGGCGATCGCCGCATCGCGGGGGTCATATGCGGCCGATGGATCACGCTGCAGGCCGGCCTGCTCGAGTATTTCCATCGCCATCGCCCGCACTTGCGCGACCTGAACATTCCAGCCCCGGGCGTAGCGCTCGGGGTCGAACTCGGGCACACTGTCTGCATCCGGCGCCGACGCCCCCACCGATGGACGGCGGCCGATCAACCGCCTGTAATCCCTGAAAACTGCCCGGTCAGCGGAGGCGGGGTATGCATGCCTGACCGTATACCGCAAGGTGCGGTTGTTGCGATGCTGAGAGAAGAGCTGCTGATCGATGGCATTGAAAACGGCGTACCTGAAGCCGTCGCTCTGGACCATCAGCGGCGGAAACGGAGTAAAAAGATGATCCTGATGGGGGTGACGGATTGTGATCTCGGCTTCGATGAAGGACCGCTGGGTACCGGGTTCGACGATCGCCACCGACGGCGGATTGCCCCGCAACTGAACCAGCAGGTCATGCTGACCCACCTCACGCGCGCGATACCACGTTCGCAGATAAGGATCGTACTGATCCATGCTCGCGCCACGCAGATACCAGACGCGGCTGTTCGAGCCGACACTGTGCCCCTCGGCATCGCGCATGGCGACAAGCAGCACCGGTTCCTGGCTGTCCGGCTCCTCGAGGCGTCGTCCGAGCTGCATTTCACTGTCGAACCCAATACTGGCGACGCTCGACAGCACCCGCGTCGCCGTAACGTCGCTCAATCCTTCGATGCGGGGGGTCAACACGAATACCAGAGCGGCGGTCGCGAACGCGCCCAGGCTCATCACCACTCCCACGCGAAGCACGTCGCGGCGCATCCGTGACCCGCCGACCAGCGCAGGTCCGATGCCTGACTCCTGCGTCTGGTCATCGGCAAGCGTGAGCCGCATCCGCCGTGCCACTTCATCCGCCGTGGAACTGAAACTGAAAGCCAGAAGCGTCCACACCATCAGCAGTGAATACACGGCAAGCAACAGGCCGTACACCATGGAGAAACTCAGCAGGCTCGCGTCCACCATAAGCAGCAGGCTCAGCACCAGCGCCATCGCATCGTCGCGGTAGCCCCGCCGGCCATAGAGCAACAGCAACTGGAGCCAGATCATGAAGTGCCCGATCGCCACCAGCCCCGGCGTACCGCGCAGGCGCAAGTCGATCAGCAACCAGGCAATGGCCGCCAGCGCGCCCAGATTGGTGACAAACCGCGGTAGCGATCGACCGCTGGGCCCTTCGACCAGGTACCACGAACCGGCCGCGACCGCACCCACCAGCAGCAGAAAGGCCGGATCGCTCAAGGCAATGCTGAATGCCGCCAGCCCCAATACGACCTGGGCATAAATCAGCCTCCGATAGCGAAGGAATACATGCCTCATGCCCGTGACTCTCCGGCCACGGCCAACGGGGCGAACCGGTCCCGGCCGGGGAACGACACACCGGCCGGCAAGTCCGCCAGGGGCGATGACGGCTCCAGGGGGCCCATGACAAGATTCGCCAGGTCGGCCGACGCCAGCACACGCCCGTCGTCAGCCCCTGGCCCAGGCACAATCGTCAACGTGGCCCGACCCGGCCGACCACGGAGCGGGCGCGCCGGCCCGGTCCTGTCAGTGTCCAACAACGCCAGGACTCGCAGCATTGCTTCACAATGGGCCTGGCTGTGATGCGGCGCAAAATGGATGTCCGGCAGGCCCGCCACCCGCAAGCCCACGGCGAAACCGCGTCGGTGGGCCTCGGCGACCACCGACGCCGCCAGGTCAATTGCGTCTTCAATCCAACGCTCTCGATGTTCAGCCGCCAGTCGGTCCAGCCGCCCACGGTCCAGATCCAATAAAACGGACACCTGCGGCGGGGACGCACGCGCCATCTCACGCGATATCAATCTGTCCAGACGGGCTGAGTGTCTCCAGTCAATGCCGCGGACACTGTCGCCGGATCGATACTCGCGCAGGCCGTAAAACTCTTCCTGACCACCCGGCTCGCACGATGCCGAGCCTTCACGCCCACCGTTCCGCTCAAGCCGCCCCAGCAGGGTCTCACGCAGACGATACAACCGTGGATACACGATCACCGTCTCGGCACAACGCACACACAAGACGCTGCGCAGAATTCCAAACGGAAAGCTGGACGCAATCTCGACGGTTTCCAGACACAGCAAGCCCCGCTGCGCCGGACGGCATACCGCCATCGCAATGACCGGCTCGCCCCTTCCCACATGCGCCACCCAGCCGATCGGCTCGCCGCTCAACCGGGGACGACGCTCCGTAAGGGGACTGGATCGCGAATCCCAGGTTTCGCGGATGATGGCATTGAGCAGCGGCAGCGACCGTCCGCGCCGTGACAGGCGGTAATGGATGGTCAGCGGCTGACCTGCCACCGTTCGCGTCGGCAGCAGACGCCGCACCTCCAGCCCACGCAGAGAAAGCATGGCTGACGCGAGAGACAACAACGCCGCCGCCAGCAGCAGCCCCACAATCCAGAACAACAGATTCGCCTGCGTACTCACGGCTGACGCAAGGGCGAGCACCATCACCACAGTGAACCCGCCCAGCCCGCCGTGCCCAGGTTGCAGCCGCCATCGACCCATGGCCGGCACCTCCTGCTTGCCGTGGTGTAAGCACGCACAGATGGCGCACCGCACCTTGACGGTCCACGGATGTTCAGACCAGCCACATCTTAGCCCGCAAGTATCACCGCACCGACGGCAAATCACGCATCGTGTCACGAAGCAGGTCCACCTCGAGGCGGCCGGAGCCACCCCCCGGCTCCAGAGTCACCACGACCACTTGCTTCTCACCCGGCGCCCGAATCACCCGCCACTGCGGCTGAAAGCCTGGACGATGGATCAGCAGGCCGATGTCATATTCCAGCGTCCCCAGCCCGAAGGCCTCGATGGGGACGGTAAAGCGCCCCGAGGCGTCGGTCCGAACCAGGTCCAGGCGTTCACGCTTGCCGGTGTTCGGATCCAGCACCACTTCGACCGTGGCCTGCTCCAGACCAAAGCGGCCGATCTCCTCCAGACGCGGATCTTTCTGGTCATAGAGCACCAGCCCGGGCTCGCGGCCTTCGACGACCAACCCCTGAAGCCTGTAACCAGAGCATCCTGACAGCATCGCCCACGCCACGGCCAGCACCGCCAGTCGCATGCATCGCGGCCACATTCTCATGATGTACCCTCATTCGTATGCTGCTGCGGAGATGCCTCTGCGTCAGTCTCCTCCTGTCCGGTTTCGGTAGCGAAAAGGTCTGGCTGTGATGCAGTCGGCCCTGGGCGCGGCGCCAGCGACTCGACCTTCGGCAGGTCGTTCAGGCTACCCAGGCCGAACACTTCCAGGAACGTCCGCGTCGTGCCATAGAGCATCGGCCGACCGATCTCCTCGGCTCGGCCGGCGATCTTCACCAGCCGCCGCTCCATCAGGCTCCGCAGCACCTCGCCACATGCCACGCCACGGACCGACTCGATCTCCGCCCGCAGCACGGGTTGACGGTACGCCACGATCGCCAGCGTCTCCAAGGCGGCCGGGCTGAGGCGGGTCTGCTGACGGTTGCGGCTGAGGGCCTCCAGAGCCTGGCCCAGTTGCGGCAGGGTCATCACCTGGTAGCCGCCGGCCACCTGCTCGATGCGGAACGACCGGCCTGTCTGCTCATACTGCGCGTTGAGTTGCTCTACCGCCGCGTGAACCGCCTTGACCGACGCCGCCCCCAGCGCCTCGGCCAGCCGCGTCACACCCATCGGCCGATCGCTGGTCAGCAGCGCCGCCTCAACGCGTATGGCCAGATCGTCACCGACGCCGTCAGTCGGCTTCACGACGTCCGCAGTGGATGTCTGAGAATCGTTGGCCGTCGGGTTCGTACCGGGGACAGTGGTCATGGGCGCATTGTACGAAAGCCCAGCCGGACCATCATCCCCACCTCCGCGACCATCTCTACGCCAATGCCCTGCCCTGGCGCAGGCTGACCATCTGCGGCTGCAGTGCCCTGCCCGGACAGGCTGTGGGCATCAGTTCCTGATGCGTGTAGATGCGATTCACCGGCACATTGTGCCGGTAACGCAGCACCCGCAAGGTGTCAATGAGCTTCACGTATTGCGCGTCCGATGGTCGCTGCAGATCGAAGTTACCCAGCAGCATGATCGCCAGGTTTTCCTCGTTCTGATTGCGTACATGCGCGCCCTGGTAACGGATATCGCGTCCTTCCCACACCATGCCCGCCCGGTCGATGATGTAGTGGTATCCGATATCCGCCCAGCCGCGGCCGCGATGACTTTCGCGGATCAGATCAAGCCTCTCGGCCGTCGAACGCTGGTCGGCGAACCAGACCGGCTTCCAGCCCTCATGATGCACCGTCATGCGGCTCACACGGCCCATGGGGTTGAGGTTGCGGGCGGCCGGACCTTGCGACGTCCAGGCCGACCGAGGCAAAACCCCCGCCAGCGTGGTCGATCCTGCGATACCGACGGCCGGACCCGATGCGGTCGGCGACAGCGGCGACACGACCGTCGCCTGCCCACTGACTGATGGCCGTGGTGTCACCGCCGGCCACATTGGACCAGGCCGATCGTAGCGGCTTGCAGCCGGCCTGCTGCAACCGGCCAGCGCGGCTGCGGCCCCGGCGACCAGAAACTGCCGACGCGACATCTGCATAGCTGAACCCTGTCTGACCGCGCGTGATGACCCACATCGCCGCACGTGGCCCTCAGGGGGGCACATCTAGGGGGCATTGTACCCATGTCATCGGTCGCGCTCGCGCCCCCGGTTCAAACTTTCTCGGACGATCCCTCGCAGCCGACACGCTCTTGAACATCTGCGCCGGGCATGGCGACTATATCGGCTTCCCTGGCATACGCAGGCATCGCGTGACCCACAGTAAAGCGGCACCACATTCAAATCTTGCGCCACTTGCCGCATATCGGGTGTCGGACCACCGCTGCTCCCATCCTCCGAGCGGTCCCTGGACGCGAAGCAGCCCATGCGCTCCATGTCGCTTGCCGATGCCGCCTGGGGCACCGGCCCGCAGCCGTCCGGATTGCCGGATAAACTTCCCACCCTGTAGGTAGTTGCCGGGACAGGAGCATTGCGCATGGACGGCGGAATGATGGCGACACTGGTGACGGCAACACTGGTGTTGGGGCTCTGCATGCGGAGTCTTGCTGAGGTCAGCCCGGAGAAACCAGCATCCTCCTACCGCTGTCTGGAGCAGCGGGGCGACCGGATCATCGCCGTGCTGCCCAATCGCATGATCGTGGTGGCTGCCACTCATCCGGGTGCGGCCGTCGTGTCGGCTCAGGTGTGGGTCAAGACGGGCAGCGTCTACGAGCAGGAGCATGTGGGAGCCGGGTTATCGCACTTTCTCGAGCACATGCTTGCCGGCGGCAGCACCGCCACGCGTGGCGAGTCGCAGTCCAACGCCATCCTCGGCGACATCGGCGCCCGTACCAACGCCGCCACGAGCCTCGATACTGTCCGCTACTACATCAACACCACCCGCCCGTTCACCAACGAGGCCGTCGAGCTGCTGTCGGACTGGATCCGTCACAGCCTGATCACCGACACGGAGTATGTCCGCGAGCGGCAGGTCATTCAGAATGAGTTCGCCATGGGCCAAGGCGACGCGGCGCGACTCTTCTGGCGACTGACGCAACAGGCCCGCTATGACGCCCATCCGGCACGCCACCCGACCATCGGCTACCTCGATGAGTTTCTCGAAGTGAGTCGGGACGAGCTGTATGACTTCTATCGCCGCATGTACGTGCCCAACAACATGGTGTTCGTGGTCACAGGCGACATCGATCCGGCCGCGATGGTGGCGAAAGTCGCCGAACTGTGGTCGGACGCCCAGCCGGGGGAATTGCCGGCCCTGTCTTTCCCGATCGAACCGACGCTGACCCAGCCGCGCGAGGCCGCGGGCCGCGCCGACATCCGCGCGCCGCGCCTGCGACTGGCGTTCCCCGGCACGCGCCTGGGGGCTGAGGGCGACTACGCACTCGACCTTCTGGGCGTGATCCTCGGACAGGGGGAGTCGAGTCGACTGGTCCGCAGTCTGCGGGACGAGCAGCGGCTGGTCAACAGCGTGGAGGCATACAACCTGAGCTTCGCCTGGGGTGAAGGATTCTTCGGCATCGATGCGGAGGTTGCCGTCCGGCCGCAGCAGGATGCACAGCGCGCTGCCGCCGTCGTGCGTGCGGCCATTGCGGCGCAGATTGAAATGCTTCATCGCGATGGCGTGAGCGATGAGGAACTGGAGCGGGCCAAGAGAAAAACCCTGGCGGCTGTGGTTCTCAGCGCCCAGACGGCTGATGGACTGGCGGCACGACTGGCGCGGGACGTGATCAACACCGGCGACGTGGACTACCTGACACGGTACATCGATGCTGTGCAGCAAATCACGGCCGAACAGGTGGTGAAAGCCGCGCGGCAATACCTGCAGCCGCAGCGGTTGATTACGGTGACACTGCTGCCCGCCGATCAAGCCAACCCCGTGTCCGTGCTGCTGCGCGAGAATGGCGCTAGGCACAGTGATACGGACACGGCCGCGTTCGAACGTGAAGCAGTCAACCTGGACAACGCGGATCTGATCGCACGGCTGGAGGCCACTCTGGCGACGCCGGTGGCGGAGCGGGCAAAGACGGAGGTTGAAACGCCCATCGTGCGCACACTGCCCAATGGCCTGCGCGTGGTGATCGGACGAAGCACGCTGGTGCCAGGCGCGGCCGTACAACTCTACCAGCGCGGTGGGCTGCTGGCGGACGAGCTGAACCGCGAAGGACTGACCAACGCCATGGCATCGATGCTCGCCCGCGGCACGGTCCATCGCACTTCCGCGCAGATCGCCGCCGAGGTCGACGCCCTGGGAGCCTCGCTGTCGGCAGGCGGGGGTAACAACACGTTCTATGTGCAGGCGACTTGCCTGAGCGAGGACTTGCCCGATATTCTCGATCTTTTCGCCGAAGTCGCGCTGGAGCCGACGTTTTCCGACGACGAGTGGGACAAGCGTCGGCAGCTTCTGCTGGCGGCCATTGACCGGCAGACGGACCAGTGGTCGGGCGAACTGCAGCAACACTTCCGCGAGACATACTACGCCGGACATGTATGGTCGCAGCTCTCCGAAGGCCGGCGTGACGCGGTGGCGGCGTTCAGTGCCGACGACCTGCGTCACTGGCACACGCGGACGCTGAATGCCGGTGACGCGGTGCTGGCGATCTTCGGCGACGTGGATGTGGACGCGGCGTGGTCACAGGTGCAGTCGCGGTTCGCGGCCATGCCGGCACGGGACGACGGCGACTTCTCCGCCCCCCTGCCGCCGATCCCGAAGGCGCGCGTCGCGGCCTTCACCACCAGTAAGCCGCTGGCCGCCGTGCAGATCGGCTTCGGGCCGGGCATCACGCGCGACCATCCCGACTATGCGCCCCTGCGGGTGCTGGCGAAGGTTGTCAGCCGCTTCCCATCGGGGTACCTGGAGCAGGCGCTTCGCGGCGAGGGCAAGGGCCTGGCTTACGCGGTCGGCGCGTGGGTCACGACGGGACTGGCGCCCGGATACTTTGCGATTCTCTGGAACAGCAGTGCGGCCGATCTGGACGAGTCGCTGACAGAGGCCGCCCGCGTGCTGGTGCGCATACGCGGACAATTGGTGGATGAGACCGATCTGCAGCGAGCCAAGGCGGCTGTCCTTACCGACGAATTCTTCGGCAAGCAGACCAATGCCGACCGTGCGGCCGATGCGGCGCTGAATCTGCTTTACGGCCTGGAACTGGATCCGTCCCAGCAGTTCCTGGCCGAGGTGCAGGCGCTGACGTCCCAGCAGTTACGAGACACGGCTGAGCGATATCTGCGCAACCCGGTGCTCGTGGTCATCGGCAATGAGCAAGTGGACGTCACGCTGCTCGAAAAGGTCAATGCGATGTTGACGCCGGATGGAGGCTGACCCATGCACGACGCGTACAGTCCATTATCGCTCCCGGCCGAGTGGATGCGGCCCGACCAGATTCTGGCCCGGCGCGACGCCAGCTCGTGCGCTTTGGTGCCGGTCTCGCCGGCCTTCGAATGGCACAGTTACCACATGCCCATGGGTGTGGACGCCATCGTGGCCGAGACAGTTGCAGCCCACATCGCGACCCGCGTCCGCGGCGTGTACTTCCGCTGCCTGTCGTTCGGTCTCGATCAGTACCGCAATGAGAAGCAGCTTGAGGCGTGGGGTTTTGACAAGTCGGACCGTATTTTCGGGATGAACTTCCCGACGCTGCCGCTGGTCAGCGAATATGCCGAGCCGGCCGAGATGTTCAAGGCCTTGGACAATCGGCTTGATGCGATCCGCGGCTGCGGGTTTCGCCACATCTTCGTCATCAACCACCATGCCGATCCGAACCAGATAAGCGAGCTGCGTGGCTTCTGCGAACGGCACGATCGCCCCGAGCATCGCGTGCACTTCATCTATCCGCTGGACTTCAAGACGATCCGCAATCCCGATCTTCTCTGGATCGGCGGACACGCGGGGCTGTATGAGACAATGGTCATGCTGGCCTTCGCGCCGCAGTTCGTGGACATGACACGCTTACCCGAGGGCGAGCTTGCCGTGAAGCAGGTCGGTATCCACCACGGCAAGCCGATGATCGAGGCGCAGTACAACCCGCGGCGAGCGGTGACGGCGGTGGCGGACGATCTGCGCCGCAACGTGCTGGACCACCTGGAAACTTTCGTGCGCAAGCAGGCCGGACTGCGGGCTCCCGCATACTGACGCGACGCCATTCACCCCGTCAGACCGGCCTTGAGGAAATACTCCATCAGCTCGTGGCCGAAGTCGATGTGCAGATCGGACTCGACGGCATTGGCCTCGCTCAGGGGGCGGCGCAGCACGGCGTGCACATGTTCGCCGCACAAGGCGAAGGGCACGGGTGTCGGGTCGTGCTTGCGGGTGGCGACGGCGGTGTAGTGGTCAGGCATGTAAAGGATGCGGTACGGCTCGCCGCGGTCGCGTAGCGCCTGGTGCAGCGGGCCGACCACATGCCGGTCGATGGCTTCGATGGCGGCGACCTTCGTGGCGGCGTCGGCGGCATGCGAAGCCTCGTCGGGTGCCTCAACGTGCACGCCAACCACGTCGTAATGGTCGAGCGCGGCAATGGCATGCGAGCCCGCAGCCGCGTAATCCGTGTCGTGGTAGCTCGTCTGCCCGGGCACGTCGAGGCGGTCCCAGCCGATGAAGCGGCTGATGCCCGCCAGCAGGTCCACGGCCGTGATCATTGCGCCCCGCAGGCCGTAACGCTCGGCAAATGCGGGCATCACGGGTTTTCGTCCCTGGCCCCAGGGCCAGACGTGTGTGGCGGGTATTTCCTCCAGTTCCTTGCGCGTCAGGTTCACCTCATGGTCGGCAAAGAGCATGGCACTGCGATCGATCATGTCGCGCAGCAAGCCGCTGTATGGTGAGCCATCAGGCAGGTACTGTTCGATCGCTTCGCCGGGGATGTCATGCGGCGGTGTGGTGTGCAGGCTCGACCAGTCGCGGCTGCCGCTGCGGTCGACCAGGATGTTGCGGTAGCTGACGCCGGGGTAAAAGCTCATGCCTGGTACGTCGAGTTGCCCCGCCAGGGCGCTCAGCAGCGTCCATCCCTCGCGGTCGCTGATGTGGCCAGCCGAGTGGTCCTGCATCAGGCCGTCGATCACGGTCACGAGGTTGACGCGGAAGATCCAGTCGGTTTCGCTAAGTTCAATGCCCAGGGCGGCGGCTTCGAGCGGAGCCCGACCGGTATGGTAGCGTGCGGGATCGTAGCCCAGCAGGCTCATGCAGCAGATATCGGAGCCGCAGGCCATGCCGTCGGGCGTGGTGGCCACGGTGCCCTGGCGTCCCTCGATGCTCAGCCGATCAGTATGGGGCTTGCGGGCGGCTTCGAGGGGCGTGCGGCCGTCGAGTTCATCGAGGGGAAAGTCGGCCGCGCCATCGGCGATGACGATCGCGTATTTCATGGCCGGCATTCTAGCGAAGGGGCTGCCTCATAGCGGCCACCTTCAGGGCGTCCGTCCCGCAATGACCAGAAACAGCAGCACCCACAGGCACATCACGATGTTCTGCAGAGGCAGTTGCAGCGGCAGCGGCAGGCAGTAGATGACGGTGACCGCCGGTATCCAGATCGCCCACGTGGTGATGAGGGCCGCCAGGATGCGACGGCGGTAGAAAGATGTCAGGGGAAGCACATCCCACTTGCGCAGGTCGAAGCCTACATCCTTGAGTCGGTAGACCGCGACCGTGCAGGGCACGCCCCACAACGGCGTATACACAAACTGGTCGAAGAGCATTTTGGCGGCGACGGTCACAGGTTGCGTGTTGTCGCCGAACATCACCGCCTGCAGCCGGTAGAACGCGTCCACTTCCACACCTTTGACCGCCCAATACAGCAGAATGAAGGGTACATGCTTCGCCAGCAGGAAGCGACGGCCGCCGCGCTGCAGGTATTGCAGGAAGAACGGCAGCAGTCCGGCAACGGCCATGGTGGACAGGGCTGAGAAAGCATAGCCATGGCGCAGTTTGAGCTGCGCCAGGTTTTCGAGGGCCGCGTGGACGGGCTGGACAAAGTAGTAACCCAGGACGATCAGTACAGCCGCGGCCTGCAGCACCATCGTGGGCACCAGGTTGGCGCGTGCGGCCGCGACGCCCTGAGCCACGGGCCCGGCGGCCGATGGGGTGAGTTGCGGCTGGAGCGGCGGGACGGCAGACTCGGTGGTGTGCATGCCCATGGTGAAGGTGCAGATGCCGCGGGGCGCGGCAGACTGCGTGGGAGGGTCAGTCGGCAAGCACAACAGGCGCCGGCGCCAGGTCGGGACCAAGGCGGCCGGGGATGCGGATCGGCTGGAACGTGTGCGTGCGCGACGACTGCCGCGCCGCGAGGCACATGGCCGCGCTACGGATGCCGTCGCGCAGATCAGCCAGAGGCCTCACAGACGTTACATGGCGGCCATGGGCCCGCATCAGATCGATGAAGTTCTGGGCCAGCACCTGGTCGCCGCCCAGATGGTTGCCTTTGGCTTTGACCTCGATGCGGTCCGTACGCCGCACATGATGGTCGTGGACCGTGATGGTTTCCTGGTACCAGTCGAATTCGAGGCTCGCGCGCTGGCCGACGATGCGGGCGCCCCGGCGGCCGGCGTTCAGACGCGACACGAAGTTCTGGCTGTAGGCCGCATGCACGCCGCGGTCATACATGAGGATCAGACTGCCCGCGTCCTGGTGTCGGATCGATTGCGAGAAGCAGCAGGCATGATCGGCGCCGGGTCGCAGCGGGCCCATGCCGCCGCTATCGCCGCGTCGACGTTGCGCGGGCAGGCCTTCGACGCAGATCTCAATCTCGTCGCAGGCCGAGCATGTCAGGTCGTCGGGCTTGTCCCCGCCATAGACCGTGCGCGAGGTCATGGCGGCAACGGCGATTGGTTCCACGAGGGGATCTCCCGGTATGGCGTCGCTGTCGGCCGCGACCGCCGCCCGCACCATGAGGGTGATGTAGTCCAGGTCGTGCGTCGCCTTCTGCAGCCACAGCCCGCCGGTCTGCTCATGGTTGCGATACCAGTTGGCGTAGTACGTCCCGCCGTAGGGCACGTCATTGAACGCCTGCACTTGGTTCACCATGCCCAGCCGCCCGCCGCGGATGATTTTGAGCACCTCGTCAAACAACGGAGTCACGCGCAGCGGGAACGACACGAGCACGCGTTCTTCGCGGCCGGCCCATGCGGCCGCAAGATCGTCGAGCTGGTGCCCATCGATGGCCACCGGCTTCTCCAGAAACAGCGGCAGATCACCTGACACGCGCACCAGTTCCCGTGCGGCGGCGACGGCCATCGGCGTGTGCAAGTGGCAGCGTGTGCCGATCATCACACCGTCGTACCGCCCGGGGTCATCAAGCATGGCCGCGATCGATTCATACGGTGTCACATGCTCGTCCGGTATCTTGTGGTCGCGCAGCCGCTGGCGAACGCGATCGACGGCGGGGTCCACCAGACCGGCCACCTGCACCTGCGGCTCGATCTGCCGCATCATCTCCAGCATGCTGGCGGCCCGGCCGCCCAGTCCGATCACAGCCAGTCGTAACATGCGCGTATCTTTCATAAGCACGGGGAGGGCGGGCGCGTCGCGATGATGCCGCCATGCGAGTCAGAACTGGATGGGCACGCCCTCGGCCTTCCACTTGTCGATCAGCAATCGTGACTCGATCAACAAAGCCTTGAGGCGTTCGGCCGCGTCGTTGAGGTTGTGATAAAGAGCCGGGTCATGCAAAAGTCGTCCGATGGTGCCCTCGCCGGCGTGGGCCTGCTCGATTGCCGTCTGCGCGTGTCGCAACATCAGCGACAGTTCATCGGAGAGCGTGACAAACCGCGTGGTGAGTTGGGCGGCACTGTCCTCTATGGCCGCGAGCGTCTTCCGCGTCTGGTTGCGCAGTTCGTCATCATCTGTCCAGCGGCGAAAGCCTTCCAGGACAGCCTGCGCTTCGCGCAGGCCGGCGTCGGCACGCTCAATCAGGCTGCTGACGTTGCCCACGGCCTGGCCGGCGTCGACAGCGGCGATGTCCCGCGGCTCCAGCAGACGGTTGAGGTTCGCACCGACCTGCCCCCACTGCTCAGCGAGCGTCTCGAAGTTGTCTGCCACGCGGCGTAGCTCCCCCAGGGGCTCGGCGAGGGCAGATCGCATCTGCGCCGCCAGGGACTCGGTCTGCGGTCGGCCGCGAACATCCAGCAGGGCACTGCCATCGGTTGGCAGAAGGTCGGCCATGGCTGCCTCATCCAGGCTGCGAAGGCTGAACACCAGCTTGGAGCTGCCGCCCAGCAGCAGCGGCGCTTCCGTGCTGACACCGATCGCCCGGGGGATTCTCACCTCGCCGTCGATGCGGACGAGAATGCGCACGCCGTCGGTCGGCGGATCGGCCAGCTCGACCATGCGCACGCCACCCACATCGATGCCCGCCATGAGCACGCGGCTGGATTCACCCAGTCCGTTGGCGCTGTCCATGAAAATGCGCAAGTCATAACCCGGCTTGAGTATCCGCCCGCCGTAGCCAAACAGCAGCAGCATGAGTGCCACGCCCGCCAGGCCAAGCGCCAGCGTGATGCCAACCGTGATATTGCGTGCCCGTTCGGTCATGGCTTACCGTCCGCCGGGCCGTCTCCGCCGCTGATCTTGGCGAAGCCCGCGCGGATCGCCTCCATCTCTTCCTGGTACGCGTGGCCGTTGATGAACCTCTGCACCAGGTCGTCGGGCACCTGGGCGAACGCCTTTGGTTCGCCGTCGGCCACGATGCGGCCATCGTAGAGCATGACCATGCGGTCGGCAACGCGATTGGCGCTGGCCATGTCGTGCG
This sequence comes from uncultured Phycisphaeraceae bacterium, assembly GCA_964622625.1. Classification (GTDB taxonomy): domain Bacteria; phylum Planctomycetota; class Phycisphaerae; order Phycisphaerales; family Phycisphaeraceae; genus CAZCWM01. The sequence continues at coordinate 15,455 of CAZUUQ010000006.1, read as the reverse complement.
TCACCACGATGCTGGTGATGCCCAGATGGTCCGCCAGAGTGATGATCAGTTCGTTGATGACGTCGGCGCGCATGGGGTCCAGGCCGGTGGTCGGCTCATCGTAGAGCACCACGTCGGGTTCGAGCACGATGGCCCGCGCCAGGGCGACGCGCTTGCGCTGCCCGCCGGACAGATCGGCCGGCATCATGGCCTCGACGCCCTCCATACCGACCAGGCTCAGAACCTTGGCGCAGCGCCGGTCCATCTCGTCACGGGGCAGCTTCGTGTGCTCGCGCAGTGGAAAGCAGACATTGTCGCGCACGTCCATCGAGTCGAACAACGCTCCGCCTTGAAACAGCAGACCCATGCGCATGCGCACGGCCACCAGTTGTGCTTCGCTGAGCTGATCGACACGGCGATCCTCGAACCAGACTTCGCCCCGATTCGGCCGCAACAGCCCGACGATGTGCTTGAGCAGGACGCTCTTGCCCGTGCCGCTGGGACCGATCACGACCGTTGTCCGGCCACGCTCGATGTCCAGTTCCAGGCCGTCGAGCACCACCGTCTTGCCGAACGCCTTGTACACACCGCGCAAACGGATGCACACGTCGGCTCCGTCGGGCAGACGGCCCAGTTGCGGCTGTGATTCAGACTGCGTGGTCATTGTGCAACAGGATAGCTTCGGACGGGAACAGCGATACAGCAAGGCGTGGACATTCAAGTCCAGAAGCCGCGCAGAACGGCGACGACCTCGTCCTGCTGGGCCTCAGTCAGTTCGGGATGAATCGGCAGGCTCAACACCTGCTGAGCAGCCAACTCGGCATGCGGACAGTCGCCCGCTTTGCCGCCCAGAGCGGCGAAGCATGGCTGCAGGTGCAGCGGCCGGGGATAGAAGACACCGTGACCGATACCCGCTTTCTTCAGGTGTTCGCGCAGGTCCTCGCGGCTGCCATCGACGACGCGCACGGTGTACTGGTGATAGACGTGACGCTTGCCTGGCCTCTCGATCGGCAGCGTCAGCGGCAAGCGGGCGTCGGCCAGCAGGTGGTGGTAGCGCTGCGCCCGTTCGCGGCGGCGCTGCGTCCAATGCTCAAGTTGCGGCAGCTTGATATCGAGCACGGCCGCCTGCATGGCGTCTAGACGAAAGTTTCCCCCGATACTCTGGTGCTCATAGGGTGCCGACTGCCCATGATTGCGAAGCTGGCGCAGGCGCTGTCCCAAGACGGCATCGCTTGTCACGCATGCCCCGGCGTCGCCCATGGCCGAGAGGTTCTTGGTGGGGTAGAAACTCAGGCATCCGACGCGCCCGACCGAACCGGCGGGCCGTCCGGCATCCGTGGCGGCGATGGCCTGAGCCGCGTCCTCGATGACAGCGATTCCTTGACCCCCCGCAATGGCCAGAATCGCGTCCATGTCCGCCATCTGGCCGAACAGGTGCACGGGAATGATGGCCCGCGTCCGCGGCGTGATGGCCGCCTCGATCCCGGCGGAATCGATGTTGAAGCTCACCGGTTCGATGTCGACAAAGACCGGTGTGGCCCCGGTACGAGCGACGCTGCCTGCGGTGGCAAAAAACGTAAACGGCGGGACGATCACTTCGTCGCCCGGGCCGATGTCCATGGCCATCAGTGATGCCAGTAATGCGTCGGTACCGCTGGACATGCCGATGGCGTGCGTGCAGCCGCAGACCTGCGCGAGGTGCTCTTCGAATCGCTCTACCACAGGCCCGCCAACAAACTGCCCTGTTCGGACAATGTGCTCGAAAGCTTCGAGCATTGGGGCAAGTTGCGAGTGGTGGTGTGCGGCGAGGTCAAGCGACGGAACAGCCATTTTGGTCTTGCCCTTGAAGGAGGCGGACGCTAGACTGCACGCAGGATAGTGGCGCAGCCAAGCCATGGCCACCGCGCCCGCGACTTCGATGGCCGGATCGAAGTGTGAACGTGTACAAGCCAGGCATGTGTTCGCTTTGCCGGCCGTCCTCTCGTCCTCCGTAAGGCGTGGGGAGGCAGGTGTGACTGTGGGGTGGGGAAAAGCCCATTTGAAGATTCCGGTTCGCCGCCGCATGCACTGAAATCGTCGGTGCGGCCGCCCACCCGCGACACCAAGCCACGGGAGAATCGAGATGCCGACGACGGAGTTGGACCTCAAGATTGCCTGCCCGAAATGCGGCAAGGGCTACCGCTGGAAGGCGACTCTCGCCGGCCGAAAGGTGCAGTGCAAGAAGTGCAGCACCTCGTTCCGCATGCCGGCAGATCCGCCATTGCACGACGATGCGGTCAAATCGCCGCCTGCGGCGACCGAGTCGAAAAAGAAGGCAGCGCCCAACCTTGCGGGCGGCGATGGCAATGGCGCCCTGCTCGCCGCAGGCTCAGAGGCCAATCCCTACGACATCCATGACCCCGAGGAGCAGCCGAAGGAACAAGCGAAAGTGCCTTGCCGCGACTGCGAACAAATGATCGCCAAGACCGCCATCATCTGTGTGCACTGCGGCATCAACCAGCGCACCGGGCTGCCCATGGATGGCAGAGACGGCAAGAAGAACAGAAAGAAGAAAACACCCAAGGCCGGCGGTATCGCGAAACTCGGTCCGTTGCTCAAGTTGGGGGCCGCCCTGGTGGCCCTCGCGGGTGCGGCCGCCTGTTACTTCATGTTCATGAAATGAACGTTGAACTGAACGCGGCCGCTATCCCGGCCGCCGATGACCGATAGCTTTCTCCCCTCCAGACGCCGCGTCATTTCAATTGACGCGGCGTTTTTCTTGCGCAAGGCGTCGGCTGGAAGCGGCCGGTCTCAAGCCCCATGCACCACCATGATCTGCTCCAGGGCCTTGCGCACGGTCGCAGCCACGGGCACCTGGCAGTCGTCAGCCGGGTAGCCAACCGGGATCAGCAGGAACGGCCGCTCGTTGTCCGGGCGCTTGAGAATCTTGCCCAGAAATTGCATCGGGCTGGGTGTGTGTGTGAGTGTGGCCAAGCCGGCATGATGGGCGGCGGCGATGAAGAACCCCGCGGCCAGCCCCACCGATTCGTTGACATAGTAGACCTGCCCTTGGTCGTCATTCTTGGCCAGTTTGAAGACAACGACCAGCCAGGGGGCGATTTCCAGAAACTCCTTGTGCTCGTCGGTGCCCAACGGCTCAAGGTCGGTCAGCCACTGCTCCCCGGCCCGCTGCTGGTAGAAGGCCCGCTCCTCCTCTTCAGCCCCCAAGCGAATCGCGCGCTTCAGGTGTGGATCGGATACGCACACGAACCTCCACGGCTGCTTGTTGGCGCCGCTGGGCGCCGAGCCGGCACACCGAACGAGCCACTTCATCGTCTCCAGCGACACGGGACGGTTGGAAAAGTGCCTCACCGTACGGCGACGGCTCATCCGCTCGTAGAATTCACGGGCGGCCACTTCCGGCGGCTGCGTCGGTATGTAGCGGTCGGTCAAGGGGATGAACTGTGCCTTCGGCATCGCGCGCTCCTGGTCAAGCTGATTGGCCAAGTATACCTACCAGACAATCCGACCGGCATCGAACACCGGACCATCTGTACAGCAGAGGCGGTAGCGCCATGGCCGACCGTCGGACGTCGCTCCTTGAGGTGCGTGGCGGTCCTCGACACGGACGATGCACGACTGGCACGTCCCCATGCCGCAGGCCATCGCCTGCTCCATACAGACCTGGGCATCTATCCCCGCCGCCGCAGCGATGCGCGCGGCCGCGCGCATCATGCCAAGCGGTCCACAGGTGAACAGCACTGCCTGCGATCGCGCTCTCATGCCCATTGTGTCCACGTACCGTTCAAGCCCGGCCGTGATCAGCCCGTGCAAACCAAGGGTTCCGTCGTCAGTGGTCACCACGCTGCCGTAGCGGGCGAATTGTTGGACGCAGGCCGTCGGCGAGCCGTCAGTGCCGGGTCGCTGATCGCCTGCCCACGTCACCGCCAGCAGGTCAGCCGACTGGGCTCCCACGAACGCCACCGCATCCCAGCCCGCGGCCGCAAGGGCATCGGCCAGATAGAACATCGGCGGCAATCCCACCCCCCCGCCGACCAGCAGACCCAGGCTCTTGTCCGGCGGCAGCGTAAACTGGTTGCCCAGCGGCCCGATGAAGTCGACCGTATCGCCGATGCGCCGCTGTTCCAGCCATCGCGTGCCTGTGCCCACCACGCGATGCACCACTTCCAGCCATGTGCCTCGCGCGTCGTCACCGCGTCCCGCCAGGCTGAACGGCCGGCGCAGCATGGCCGACGGCTCGCGCAGTTCGACTTGCCCCAGCGTTGGGCGCTGCCCCATCTGCCAGGTGATATCGGAACTCTCAATGTCAGATGGAGTTACCGAGTTGCATCGCAGTTGGATAAACTGCCCGGGTGCGGTGGCGGCAAACGGACTGGTCACACGCAGTCGCAAGCGATAATGCTCACGGCACAGCGGCTCGTTGACCTCGACCACCGCGCGGTACAGTCCACGCGTAGGCATGGAGGCGGGGTCGCCTTGAGGTTGGGGAACGAACGTGGGCACGCGGGTGAGTATAGCGGGCAGGATGGCCGCACAGGTGCCATGGGGACTCAAGCATGACGCGGTTGGCTGAGGGTCTGCGCCGTCTGATCGCATCCCCAGCGCGCTGGCCGCTGCAAGGCCCGGATCGGGCGGCCGAGGAAGCCCGCTGGTCGTACGATCCAGCTTCCATCTACTGCTTCCGCTGCGGGGCAACCGCCGCCATGGAGGCCGTCAGCACCGACGGCTGCCCCTTCTGCGTCGGCCGATCCCTAATCTGGGATCGCGTGATACGCCTGGGCGAGTACGCCGATCCGCTGGACCAGTGGATTGTGGACATGAAGTATCGCCGTGGCTGGTGGTATGGCCCGTGGTTTGGCCAGCACCTGGCCGCGGCCGTCGGCAGGGCGATCACGGAACCCTGCGTCGTCTGCCCCGTGCCGATGCCGCGGCTGCGACGCTGGCGGCGAGGCTACAACCAGGCGTTCCTCATGGCCGAGGCCCTGGGCCAGACGCGCGGGTGGCCCGTCGCCCGGCTGCTGCGACGCACACGCTACACCCTGCCGCAGACGGCCGTCGCTCCGTCCCGGCGGCGAGACAACATCCGCGGCTCATTCGCGATGCGGGCTCCGGTCGAACTGACCGGCTGGAGCGTCTGCCTCGTGGACGACGTGAAGACCACCGGCGCTACGGCTTCGAACTGCACCCGGCTGCTGCGCGAGGCGGGAGCGGTGAAGGTGGTGCTTGCGGTCGCGGCCGTCGCCGATCCCCACGGCGGGCGATTCCGGCACACCTGAAGCGCTCAAGTGAGCGCGTCGATGTCCACCGTGCGCCCCTGCTCGGCGCTGGCCACAGCCCCGAGGGACATCGCCAGGCTCTTGATGTTTTCGTGCCCCACGGTCGTCGGCTCCTGCCCATGATCGAGGGCGGCCAGGAACTCACGGATCATGCCGGCGTGGCCGGTGTGCCGCAGGCGGCGGACGGGCACGGCGACGGATCGACCGCGATGGATCAACTCCTTGCGCTCTGCAAAGCGATCAAATCGCTCAACCTTGATGCCCTGCGCTCCGTCCCAGGTCAGCGTGCCCATGGAGCCGACGATACGCCATGTTGACTCCCACGTGGTCGGCAGGCCGTCGCTGCACCATGAACCGCGGTAGCTGAACACGATGCCGTCGGTCATCTCGAAGGTCGCCGTGGCCGAGGCGTCGTGCTCGTACCAGCTATGGGCCGGGTTGAAGCTGTGGCACGTCACGCGGCGAGGGTCGGCGCCGCTGAGCATGCGGGCGGCGTCAAACGTGTGGATCGCCATGTCCAGCAGCAGCGGGTACTTCATCGTCTGGCGGAACCCGCCGAAGTGGGCGCCGATGAAGAAGTCGCCGTGGATCTCGGCAATCGTGCCGATGCCGCCGCGTTCGAGAAATCGCTGGATCCCACGGATGTGCGGATCGCAGCGGCGATTCTGCATGACGGCGAAGACGCGGCCTGTCTGTTGGGCGACGCCGACTACCGCCCGCGCCCGAGCCATGGTGTCGGCCAGGGGCTTTTCACCCATCACGTCGCAGCCGGCCCGCATCGCCGCAATCGCCACGTCGTGGTGCGCCGCCGGCACCGTCACGTCGAAGACCACATCCGGCTTCGCCTCGGCCAAGGCCTTGTCCAACTCGTTGTATACCACGGTGTCGGGAAGCCCGTGGCGCTGCGCCATCTGCCGGGCACTGTCGAGATTCACATCCACCAGGGCAACGATCTGCACGTTACGGACGGCTTTGGCCGCTGCAATCCACGCACGTGCCATCGCCCCGCATCCCACCACCGCCACCCGACGCTTGCTGGTTTTCGCCACGGCGCAAACTCCACTGCCGCACTTCAGCCCGCACGCAGTTCGGCTTTGTGATCCATCTTCAATTGCCGCACCACACGATCGACCTGCCCATCAATCAGTTCATGGCGAAGCGTCCCCGCCGGATCGCGGAAGGTCAAGCGCAGACTCACGCTCTTGAAGCCCGCGGCAATCGGCTTGCCGCGATATGTCGTCAGGAATGCGATGTTCTCGAGCCATTGCGGCCCGGCCTTGCGCACGCATCGCTCGATATCCGCCCACGCCGCAGCCGCATCAACCACGATCGACAGGTCGCGTTCGATGGCCGGAAAGCGAGGCAGGGGACATACCTTGCGCGCCGGAGGATAGCCCGCCACAAGCGAGAACAGCTCCACCTCGGCCGCGACTATTGGTATCTGCAAATCGAAACGCTCCTGCGTCTGCGCGTCGAGCACGCCCATGCGGCCAAGGGCGAACTGCGGATCACCCGCAAGCTGCCACACAAGCCCATACGCCAGATGCGGCACGTTCGCCGGCTCAAACCGAGTGGCCTGCCCGCCCAGAAGGTGCCACGCCAGCTCTGTCAACACGCCCTTGACTTGCCGCAGACTGTCACCTTTCTGGTCGGCATCAGTCAGCAGCGCCAGACGGCGGGTCTCGACAATGCGGCCATCAGGAGACTTGCTGTATGTGGACGCCGTCTCAAACAGCCGCACGTCGGCGTTGCCCGCGTCCTGATTGCCCTTGCGCACCGCCAGCAGACTCGGCAGCAACGACGGCCGCAGCATCGGTTCGGCCTTGCGACGATCGTCATCCACGCGTACGGCCGCATGACCCGCCGGCAGGAAAGGCTCGCCCACACGCGGGGGCACGAAGCTGAACGTGATCGCTTCGTGATAGCCGGCCGCGACCAGCACCTGCCGCAGCTTGCGCATGGCCGCCACTTCCGTCGGCTGACGGCTGGCGATGATCTCGATCTTCCCGCGCACTGGCAGATGATCAAGGCCGTGCAGACGCACCACCTCCTCGATCAGATCAGCCTCGCGCGTCAGGTCGAGCCGAAAACTCGGCACGGTGCAGGTGATCTCGTCGCGCTGCGCGTCGTATCGCGGTTCCAGTCCCAGACGAGACAGCAGATCAACCATCCGCTCCGGTTCGATGGCGAAGCCCAGCAGGGCGTCGCAGCGGGCGACGCGCAGGCTGAGGGTGCGCGGCCTGGGATTCAGCGCGCCGCCGTCCCCGACGCGGATGACGCCCTCGGCCAGCGTGCCGCCCGTCAACTCGACGATCAACTGGGCCGCCCGGCAACTGGCGCGGTCCACGCCCAGCGGATCGATGCCGCGTTCAAAGCGATAACTCGAATCGCTGCTGAGCTTCAGGGCCCGGCTCGCCTGCCGCACGCTCAACGGATCGAAAATGGCCGATTCGAGGAGAATGTCAGTCGTCGTCGCCGACACTTCACTGTCCAACCCTCCCATGACGCCGGCCACCGCCACCGGCCGCTGCGCGTCGGCAACCACCAGCATGTCGTCACGCAGCTCGTGCCGCGAACCATCAATCGCGGTGAATCGCTCGCCTCCGCGCGCCCGCCGCACCACGATCCGTCGCCCCTCCAGCAGGTTCAGGTCGAACGCATGCAGCGGCTGGCCCATCTCCTGGAGAACGAAGTTGGTCACGTCCACGACATTGTTCACCGACCGCAATCCCACCGACTCCAGCCGCCGCACCAGCCAGTCGGGACTCGGCCCGACCTTCACGCCGCGAATCACCCGTGCCGTGTAGAGCGGACACAAGCCCTGCTCATGGTTCTCCACGCTCGTCAACGACTCCACCGCCCCACCCCCGGCAGCGGGCAGGGTGCAATTCGGCGGCCGCAGCGTACGATCCGTCGCGGCCGCGAGATCGCGCGCCTGGCCGACGTGGCTGAGGCAGTCGCCGCGGTTGCTGGTCACTTCAACTTCCATGGCCCAGTCGTCGCCGACCTGGTGCCAGCTTTCGGTGGGAAAGCCCAGGTGCGTCAGCGTCCGCGTCGCCTCATCGAGCGCCGCGGATCGATCCAGGTACGTATTGAGCCAGGCGAGGCTTGTCTTCATGGACGCATGAGGTTAGCAGCGCCGCGGAACCGGGCAAACGACCGACATGCACCCTTGTAGGCGAACTTGCCGAGTGGCCGGCCGCGGCCGAAACTCGTGTGCATGAGTGAGACAGATCAACCGGGTCGCGCGGGACCGCCATTCGCCAACGTCCACGGGCGCAAGCCCGGACGCGGGTTGCGGCCGTGGCTGCTGCTGCCGAAGGTCGCGGCTGTGGGCGTGCTGATTGGATCGCTGGCTGCCTCGGTGATCATCGCTCAATTCGTCGCGGCCCGCATGGCGACCGGCGTCGAGGCTGCACTGCCACTATGGAGCGTGGACCTGCTGCGGGCGATATTCCTCTGGCTCGTCGTACCGGCGACAGTGACCGCAATCGTGCTGGGCGTCGGCCTGCTGCTGATGCACGGGCCGCGACTGATGCTGCGGCAGCGCTGGTTGCAGGTGAAACTGCTGCTGCTGGCCATCGCGGCACCGACCGGGCATGTGACGATGGTCACGCTTCTGGACCGGATCCGAGAGGCGGCCGAAGCCGGCTCGGCGGACGCGGAAGCGCTGCACCGCTTCAGCATCATGACGGGCGTGGTGCTGGCTGGTGTGATCGTGTTGATGGTGCTCGGCCGCCACAAGCCGCGCCTGGGACAGAACTGGGCGCGGGCGCTCAATCGATCGGGCAGCGCGGTGTTGCTGCTGGCCGTGCTCGGTGCGTGTGAGGCGCAACCCGGTGTATACGACTCACAGCGCCCGCCAGGCGATTTCGCGCTGGATGTGCTGGTGATCGCACCGGTGAGTGCCCAAGCACCAGATGCGGCCGATCCGATGCATCGCACGGCCCGTTACGTGCTGGAAGCGAACCGGCGGCTGCACGTAGGCCTGGGCCACGGCGCGGTGGTGGGCGGCTTTCCCCCGGCGTGGCGCGTACTCGATCCCACTGACGTGGCCGCCCTCTGGCGCCAGGTGCAGCGTGATCATCTGCTGACCGAGCCCACCAGTCCCACGGCCGAGCGGCAACTGGCCGAGGCCGGCGCGGCTGCGGACCTTCGCCCGCCGCAGCCCATCTACCGCGTGCGCATCATGGCCGCCGGCCGGGAGCACAGCTACTGGACGACGCCCCACGAATCGCCGCCCAGCGCCGCCATGCTGCACCGCCTGCTGGCCGCCGCGGCCCTGCCGTGACCGGCCGAAGACGCTCACATCGTCAGCCCATGTCAGCACTTACGATCGTCTTCGCGCGCATGGCATCATGCACGCCTATGGGGTATAATGCGGGGCTTGCCACAGCACCCCCTGCCGCGGAGGTTTGCGGATGTACGCACCACTCAAAGGCGAACACATTGTCAAGACCGTCGGTGGCCGTTTCAAGCTCACCGCCCTCATCCAGCACCGCATGCGCGAACTGATGGACGGTGCCCGGCCGCTGATCGAACGCCAGGGTCGCTCCGACCTGGAGCTGGCGATCGAAGAGATCAACCAGGGCAAAATCACCATCGAACTGGGCGAGGGACTGCCGCCCACGATGAAGCCGACCATCGAAGTCGACTGAGATTCGATCCACCCGTCTCAGATACATGATGGACAGCGCAAGAAACAGCGCCGGCGACGCGTCCGTGAATTGGGCCGACCGGAAGGTCGTGGTCGCGCTGACCGGCGGCATCGCGTGTTACAAAACGGCTGTGCTGGTCAGCCGCCTGGTGCAGCACAAGGCAACCGTGCAGGTGCTGATGACCGAGGCGGCCGCGCACTTCGTCGGGCCGCTGACGTTTCAGACCCTCACCGGCCGGCCCGTCATCACCAGCCTCTGGCAGCCGCAGGAGCATCTCAGTTCCGAGCACGTGGGCACCGCCCGCTGGGCGCAGCTTGTGATCGTCGCGCCGTGTACGGCCGACATGGTCGCCAAGGCCGCCGCTGGCCTGTGCGACGACGTGGTAAGCTTGACGCTGGCCGCGCTGCCGCGCACCACGCCCGTGCTGCTGGCCCCAGCCATGAACGCCGAGATGTGGACCAACCCGATCACACAGCGCAATCTGCGCACCGTGGTCGATGTCCTGGGCTACCACACCGTCGGCCCCGACGAAGGTTGGCAGGCCTGCCGCACCAGCGGACCGGGACGCATGAGCGAGCCGGAGGCGATTTTCGACGCAGCCGCGCGCCTGCTGTCGTCCACATAACGTCCCCGCGGTCGCGTTTGCAGGCTATGCCCCTGCTGCATCGAATGACCGCTCGATCTTGAACCCGAATCCCCGGCGGTTGTCGATCAGGCGCATCCATGTGGGCGTAATCTTGAAAAATGGCTGCGCTTCCACGGCCGCGCGCAGGGCGGGCGACGATTCGACGAAGGTGAACCGCCGCACATAAAACCGCCAGACCATCGGACGCTGATCCTGCGGCACCTGCCGACACAGGCCGTGGATCTGCAGGCCGCGGATCATGGCCGGGTCGGTGTCGCCATGATCGTAAATCGTCAGGGCGACCTGCGGCCGGACGGCGATGTGACGGGCGTGCAGGCTCTCGGCACTTGAGACAAAGTAGAGATTCAGGCTTTCATCGGCCACAAACTGCACGTTGGCGGCATGCGGCAGGCCGTCCGCCCCGGCGGTGGCGAGGCTGGCGGTGCGAAAGTCAGCCAGCAGACGTCGGGCCTCGTCGCGCAATGGATCAGCCAGTTGGTCAGCCGTCATGATGCGTCCCTCACGACGAGCTTCAATCGCAAGAGGAATGTCGGCGGCGCGACTCAGCGATCCGCCCCATCGTCGGCATATCGTACCTTTCGCTGCCTCGCCGCCAGCAGCAGAGCCGGCACAATCACCAGCATGGCGACGCCGAAGCCCAGGAAGGCCCACTTGAGCCCCAGCATCTGGCCGACCCAGCCCGCAAGCAGGCCGCCGACGGGGATACCGATGCGAAATGCCAGCACCTGGAAGCTGACCACACGGCCGCGGACGCCGGCCGGCGTCGAATGCACAATCGCCGTATTGAGGCGTACCATCGCCCCGATGAACAGCAGGCCGGTGATGCCGACCAATAGCAGGCCCAGTGGATAAACGGTATTGAAAGCAATGAGAATCTGACACAATCCCAAGCCCATGAGGATGGGAAAAGCCCGCCACGGCGTGGGGCTGCGATGGCTGCTGACCGCCAGCAGCGCCGCCCCCATCACCGCGCCGATGCCGAAGCAACTGAGCAGCACGGCGAATCCGGCCTCATCGCGGCCGTAGAAATCGCGTGACAGGGCGGGCAACATCTTCGTCACCGGCGCCGTCAGCGTGCCTCCGATGACCACCATGAGCATCATGGTGATAAGGTCAGTGCGCGAGCGGATGTAGGACACGCCCTGGCCGAGCGTGCGGCGTAGCGATTCGCGTCGCGGCGGGCGGATCGGCAGATGGCGCATCAGCAGCAGCGCAAGGATGACGCCGCTGAAGCTCAGGGCGTTGAGGCTGAAGCTCCAAGCGGGTCCGAGAGCCACAAGCGTCAGTCCGCCCAGGGCCGGGCCGGCGACGCGCGACAGATTGAACTGCATGGCGTTGAGGGCGATGGCGTTGGGAACGTCACCGCGGCCGACCAGGTCCGGCAGCAGCGATTGATTGGCTGGAATGCGCAGGGCGTCCATCGCGGCGACCGATGCCGTGAAGGCGATGATGTGCCAGCCGCGCAGATGGCCCGACACCGTCAACAGCGCCAGCAGCACCGAGAGCGCTGCGCTGATGGCGTTGACGACGATGAGGATCCAGCGGCGGCTGAAGCGATCGGCCAGCACGCCGCCCAGAGGCAGCAGCAGCACCAGGGGCAGCCCCTCGGCCAGAGCGTTGAGGCCCAGCCAGAACTTGCCCGACGCGCCGCCGAGCTGGAACACCAGCCAGTCACGGGCGACGTTCTGCATCCATGAGCCAATGTTGCTCAGCAGCGCCCCGGCCCAGAGACGGCGGTAGGCCTGGTAGTGCATCGCGGCCACAGCCCGCCGCCAGCCGCTGAGCGGCAGCTCCGCCGGGGCAGTGGTGCCGACCATCTGCCCGCCGCCAGCCAGATAGCCCGGCGATACCGCGGCGGGATCGGGTATCGGAGCATCAGCAGGGGAGTCGGCTTCGCTGGAAGATGGAGGCATCAGAGTTTCAGGCGCTGGCGCAACCGCTGGCAGGCCTGCTCGACATTCTCGCGGCTGTTGAACGCGCTGAGACGGAAGTATCCCTCGCCGGCCGCGCCGAAGCCGGAGCCGGGCGTACCGACGATGTGGGCCTCGCCCAGCAGCTTGTCGAAGAACGCCCAGCTCGTGAGCCGCTGGCTGCTCACCGTCGGCGTCTTGAGCCAGACGTACGGCGCGTTCTCGCCGCCGTAGGCGGTCAGGCCCAGGTCGCCGAGCGTCGCGCGGATCAGAGCCGCGTTGGTCATGTAGTGGTCGATCAGGGCGCGGATCTGCGCCCGACCTTCGTCTGTGTAAGCCGCGGCCGCGCCGCGCTGCACCACGTACGACGCGCCGTTGAACTTCGTCGACTGCCGACGATTCCACAGACTGTGCAGTTCGACCGCCGCGCCATCGGCCGCGCGACCCTTCAACTCGCGGGGCACGACGGTCAGACCGCAGCGCACGCCCGTGAAGCCGGCATTCTTCGAGAAGCTGCGAAACTCGATGGCCACCTCGCGGGCCCCATCGATCTCATAGATCGAATGCGGCAGGTCACCGTCACGGATAAACGCCTCATACGCGGCATCAAACAGAATCACCGCATCGTGCTCGCGGGCGTAGGCGACCCACCGCGTCAACGCCTCGCGGCTCATCACCGCGCCCGTGGGGTTGTTGGGCGAGCACAGGTAGATCACGTCCACCGACCGCGTCGGCAGGTCGGGCACAAAGCCATTGTCCGCCGTCGCCGGCAGATAGACCAGCCCGGCATACCCGCCGCCGCTGGCCGCGCCCGTGTTGCCGGCCATCACGTTCGTGTCCACGTAGACCGGATACACCGGATCGGTCACGGCGATGCAATTGTGCCCGACGGCCAGGATGTCAAGGATGTTGGCCGTATCGCATTTCGAGCCGTCGGAGATGAAGATTTCGTCGGGATCGACCGTGCAGTCACGGCTGTGGAAGTCGTGCTTCGCGATGGCCTCGCGCAGCCAGGGATAGCCTCGCTCCGGCCCGTAGCCGTGGAATGTCTCATGCCGGCCCAGGTCATCGACGGCCGCGTGCATGGCTTGGCGGATGGCGGCCGGCAGCGGTTCGGTCACGTCGCCGATGCCCATGCGGATCACCGCCGCGTCGGGATGAGCGGCCGTGAACGCGGCCGTCCGTCTCGCGATCTCAGGAAACAGGTAGCCGGCCTTGAGCTTGAGGAAGTTATCGTTGATACGAGCCATGACTCATCCACAAAAAAGAAGGACACACCACGGAAGACACAGAGAACACAAAGCGTAGCCGCGAGCCATGCTGAGTTCGCCGGCCGATCCTCAACTCCGTCTCATTTTCGCTTCTCTGTGTACTCCGTGAACTCCGTGATTAACTCGACTGGGATTGTGCGAACTGGCGGGCGACGGCGAGGGCGTGCTCGAGTTTGGACGGGTCTTTGCCACCGGCCTGGGCCATGTCGGGTCGGCCGCCGCCGCCACCGCCCGCGGCTTTGGCCACCTCGCGCACCCAGTCGCCGGCCTTGAGGCCCGCCTTGACCTTCGCCTCCGGCACGGACGCGAGGAATGCGATCTTGTCGGCCGACACGGCCGCGAGCAGCATCGCCGCATCCGGCAGACGCTTGCGGATCACGTCCATCGCCGTGCGCAGGCCGCCGGCGTCACAGCCATCAACGGCGGCGATGACCACATCGCGGCCGGCCTGCTCGGCTTCGTCGGCCAGTTTGCGGGCGGCCTCGACAACCTGGCCGGCTGCGGCCTGGCTCTGCTGTTTCTGCTGCTTCTTGATCGTCTTCTGCAGTTCGGCGATGCCCGCGCGCAGGCGGGCGGCCATGGCGCTGGGCAACGTGTGCTGCTCCATCGCGGCTGTCAGTTCGGCCACACCCTGTTCGAGGGCTTCGCCTTCCGCACGCGCGAGCGCTTCGAGGCGGGCCAGCAGTTTCTGGCCCTGGGCCTGTGTCTGGTGCGCCAGTCGTCCGGTCTGGGCGGTGATGCGGCGAACGCCTTTAGCCACCGCCTCCTCGGACACGATCACAAATCCCTCGGCATCGCCGGTGCTCGCCAGGTGCGTACCGCCGCAAAACTCGATGGAACGATCCGCCCAGTCAGCGCGCGACGGATCGGCCAGCAGGTCTTCCACGGGCGTGCCGATCGAGACGACACGCACCTTCGGTGGATACTTCTCACCGAATACGGCCCGCAGACCGTGGATCTGCCGTGCCTGCTCCTGCGGGGCCTCGGCCGCGTACACCGGCAGGTCAGCCACGATGTCCCGCGTGACCATCTGCTCGATGGCCTCGACTTGTTCGGCCGTGACGGCCGCGCTGTGCGAGAAGTCGAAGCGCAGCTTCTGTTCATCGACCAGTGAGCCTTTCTGGTCGGCTTCGGGGTTGACCAGTTTGCGCAGGGCGCGGTTGAGCAGGTGCGTGGCTGTGTGGTTGGCGCGGATTTTCGCCCGCCGGTCGGCATCGACGGCCAGACGCAGCGCCCGTGGCTTGTCGGGGCTGGCGGGCATCGTGCCGGTGCTCACGCGGCCCAGATGGAAGATCGTCTGGCCGACGCGGATGGTGTCGCGCACGTCCACGACCGCGTTGCCGCAGCCGGCGATCGTGCCCACGTCGCCGACCTGCCCGCCGGCCTCGGCATAGAAGCACGTGCGGTCGAGGACGACGGCTACGTCATCACCCGGTTGGGCGGCTTCGACGGGCGTATAGGCATCGGCCTCGAGGCGGTAGAGACGCACGGGGCTGTCCAGCTCCATCGCCTCGCGGTTGTAGCCGTCGAACCCGGTGGGCGGAAGGTTCTCGCGCTGCACGATGCCCAGCAGGGAGTCGATCGCTCCTGCCGCTGATCCGCCGCCGGCCCGCGACTGCTGCCGCGCCTGATCCATCAGGCGGTTGAAGCCCTCGACGTCCACCGTCATGCCGCGCTCCTCGGCCATGACCTGCGTCAGATCGAGCGGGAAGCCG
>CAZUUQ010000005.1:0-52727 GCA_964622625.1 uncultured Phycisphaeraceae bacterium | reverse complement strand
ACGAGGATCTCGATGAGGACTGGGGCGACGAGGATGAAGAGGACGAGGACGAAGAGGGGGACGACGAAGAAGGGGACGACGAGGAAGAGGACGACGATGCGGAAGAGAAGGACGAGCGTGGGATGACCAGCGCCGGCGTGGTTGAGGGCGTTGGGGCCGCGCGGTCATCCGTGACTGTCACCGCCGCATCAGTAGCCGTGCCTGCCGCCGCGACACTCCCCGTGGCAGAAGCACCACCCGTCGCCGCGGCCGCTGCGTCCAGGCCCCATGGCCGACCCGTGAGCGGTCTGTCCCTGTCGCGCGGGCGTGTGCCGGCCGCGATCGCGGCAAAGGCGCAGGACCATGCCAATCCCTCCGTAAGCCCTGCCCAGAGTAAGCCGATCACTTCGCCGCCAGCAACGACCGGCACCCCGCGCGGGGGTCGCTACGAATTCGCCGCGATGTTCC
Organism: uncultured Phycisphaeraceae bacterium; assembly: GCA_964622625.1. Classification (GTDB taxonomy): domain Bacteria; phylum Planctomycetota; class Phycisphaerae; order Phycisphaerales; family Phycisphaeraceae; genus CAZCWM01. Next base: position 52,280 of record CAZUUQ010000005.1, on the reverse strand, counting down.
TGATCGCCTGGGCTCTTCGCCTGATGGCCGCGGTGTATGCCGGCGGTCTGGTCAAAATGCTCGTGCAGGGCGGGACCGAGAGCCTGGCATCCGCGGCGGTGCGCGTGCTCATGATCCTGGCCGCGGCCGAGGCGGTGTGGGTGCTGCGCGACATCGGCATGCGGACGCGGGAACGCAGCCCGCGCGGACAGACACCCACCGTCCAGTAGAATGCGGACTGCATGGATGTCGCACCCATCGGCCTGATCGCTGGAGGCGGACGGCTGCCGGTCGTCACGGCCGAGGGCATGCGCCGCACCGGCCGGCCGGTGGTGTGCGTGGGGCTGCGCGACCATTTTGAGCCTGACCTGCCGGCCCTGTGCGACCACTTCGCCACAGCCGGGATGATCCAGCTCGGCCGCTGGGTGCGTCTGCTGCGGCGGCGCGGCGTGCGTGAGGCGGTGATGGTCGGACGGGTGGACAAGCGGCGGATGTATGATCATCCGCTGCGATGGTTTCGCCATCGTCCCGACTGGCGGGCGGCCCGACTCTGGTTCGGCCGCCTGCGCCACGACCGCCGCACCGACGCTCTGCTGCGGGCCCTGGCCGATGACCTTCAGGAGGCCGGCATCACCTTGATCGACTCGACCAAGTACATCCCGCAGTACCTGGCCGAGGCCGGGCCGATGACCCGCGCCCGGCTCGGCGACGTCCTCGCGGCCGATATCGCCTTCGCCCTGCCGATTATTCGTCGCCTCGGCGACCTCGACATCGGGCAGTCGCTGGCGGTCAAGGACCGTGAGATCATCGCCGTGGAAGCGCTGGAAGGCACCGACGCGATGATCCGCCGGGCCGGTGAGCTGTGCCGCTCGGGCAAATGGGCGCTGGTGAAGGTCAGCAAGCCGACGCAGGACATGCGTTTTGACGTGCCGACGGTGGGCATGGAGACGATCCGCCACCTTCATGCCGCAAGGGCCGCGTGCCTCGCCGTCGAAGTCGGTAAGGTGATTCTGCTCGACAAGCCGCGGTTGCTGGCCGAGGCCGACCGCTGCGGCATCGCGGTCGTGGGGGTAACGTAATCCACGGGCTCAACGACGCAATCGCTTCATCCATCGCCCACAGTCAACGCCCTACTTTTTCTCCAGCAGTCGCTCCACGAAGTGGATGTCCACGTTGCCGTCGACGAAGCTGCCGTTGCGCATCAGCCGCGCGTGCAGGCCGGCGGTGGTGACGATCGGGTCGGTGCGCAGCTCCAGCAGGGCGCGGCGCATGGTGGCGATGGCTTCGCCGCGCGTGGGCTGGTGCACCACCAGCTTGCCGATCATCGAGTCGTAGTTGGGCGGGACGCGGTAGCCGCTGTAGCAGTGCGTCTCCATGCGCACCCCGGGGCCGCCGGGCAGATGAAGGCGTTCGATGACGCCGGGGCAGGGCGCGAAGTTGCGGTCGGGATCCTCGGCATTGATGCGGGCCTCGATGGCGTGGCCGCGGCAGGTCACGTCTTCCTGCTTGAAGGGCAGCGGCTCGCCGGCGGCGATGCGCAACTGGAGCTTCACCAGGTCCAGGCCCGTGACCATCTCCGTCACTGGGTGCTCGACCTGGAGCCGCGTGTTGACTTCCAGCAGGTAGAAGTGCTTCTTTTCGTCCATCAGGAACTCGACGGTGCCGGCCGAGTAGTATCCGGCCGCCTTGCCCAGGCGCACAGCCGCCTGGCAGATCTGCTCGCGGCCCTTGCCGTCGAGCACGGGGCAGGGCGATTCCTCGATGAGTTTCTGATGGCGGCGCTGCATGGAGCAGTCGCGCTCGAACAGATGCACGACGTTGCCGTGCTGATCGCCGAGGATCTGCACTTCGATGTGGCGGGCCTTCTCGAGAAATTTTTCGATGTAGATGGTGGGGTCGCCGAAGGCGGCGGCGGCCTCGGCCATGGCGTTGCGGATGCCGGTGCGCAGGGCCATGTCGTTGTGGGCCACGCGCATGCCCTTGCCCCCGCCGCCGGCCGATGCCTTGATGATGACCGGGTAGCCGATTTCAGCCGCGACCTTCAGGGCCTGCTGCTCGTCCTCGACCGCGCCCTTTGAGCCGGGGAACGTCGGCACCTTGTGCTTCACCGCGAGCTGTTTGCACGCGACCTTGTCGCCCAGCAGCTTCATGGATTCGACGCTGGGGCCGATGAACTCGATCTTGCACGAGCGGCAGACCTCGGCGAAGTCGTCATTCTCGGCCAGGAAGCCGTAGCCGGGGTGGATCGCGTCGACGTTGGCGACCTCGGCGGCGCTGATGATGGCGGGGATGTTGAGATAGCTTTGCGACGATGGCGGCGGGCCGATGCAGATCGCCTCGTCGGCCAGCGACACGTGGGCCGAGTCGCGGTCGGCCGTGGAATAGACCGCCACCGTCTGCACGCCCAGCTCGCGGGCGGCCCGGATGATGCGGACGGCGATCTCACCTCGGTTGGCGATCAGGATGCGGCTGAACACGGATGCACTCGCGGCGGGTGAATGGAGCAAACGGGGACGCGGCGGTTGAGCGACGGCGGTTCACGTCATGCCGGCTCGATGAGAAACAGCGGCTGGCCGAACTCCACCGGCTGGCCGCTCTCGGCCATGATCCGCCGGATCGTGCCGCGCTGCTCGGCCTTGATTTCGTTGAAGACCTTCATGGCCTCGATGATGCAGACGACGGTGTCCGGCTCGACGGTGTCGCCGACGTTGATGAACGGCGCGGCATCGGGGCTGGCGGCGGCGTAGAACGAGCCGACCATCGGGCTGGCGATCGCCTTGAGCTTGTCGTCAGCTCCGCCGCCGCCGGAATGGCCGACGGTGGGCGCGGAGCCCGTGCTGGTCGGGGCAGTCGGTGTCGGCGGCAGCGCGGCCGGGTGCATCGGCACCATCTGCACATGGTTGCCCGAGCCGCGGCAGAGCTTCACCTTTTCCTGGCCGTCCTGCAGGTCCACCTCGGTCAACTCGCTCTCGATCATGAGCTTGACCAGCGAACGCAGCGTTTTGAGATCAATCATGGATTGAGCCTCTGAAAAATCGCATGAACCGCCAATTGCCACAGATTCCAGGCCCAGGCATGGCCATGCCTGGGCTTTTCAGGCTTCCATGCCTGGCCGGCCGCGACATGCCTCGCCCCGGCCGCAAGTCCTAGATGATCGCGGAATGGCGGTCCCTGGGCAAGCTGCTGAGCACGCGGGCGCCGCGGGGCGTCACCAGCACGTCGTCCTCGATCCGCACCCCGCCGACGCCCGGCAGATAGATGCCCGGCTCGACGGTGACCACGTGGCCCGGCTTCAACTCGCCGGCAGCGCGCGACGCCAGCGTCGGCTGCTCATGAATCTCCAGACCGATGCCGTGGCCCAGCGAGTGGCCGAACCGCGGGCCGTACCCCGCCCGCGTGATGATGTCGCGGGCGACCTTGTCGATGTCTTTGAGGGCCTTACCCGGCTTGATTGCCGCAATCGCCGCCGCCTGGGCTTCGAGCACGATGTCGTAGACCTCGGCGATGCGCTTCGGCATGCGGCCGAGGGCGACCACGCGCGTCAGGTCCGAGCAGTAGCCGTCCACCACCGCGCCCCAGTCGAACAGAATCGTGCCGCCCTTGCGGATTTTCCGCTTGCCGGGGATCGCGTGCGGCAGGCTCGCGTTGGCGTCGGCCGCGACGATGACCGGAAAACTCGCTCCACTCGCCCCGCGGCAGCGCATCTCGTATTCCAGGCGCGCGGCCACCTGCCGCTCGGTCTGGCCGGGCTCCAGCGTCGCCAGCACAGCGGCGAAGGCGTCCTGGGCGATACGGATCGCGCGGGTGATGGTCCTCGTCTCGGCCGCGTCCTTGACCGCCCGCTGCATGACCAGGCCGTCGTCGACTTCCTTGAGCGCGGCCGCGCCCAGGGCTTTGGCGAGCTGGCGGCGCTGGGCGAGCGTCACGTGCTGGGCCTGCAGGCCGATGCGGCGCAGCTTCAGGCGGTCGGCTAGCTTTTTCAGTTCGTCCGCCAGCGACTTGCGGCGAATGATGGCTGTCACCCGCGGCGCTTCACGCTCGATCTGCTCCTGGAAGCGGAAGTCGCTGAGCACGTGTACCTGCCGCGATCGCGACCGCACCAATGCCCAGGAATCGTCACCGACGAAACCGGTCAGGTAGCGGATGTCCACAGGATGCACGATCAACAGCGCGTCCACTTGCCAGTCGGCCATGCGCCGCTGCAGGGTGGTGATGCGATGGGTGTGGGCTGTGGTCGTCCGGGGCATGCTTTTCCTATGTCCATGAAGTCTGGTTGACGCGGTCACAACCGGTGCAGGTGGAAGCCGCCATCCACGTCGATGACCTGGCCGGTGGAGTATGGCAGACGGCCCTCGGCGATGGCGGCAACGGCGGCGGCGACGTCTTCCGGCTGGCCCCAGCGGCGGATGGGCAGCAGGCCGGTATCGTGGATGAGGGCGTCGTACTTTTCGCGTACGCCGGCGGTCATGTCGGTGGCGATGATGCCCGGCCGCACCTCATAGACATGGATGCCGTGCTCCGCCAGACGGGCGGCGAAAAGTTTGGTCGCCATGCCCAGGCCGGCCTTGGCGATGCAGTACTCCCCGCGGTTGACGCTGGCGGTGTAGGCGCTGATCGAGCCGATGTTGATGATGGCGCGATGCCGCCGCGCGTTCTCGGCCGCGTCACCGGCGAGCATGTGCCGGGCGACGGTCTGCGTGAGGAAGAACGATCCTTTGAGGTTGGCGCCGATCACGTGATCGAAGCTGTCGGTCGTCATCTCCAGCAGGTCGACGCGTTGCCGGGGGGCGACGCCGGCGTTGTTGACCAGCAGGTCGATGGTCCCGAAGGCGGCCAGCGTCTGTTCGACCAGGCGGGCGCGGTCGTCGGCGAGGGCGATGTCGGCCTGGATGGCCACGGCCTCGCCGCCGGCCTGGCGCACGAGGAAGGCGGCCTCCTCGGCCGCGGTAAGGTTGCCGACGTAGTTGACCACGACGCGAAAGCCCTGACCGCCGAGGGCCACGGCAATGGCCCGGCCGATGCCGCGGCCGGCGCCGGTGACGAGCGCGGTGCGGGTTTCGGTGCTCATGACGAGCCTTTCCTGGTTTGAGAGGAAGCCGCGGCGCGATGGTCCCCGGAAGCCCAGGCATGGCCATGCCTGGGCTTTGGGCCCTGTTTGGGTTTGGCGTCGCCGGTCTTGGCAGATTTGCGACGCGGCGGGGCAGCGTCAAAGAACGTCAGATAACCGCCGGGTTTCTGCATCCGTTGGATGTATACAGCCAACTCCAGCAGGTGGTAGTCGCCCCACATGCTCGACTCGCCGCAGGGGATTTTCTGGCCTCTGGAGACATGGTCCCAGCCGTTGGGCCGGTGGTAGACGCTGTGCAGCATCAGGCCCTCGTGGTCGGTCCGCGTCGCCAGGTACGGCTCGGCGAAGAGTGTGCGGGCGATGGTCAGGCCGGCTTCGACGTAGTGTCGGCCGCCGCGGCCGCCGAGGTAATGGCCCAGGCGCAGCAGGCCCTGGGCGGCGATGGCTGCCGCGCTGGCGTCGACCGGCTCGTGGTCGTTGAACGGATTGGCGTCGCGGCCGCGCCAGTCGCCGAGTTTCGCCAGACCGGGCGCGCCGGTGTCCCAGTAGCACAGGCCGTCGCGCGTCGACGCCTGCTGGATGTAGTAGTCGCTTGTCGCTCGTGCCGCTGCGCGGAACGCGGCCAGCACCCGCGGCCGGGCGGGCATACTGGCGGCCTTGAACTGCCCGGCATCCACCTTGGCGAGAAACTCAAGCTGCTCGGCAAAGCCCAGCATGGCCCACGCCAGGCCGCGGGTCCAGGTGGTGAACGGCGAGTAGCCCTGCTGTGAACTGGGGCAGCGAAAGCGGCCGTCGTTGCAGTTGAAGACCGCTTCGTGTGCGGTGCGGCCGCGTTGGTCGGGCGTGTCGTAGACGTCGCGGCCCTGGCCGTAGTAAACGTTGTAGCGGGCGCTGGTCAGGCCGTGTTGCACAAGGCGGCCCAGCAGCGAGACGGCCGCATCGTGTTCGTCCATGAGCACGTGCCCGAGCTGGTGGGCCAGGCCGAGCACTCGCAGCGTGCGGAGCGTGTCGATGAACAGCGAGTGCGGGCCGTTGAAGGAATAGATGTACCCCGGCCCGTCAAAACGGTATCCGACACCGTTTTGGGGGAGGCGGCAGGGGGACCAGCGCATGGCCTGGACGGCGGCGCTGGCGCAGATGACGGCTCGCAGGGTTTCGAGCAGGCTCTCATCGCCATCGGCGCGGCCCTCGCGGATCAGGCGGCGGAGGTTGCCGTAGCTGGAAATCGTGTTGAAGCCGTGGTCGTGCACGCCGCGATGCGTGACGTGCGGCAGCATGCGCTCGAGCGTGCGTTGCCGGCCCAGGTTGAGCAGTGCCTTGTCGTCCGTGCCGTCGAACGCCAGCAACGCGCAGCCGTAGGCGAAGCCCTCAGTCCACTGCGTCCATGCCCGGCTGGTGTACTGGCCTTCCACGGTGAAGACCGGCGCGCCGTCGGCCGACTTCCATCGCTTGTCGAGGGCGAGGACTTTGCCGGCCGCCAGTTCCAGCACACGCCGCACGGGTTTGGCCAGGCTCTCGGCACGGATGGACGGGTCAACCTTCATCGCCGGCCCTCGCTTTCATCGGTGCGGTCGGCACTCAGGAGCCGTAGACCTTCCCCGGATCGAACACTTTGGGCTCGACAAACTCCAGTGCGCCCGCGGCGTCGGCGGCGCGGTAGAAGCAGGTCTGATAGCCCGCGTGGCAGGCCGGCCCGTGGGCTTTACAGCGCAGCAGCACGACGTCCTGGTCGCAGTCGACGCGGGCTTCGATCACTTCCATGACGTGGCCGCTGGACTCGCCCTTGACCCACATCCTGCCGCGGCTGCGGGAGTAGAACGTGGCCTTTTTCTGCTTGAGCGTGTGGTCCAGGGCCGCCTGGTTCATCCACGCCATCATGAGCACCGCCCCGCTGTCGATGTCCTGCACAATGGCGGGAATCAGCCCGTCGACGTTGAACTTCGGGGTCAAGGCGGCCCCGGTCTCGATGTCACTGGCATCAGCCATCATCTGCTCCGTTGCGATCAGTTTCACGAAATCTTCAAAGCGAAGGGCGATTATAACCGCGGGATCAGCGCTGCTGGCCGATGGGGACGGCACCACGCACTTGGGCCGTTCGCACAAGGGCGGGGGCGGCGCTATACTGCCGACCTGTCACGCCCTCCAACGAAAGACCTGCCATGAGCGACAGCGACGGCCCGAAGATTCACATTGACAGCGACTGGAAGGCTCAGGCCCAGGCCGAGAAGGAGAAGCTCGCAGCCCAGGCGGACGATGCTTCCGCCCAGCCGGGCGGCGACGACGCGGGCGGTCTGCCGCCGGCGAGCCTGGAATCGCTCATGAGCATGCTGGCCAGCCAGGCGCTGCTGGCCCTGGGAGCAATCCCCGACCCGCGCAGCGGGCAGCGGTACCTGAGCCTCGACCTGGCCCGGCACTACATCGACCTGCTGACCGTCATCGAGCAGAAGACCAAGGGCAACCTCTCCGAACAGGAGCAGGACATGGTGTCAGGCACGCTGTATGAGCTGCGGCAGCGTTACATCCACATGGCCACGGCGGCGGCGAATGCCGCGACTGCGCCTGGAAGTCCCGGCGGTCCCGGCATTCCCGAAGCCGGCGCACCCGGCCGATGAGCGTGCAAATACGGCCGCGTGCATTAAGATTCGTCCGCGCCGCGGCGCATCTGATGGGTTCACGTGAGGACCGACCCCACGACTGACGAAAGGAAGCCGACCGTGTCCGCCACCGCCACCCCGGCTCTCCCGGCTGCCGAGTCCCTGCTTCAGCGACACCACTTTCTGCTGCGACGCCTGCACTCGCTGACCGGCATCGTGCCCATCGGCGTGTTCGTGATCTTCCACCTGTTCACGAACATGCAGATGGTCTTCGAGGGCGCCTTCCAGCACGAGGTGGAGTTCATCCACTCGATGCCCGCCCTGCTGTTCCTGGAGATTTTCGGCCTGTGGCTGCCGATCGCGTTCCACGCGGGCCTGGGCTTCGTATACACCTTCAGCGGTCGGCCCAACAGCACGGCCTATCCCTACGGGGGCAACTGGCGGTACACGCTTCAGCGGGTCACGGGCATCCTCGCGTTCATTTTCATTTTCGTGCACATCGCGACGCTGCGCTGGGGCTGGAGCTTCGGCGGGCTGCTGGACACGCCGTTCTACCTGCACGGCCCCAATGGCGAGCCGCTGGCGCACGCCAGCACGGCCCTGGCCCTTCAGCACCACTGGCTGGTGGCGGTGCTCTACGGCGTGGGCGTGATGAGCGTGGTGTTCCACTGGTCCAACGGGCTGTGGACGGCCGCGATCACCTGGGGCCTGACGATCAGCGAGGCGGCGCAGAAGCGATGGGGCTACGTCTGTGCGGGGCTGTTCACGGCACTGACGCTGTTCACGGCCGGGGCGATGTACGGCGCTTTGACGTATGAGCCGACGGAAACGGAAATGGCCGCGATCGCCCAGCTTCAGAGCGGACAGGCGGCCGCGTCATCCAGCGAACACACACCCGCGCACTGACCATGACCACCTGGTTTGCGATCCTCGTCGGCTTGTCATCGCTGGGGGCAGCGATGGCGGCGCTGTCGGCCGAGTCGACCGGCCGGGCGCAGGCCGATGGACCATCGCGGCCGACGCTGGCGCAGGCGGCGGCACGGCACGGCATGCTGATCGGTGTGGCTGTCGGCCCCAAGCCGCTGCGCGACGATCCGGCCTACCGCGAACTGTTGGCGCGGCAGTTCAACATCGTGACCACGGAGAATGCTCTGAAGTGGCAGTGGGTTCAGCCGGAGCCTGGTCACTTCACATGGGAGCCGGCCGATACGATTGTTGACTTCGCGGTTGAACACGGGATGAAGTTCCGAGCACACTGCGCCGTCTGGCACCATGCGCTGCCGGACTGGGTGGCTGCCCTGGCGGACGATCCGCCACGCATGCGTCAGGCGATGCGGGACCACATTGCGGCGATCGGCGAGCGCTACGGCGACCACATGACGTACTGGGACGTGGTCAACGAGGCGATCGAGGACGACGGGACGCTGCGCGACACGCCGTGGCTTCGCGGCCTGGGGCCGGACTATATCGCCGAGGCGTTCATCGCCGCCCACGCGGCCGCGCCGGGCGTGAAGCTGGTCTACAACGACTACGGCACGGAGCGCCCGGGTCCGAAGGCCGACGCGGTGTATGCGCTGGTGCGCGACCTGCTGCGGCGCGGCGTGCCCGTGCACGCGGTCGGGTTTCAGATGCATCTGCTGCAAGGCTTGGGGAAAACCGAGTCCATGAAGGCCAATTTCCAGCACTTCGCGGCCCTGGGCGTTGAAGTGCACGTCACGGAACTGGACGTGGCGATTCAGAATCTCGAAGGCACGGCGGAGCAGAAGCTGGAGCGCCAGGCGGACATCTATCGCCGGGTGATGGAGGTGTGCACGCAGGTCGAGGGCGTGACGGTGGTGCAGACCTGGGGCCTGTCGGACAACCACTCGTGGATACCGTGGTTCACCGGCAAGCCCGACGCGGCGCTGCTTTTTGACGAAAAGTATCAACCCAAGCCCGCATACCACGCGGTGCTGGAAGTGCTCAGCCGCAACGGCGAACGTCCGCACGCGGACGAATCAGGCAGGTAGAACGCAGCATGGCCAACAGCAAACCTCGAGTCATCATCGTCGGCGGCGGCCTGGCCGGACTGGCCGGCGCCATCCGCATCGCCGAGGCCGGCATGGACGTCGACCTCTTCTCCATGGTCCCCGTGAAGCGGTCGCACAGCGTCTGTGCCCAGGGCGGGATCAATGCCGCCAACAAGGTCGCCCGCCAGCAGGGCTACAGCGAGTGGATGCACTTCGACGAGACGCTTTACGGCGGCGACTTTCTGAATCACCAGCCGCCGGTCTACGAGATGGCCTATTGGGCCCCGAAGATCATCGACCTGCTGGACCGCATGGGCGTGCCCTTCAACCGCACGCCGGAGGGTGAGCGCGATCTGCGTCTGTTCGGCGGCAGCCTGTTCAAGCGCACGCACTTCGCCGGGGCGACGACCGGCCAGCAGCTCATGTACGCCCTCGACGAGCAGACCCGCCGCTGGGAAGCCCAGGGCCGCGTGACCAAGTACGAGTTCTGGGAGTTCCTCTGGCCGGTGATCGACGACGACGGGTCCTGCAAGGGGATCATCGCCCAGGACATGCGGACGATGGAGATCCGTGCCTTCCGCGGCGACGCGGTGGTGATGGCCACGGGCGGCAACGGGCTGATCTTCGGCAAGAGCACCAACAGCGTGATCTGCACGGGCGGCGCGGCCGGGCGTTGTTACATCGCCGGGGCGTGGCTGGGCAACCCCGAGTTCATCCAGGTGCACCCCACCGCCATTCCCGGTGAGGACAAGTGCCGGCTGATGTCCGAGTCGGCCCGCGGCGAGGGCGGCCGCATCTGGGTGCCCCGCAAGAAAGGCGACGAGCGCCACCCCAGCCAGATCCCGGAGAACGAGCGGTGGTACTTCCTTGAAGAGAAATACCCGGCCTACGGCAACCTCGTGCCGCGCGACATCGCCACGCGGGAGCTGTTTTTCGTCTGCCGCGACGGCCACGGCATCGGCGGCGGGCGCATGGTGTACCTCGACTGCACACATCTGCCGGCGACGACCAAGGAGAAGCTGGCGGGTATCTTCGAGATTTACGAGAAGTTCACCGGCGACGACCCGCGGCACGTGGCGATGAAGATCTTCCCGGCCGTGCATTACACCATGGGCGGCCTGTACGCGACTTACACGCCCAAGGAAGACTTCAAGGGCATGCAGCCGGGCGCGCCCGACAACATGATGACCAGCATCCCCGGGCTGTACGCCTTCGGCGAGGTCAATTACCACTACCACGGCGGCACGCGGCTGGGCGCCAACGCCCTGCTGTCGTGCATCTTCGACGGCCTGTTCTGCGGGCCCAGCGTGGTCAACTACGCCAAACAGGCGGAAAAGCCCGCGGCTGAGGTGGCGCAGGGCGTGTATGACAAGTACGTCGCGCAGGAGCGGGAGAAGGCGCAGCGACTGATCCAGGGCGCCGGCGAGCACAACCCCTACACGCTGCACCGGCAACTCGGCGATGTGATGACCGACGGCTGCACGGTGGTTCGCACCGAGGAGGGCCTGCGCGAGGCCTATCGGGTGGTCGAGCAGCTCCGTGAACAGTACAAGTCGATGCGTCTGAGCGACACGGGGATGTGGACCAACCAGACGCTGAGCTTTGCGCGGGCGCTGGGCGACATGCTGGTGTATGCCGAGGCGATTCTGGCCGGCGCGATCAACCGCCGCGAGTCCCGCGGCAGCCATTACCGAAGCGACTTCCCGCATCGTGACGACGCCAACTACCTGAAGACGACGATCGCCAAGTACGATCCAGCCGTCGGCCGGGCTATCATCGAACTGGAGGACGTGCCCCAGCCGCTGATTCAGCCGCGGGCGCGGACGTACGGCAAGTCGGATTGAAATGCACATGAGTATGGTGACGCAGAGCCATGTTTCCGGTCGCCGACACGCGACGCCCGACGCGCGCTGCCGGGAGCTGCGTCTCTGGCTGCCGCCGGCGCGGTTGCGCCGCTACGCGCTCATGAAGCATCTGGCCGCCGCCGGCTTCGCCGCCATTTTCCTGGGCTGGATGCTGCTGCAATGGTCCAACCCGATCATGCGCTGCGGCGCCGCGGCTCTGGGGCTGGCCACCGTCTGGATCACCGTCCGGTCCAGCCTGGCTGAGCGAGGTCGCACCGCCGGCAGACAGGTCGAACTGATCGACCGCACCCTGCGCATCACCATGCCGGACAGTAATGTGCGGCTGCGCCTGGCGGATGTGGCCCATGGCCGATGGCGCGACGACGCGGGTCTGAGCCTGCACGACCGTGACGGACGCCTGCTGGGTCTCATCGACACCGGCTGCATTGCCGATGAAACCGAGGCCAGGACGTTCCTCCACTGGCTGCGGGATCGGGCCGGCATCAGTCTGCGCGTCCACTGGTCCGACACACCGACGGACATAGAGAGAGACCCCCAACCCCCGATGCCCACGCGACAGACCGTACAAGGTTGACCCAAGCCATGACCGCGACAACGACAGCCACCTCAGCCACCAGCCAGCCCCCGCGGACCATCCGCCTGCGCATACAGCGCAAGGATGCGCCCGACAAGCCGTCCTACTGGCAGGACTTCGAGGTGCCCTACAAGCCGAACCTCAATGTCATCTCCTGCCTCCAATGGATTGCTGAGCATCCCGTGACGGCCGAGGGCCGGCAGGTCGCGCCGGTGGTCTGGGACTGCAACTGCCTGGAAGAAGTCTGCGGCGCCTGCACCATGGTGATCAACGGCCGGGTGCGGCAGAGCTGCTCAGCCCTGATCGATCACCTGCTGAAGGACACCGGCGGCAACACCGTGACGCTCCAGCCGATGAGTAAGTTCCCCGTTGTGCGCGACCTGTGGGTCGACCGCGCCCGTATGTTCGAGTCACTCAAGCAGATCAAGGCGTGGGTGCCGATCGACGGCACATACGACCTGGGCGAAGGGCCCAGGGAGTCGATCGAGCAGCAGGAGATGAGGTACGCCCTGTCGCGGTGCATGACCTGCGGCTGCTGCCTGGAGGCGTGCCCGCAGTTTCTGCTGGACAATGACTTCATCGGCGCGGCCGGCATGAGCCAGGTGCGCTACTTCAACGCCCACGAGACCGGCAAGACGCTGGCCGGCGACCGCCTGGAGGTGATGTCCGGCCCCGGCGGAGTCGTCGACTGCGGCAATGCCCAGAACTGCGTAAAGGTCTGCCCCAAGGACATCCCGCTGACCGAATCGATCGCCGCCATCGGCCGGCAGACCACGGTCCACAACATCCGCAAGTTCTTTACGGGCAGGTAAACCGCCGCCATACGTCGCCGGGACATTCCACCCCCCCAGGCGGACCTTGGATCATCCAGATCCAAGGTGCGGATCCTCGAGTCTCCATGGCTTGTCGCTGTCCCAACCCATCAGTGTCGAAACGCTGTAACGGGCATCGGTTCACTCTTTTTTCGCTGACGGCCGATATATAGTTCAGTGAAAGCGGCCGCGATGTGCGGCCGCTTCGAAGCCTCGTGGCCGCCCAGGGAAGCGTGGTGCTCCATGCGTAAAACCTGCCCGCGTATGGCCGCGTCCGCCCGCTTCGAAGCCGTGCGCCCGCTGGTCCGCTACGTCGACGCCGACCAGGCGGTGATCGAGGTGCCCTTCACGCTGGCGCCCACCTTGCCGTCGGCCGAGGCACGAGAACCGCGACGGCTGTCGGTGCTCGTGCAGATCAGCGGCGAGGATGGCTTCAACGATGAGTTGTTGTGCGAACTGCCGGCGGCCGCCGGCTCGGTCGCCCCGCCGCGTCTGACGGTGGTGAATCCCGACCGCTGGTGGCCGGCCGGGCTGGGCGAGCAGCCGCTCTACCGCATGCAACTGACACTGCTGGCCGACGGCGAGGTGACTGACACCTGGGTCGCAAGTTTCGGTCTGACCTCCATCCGCGCCAATACCCATCACGGGCGGGAGATTCTCCTGGTCAACGGCCAGGAGCATGCCATTCATGGCGTGGTGGTGATCGACCGCATCGACGAGCGCCGCCTGCTGCCGGCCGCGGGTGATTCGATCCTGCTCGTGCGCGATCACTACGGCACGGACCTGCTCTACCAGGCCGCCGACCGCGCCGGCATCCTCATGATCCAATGTGTGCCCATCCACGCCCGGGCTGTGCCGCAGGCCGACGTGCTCGCACAGGTCCATCGTCTCGTGCACCATCCATGCCTGGCCGGCTGGTTCGTCGGGCACCTGGGTTCGCTGACCGACGACGTGGCCCGGGCGATCCGCCGCCTCGACCCGACGCGCGCGGTCTTCAGCGGCATGGGCGAGAAGCCCCATATATGGGCCGCGTGAGACATGCAGCCTGACCGCGCTTGCCCGCACTGGCGACATACAATGCAGGCATGATCGCCCTGCTGCTGGGTCTCTCGATCGCCAACCTGCTGCTGCTGACCGGCACGTTCATGCTCGGCCTGGGCGCGATAGATGCGGCCGAAATGCCGACAGACCTTTACCCCCTCCACATCGTGCTGGCCATCGCGGCCGGCCTTTTCGCCGTGCTCGCGCACCTGTCGGCCTACACATATTTCATGGCCACGTGCAAGTGGCTCGGCGCCGCCGCCGACCGGGCCGCGCTCGATCCGGCCGTACACGTCGAGCCGGGCAGACACCGCAAGCGCCGCGTCTTCACCGCGGCGATGGCGGCCGTGGCCATCACCATGTTCACCATGTTCGCCGGCGCCGGTGCCGACCCGACGGTCGGTCGGCTCTGGCCTTCGCAGGTCCACCTGACCCTCGCCCTGCTGGCGCTGATCGCCAACGCCCTGGCCGCCCTCGTCGAGCTGCGTCACGTCCAGCGACAGGGCAGGCTCATCGACCGTACCCTTACCGCCCTGGCGGAGCACGACGTCGCCATGGCCGCCGCCGCGACGACACTCGAACCTCGTCCCGCGACCGACGTAATACGGACATGACCATGACACACTCACGCGCCGTCGCCGTCCGACTTACATTCGCCAGCCTCCTGGTCACGGGCATAGGCGTCGCGGCGTGCAGCGCCCAGTCGGCCGGCGCGCCCGAGAATGCAGTTGCCACCATCGAAACCAGTCCCGAAGCGGAGCAGTGGGTCCAGCGCATCGCCCAGCGACACGCGGCCGTACGCACACTCCAAGCCCGACTCACCTACGACCGCATTCAGGATCTGCTGGGCGCGACGGAACGCCGCTTCGGGCGCCTGGTCTACGACGCCGGCCCGCCGGGGCGATTCGCCGTGCACGTCGATCGTCTGCTGGTCGACGATCGTCTCGAAGAGCAGGACCGCTGGTATGTCTTTGACGGCCGCTGGCTTGTCGAGCGGCTCAAGGACCGACGTCAGTTCCTTGCCCGTCAGGTCATCAGCCCCGATACCGACCCGGCCGACCAGGATCCGCTGGCCCTGGGTCGCGGACCGTTCGTCGTGCCCATCGGCCCCAACGCCCGACACATGCTCGAACGCTTTGTCGTCAGCGTGATCACCAGCGAAGACGAAAGCGACGAAGCGGCGACCGAAGAAGCGCACGACGTCACACTCGCCGATGACATGCTGCACCTGCGGCTCGTGCCACGGGATCATGACCGCACGGACTTCGCGAGCATCGACATCTGGTACGACGGCGATTCGCTGCTGCCGCAGCGCGTGCGCAGCGTGGATCAGTCGCAGAACGTGTCGGACATTTTTCTGCGTGACGCGCAGCTCGATGAGCCGGTCGATCCGGCGATTTTCGACACCACGCCGCCCGCGGAGCGTGGCTGGGAAGTCGAAATCACGCCCTGGGAGTCGTGACGCGCGCGGCTGTTCAGGGCAAGGCCGCCAGCAGCCGCTCGACCTGCGCCTCATTCATGTAAAAATGGGGGCTGGCCCGCAGGCGGTCTTCCCGCACCACCACGATGACGTCCTGCCGCTGCAGCCGCCCCGCGATCATCCGGAGATCGCCCGCACGCGCCGGCGGCTCAAAGCAGACGATGCCGCTGCGTTCGCCGGCATCGCGCCGGGGTGAGAAGACGCGATAGCCTTTGTCCGCCAGGCCGTCACACAAACGGCGCGTCAACGCCTCGATGCGCGACCAGACGGTCTCCAGCCCGACTTCCAGCAGCAGTTCCATGCTCGCGCCCAGGGCCAGCAGGCCGGCAACGTTGTGGCTGCCAGGCTCGAAGCGGCGGGCGTCGGCCAGCAGCTTGAAGTGGTAGTTGCCGTAGTCCTCGGCATCGACCATGTTGCGCCAGCCGATCACGGCCGGGTGCAGCAGCTCCACGAGGTCGGCGCGACAGTAGAAGATGCCCGCGCCCTCCGGCCCCAGCAGCCACTTGTGCCCGTCGGCCGCGAGAAAGTCGATGCCCAGCGATGTCACGTCCACCGGCATCGCGCCCAGGCTCTGGATCGCGTCCACACACAGGTAGCCGCCGGCTTCGTGCACCGCGTCGCCGATCGGCCGCAGGTCGATGCGGTAGCCTGAGGCATACTGCACGTGCGACAGCGACACCACACGGGTGCGATCCGTGATCGCGTCGATCACGTCCTCGACGTCGATGCGGCCGTCGGGCTGCTGGCGGGCTTCGATCATCTTCACACCCAGACGCTTTAGGTCTTCCCACGGGTAGCGGTTCGCGGGGTATTCGACGTTGGTGATAACCACCTCGTCGCCCTCGCGCCAGCCAAGCCCGCGGGCCACCAGGGCCAGGCCGGCCGAAGTGTTGGGGATGAACGCGATCTCGTGCGGCCCGGCGGCCCCGATGAACCGGGCCGCCAGCGCGCGAATCTCCTCGACACGTCTCCACCATCCCGCCTCGATGTATGCCCTCGTCGCCGCCTGCTGGCCGTAAGCCGCGTTAGCCGCCGCCGCCCGGCCGCTGATGGGCGCGATGCCGGCGTGATTAAAGAAGTCCAGCTCCCGAAGAATCGGAAACTCGTCGGACCAGTCGCGCATGGCCGTGGCTTGAGCGTCTATCATCAGGGGCATGGTAAACCGCGCATTGAGCCCGATCCACCTTTGTGCCGCCCTGCTGGCCAGCATCGCGCTCGCGTGCAGCGGGTCCGCGGCGGCCCAAATCAATGACGGGCCGGCCCTGTCGCCGGTCGTCCGTACGCTGCTGGACGATCCGCACACCGACGCTGCGCGGCGCCGGCAACTGCTGATCTTCCATGGCCAGTGGGATCGGCTGGCCGACGCCACACCGGTCGAGCAGGCGGCCATCGCGCTGCAGTGTTGGGATCTGAAACATCCGGCACTGAAAAGCGAAGAGGCAGATCCGCTCACGCGCGCCGAGGCCGCGCTGCGGCGGGGCGAGCCGCACGCGGTGCTGGCGATGCTGAGCGATGAGGATGTATCGCGGCATGCCCGCTGGTTGCGGGCTCAGGCGATGCTGCTGCTCGACCAGCGCGATGGGGCCGTTGCAGTGCTCACCGGCATTGTGCGCGACCATCAGGCCGATGGCGACAGCGCGGCCGACCGTACCTTTGCGGGCGAGGCTCTGGCGGAGCTGGTGCGTCTGGGCGAGCGACCACCGTCTGATCTGCGGCAGGTCATGGCCATGCTGGCGTCAGCCCAGTTGCAGCTCGACCGTCTTTACCACCCCGCCCTGCTGGCGCAGGCGCGGCTGCTGATCGAGCGCCACAATCGCGTGGAAGCGGTCGACGCCTTGCGTGAGGCCCTGGCGCTGAATCCACGGTCATCCGAAGCGTGGTATCTGCTGGGTCGGCTGTACGCACAGGGTTTCGATTTCGAAGGCGCCGGTCGGTGTGGACATCGGCTGCGGGACATCCATCCGCAACATCCGCTGGCGGCGGCGCTTGCGGGTCATATATTTCTCACGCAGAAGGACGCCCGCGGCGCCTTCGACGCCCTTACTTCCGCCCTGTCGCGTCTGCCCATGCAACCCGAACTTCTCGCGTGCGTGTTCGCGGCGGCCGCCCTGCTGGACGACGCCGACACGCTCGCCGAGTGCCGCGACACACTGGCGCGGGCACTGCCGGGCGACGTCGAACCGCTGCGTCAGGCCGGCCGGTATCTGCTGCTGGCGCGTCATTACGATCGGGCCGAATCTATGTTGCGTGAAGCCATCGATCGTCAGCCCGCCGACGCCGGCGCCCGCTCCGATCTTGGCTTGCTGCTGATGGACGTCGGCCGCGAAACCGAGGCCCGGGCCGCACTGGAGGCCGCGCTGGTCCGCGATCCGTTTCATATCCGGGCCGCGAATCATCTGGCCCTGGTCGAGCAACTACTCACCTGGCCGCGCATCGAAACGCCGCACTTTGTCATCACGCACGCGCCGGGCGTCCATGCTGTGCTGGCCGGCGACATCGCCCGCTTCTGCGAGGCCGGTCACGACCGCGTGACCGCCGCGTTCGGCCACACGCCGCCGCAGCGGACGCATATCCAGGTGCTGCCCGACCAATCAAGCTTCGCCGTCCGCATCGTCGGCCTTCCCGACATCTGGACGGTGGCCGCCAGCACCGGACCGGTGATCGCCCTCAGCCCGCCGCGTTTCGCCGCCGACCAGCGCGGGCCCTTCGACGTCCGCCGCGTACTCGAACACGAGTACGTCCACACGGTCACGCTCGATGCCACCGACTACCGCATCGCCCACTGGCTGACCGAAGGCATGGCCGTCTGGCAGGAACACGCCCCGCGCGATTTTGAAACCTGCCAGCTTCTCGCGGCCGCGCTGCATCAGGATGCACTGATTGAACTCGACCGGCTCAACTGGGCATTTGTGCGTCCGCGGTCGCCGCATGAACGTCCGCTGGCCTATGCGCAGAGCCACTGGATCATCGAGTACCTCGTGGACCGCTTCGGACTGGACGTGCTGCCGCGCCTGCTCGAAGCCGCGCGCGCCGCACCCGACGATGCCGCCATGCTCACGATGGCAACCAACCTGCCGGCCGACACGCTGCTGGCCGACTTCCGTGAATGGGCGACACAGCAGGCGGCCGTGTGGGGACTTGATCCTGAATCACAGGGCCGGCTCGCAGCTCTGCGCCAAGCGGCCCAGCGGGCTGTGGACGACCAGGACATTCCCGCCGCCCGCGCCGCCCTGGCCGCGTATCGTGACACCTGCCCCGTTGATCCCTGGCCGCACCGCATGACGCTGCGTCTGCCGGCCGAGCAGGTCGCGGCCGAGGACCGACTGGCGGCGATGCGGTTCATCGCGGATCGCACGCTGGATGACGCCGGACCGGCAGCCTCGCTGGCCCAACAGCACCGCCAGGATGGCGACATGGAGGCCGCGGCCGAGACAATAGCGATGGCAGTGTCCATCGAGCCGTACAAGCCCGCTCTTCGCGAGCAGGCGGCGGCCATCGCCCTGCAGCACAACGACCGCGACCTGGCCTTGGACCATATCCTCGCGATGACCCTGCTTGAACCGGACCACGCGCACCACTTCGTGCGCCTGGCCGCCCTGCGCGCGCTGCGCGATGAACCTGAACAAGCCGCCGACGCCGCCCGCCGCGCCCGGCAGCTCGATCCGGCCGCACCGGTCCAGCGGTTTCTGCCTCCGGATGAGCCACGGTAGAACCGCTCTCTCGCGGTGGCGGCTCGACAGCGTGCCTGAATGGTGGATCTCAGTCCGACTCGTCAGCGAACAGCCGCTTGCGCGCCAGCGAGGCGGCCTGGGCGGTTTCGGTTTTGCTGACGATCGCTTCGGCCAGTTCCGCGTCGGCGGGGCGTGTGATCTTGAGATTCGTCTCCTCGCCTTCGACCACCATCACCGGCTCGCCCAGCGCTTCGACCAGGCCGGCGTCGTCGGTAATCGCGTCGGTCGCGACATCGCCCCGCTCAATCGCGGCATAGGCGCGGCGAAGCAGATCGGCCGCAAATACCTGCGGCGTCTGCACCGCCACGACGTTGCGGCGATCCAGCGTTTCGACCACCTGCCGCAGTTTCGCAGCCGGCGGCATGCTGCCGAGAATCGCGTCGAAGCGGTCGGCCGGGACCGGGGCTGCCACATCCGTGACGCGTTTGAGCGTGGCGCTGACGTCCACGGCCGGGATCACTGCGTCATGCTCGGCTGCGGCGTCGAAGACACGGGTGATCAGGGCGTCGCCGGCCAGCGGCCGGGCCGCGTCGTGCACCGCAATGTGCGTGCAGTCCGCACTGACCGCCTTCATCGCGTTGGCCACCGTCTCCCAGCGCTCCGCACGCCCGCCGGCAACGATCTGCACGCCGTGGAACGCAAGCTGATCACCCCAGCGCAGGCGGAAGGCGTCCAGGTCGTCGGGCGGAGCCGCCACGATGATCTGCGCCACCTGGGGCCGGCGGGCGAAGAGCATCACCGACCGCAGCAGCACGGAGCGGCCGTTGAGTTCCAGCTCGAGCTTGCTGCGCTGCGGCCCGGACTCGGCGAATCGCCGGCCCGCGCCGGCGGCGGGAAGGATCACAGCCGTCTTCATGTGCCACAGGATAGACGAAGCCCGCCAGATTGCATGGGCGCCCTGGTGCCTCGGCCGCTCGGTCCCTTGTTCCGTTGCCCCTGCCGCTACAGCGGCTCGAAGGCGCCCATGAGGCACTCGCAGCGGACGCGATAGCCGCCGTCGTCCATCGGGTCGCAGGCCAGCACCTTGGCGAGGATCGGCGGCGTGGCGGCGCTGGTGGTGAAAGACAGGCGGTCGCCGACCCTCAGGGCCATACGGGTACGGATGGCCACCCCTTTGGGCGAGATGTTGAGTACCTCGACGTCAGCCAGTGGTGTGACAGGCAGCATCTTGCGCACGCCGATGGGGCCCAGTGGTTCGCAGCGCGGCTGGGCGCGGCGATCGGCCTGATCAGTCGAGCGCTTGGCCTTGTCTTTCGATGACGACTTGGATCGACCCATGGCAAACCTGGCCTCAGTCTTCGCCTTCCCGCAACACCCTTACCAGCGGCAGATCAGCCGGGCCGGCATCCGGCCCTCGGTCAATCGGCAATGGATTACACAGCCGGCATGGGCTGCGGCGTGATGTCCGATGGCTTCGAGTTTGACTCGACCCGTGCCATCCTGAGCGGGACGCGCGTCACCCAAAGTCACAACGACGTGGCTGCCCGCCGCCAGCGGAGCATGGGTCCGCAAGGCCATGCCCCCCGCCGAGACATTGACCACATACGCGCCCTCAAGCACGCGGATCGGCTGGTTGAAGCGGTCGACCACCACCGCGTCCACCGGGCCGTACCCGGCGAGGCGGATATCCCTGCGACGGTCGTCACACGCAGTGGTCGGTGTCGATGCAGTCATGACAGCGCTCGGCAGGGCGTGCCCGCACAGGACGTTCAGGCGCTATCATCGACACAATGTGAAGGCCGCTGAAGGCTCGGCCATGGCAGGCGGCGGCCGGCTGGAATCAGGCGTCGTCGCGGGCCACGACCCGATAACTCTCCCGCTCCTGTCGGCCGCGCAGCGGGTAATCCTTGCGCAGCGGATGGGCGGGGTAGTCCTCCCACAGCAGAATCCGCCGCAGGTCGGGGTGGCCGTCGAAACGGATGCCGAACATGTCAAACACCTCACGCTCGGGCCACTCGGCACCGGGCCACAGTTCGGTAACGCTATCCAGATGCAGGGCCGGGTCGTCAGCGATGCCCGTCGTGTCGAGGGTGGGATTGAGCATCACCTTGACAAACAGCCGCTGGTTGTGGGCATGGCTCAGGAGGTTGTAGACGACGGCAAAGCGGCCTTGGGGTCTGTCGGCAGCCGGATAGTTGAGGTAATCGATCCCGACGATGTCGGACAGGAAGTTGTAGTCGCAGCGGGCGTCGGTGCGGAGGAAGCGCATGGCCTCCAGCAAATCCTCGCGCGGCACGATGAGCGTGGTCTGACCGCGGAACTCGGTGGCCAGCAACTTCGTACCCGGCAGGCGGCGCTTGACGAGCACCAGCGTCGGATGCTCCAGATTCGGTTTGCCCATGGTTTGCCTCTCATCGCAGGGATCGCGGTCGAACCTCACGCGGCTCCAATACCTCAAGCCCCATCGGCCTGCAGGCGCTCGATCAACTGCTCGATGAGCCGGTCCCACGCCTCCAGGGTCTGCGGCCATTCATACGCCAGGGCGTCAGCCAGGCCGATGGCGTCCGCGTCGGTCACCAGTTGCCGCACGTGCTTGAGCTGGTCGATCAGTTCCTGGACCAGTTCCCGGCTGGGTCGGCCGTCGACCTGCAGCTCGTCCAGGGGTATTTCGGTGACCCGCAGTGAGCGCACGACAACCTCATGGGCCTGCTGCCACAGGGCCACGGCCGCGGCGACTTTTTGCATGGCCGGCTGAGTCTGATCCTGCTGGAGCAGTTCGGCGGCTTCCATCTGGAGGTCGCGTGCCTGTGCCAGAGCGCACCGGGCGTCGGCCAGGGCAGAGCACACCAATTCCGAAGGGGCGGCCGACGCGAGCCGCACCTCGCTGGCGGTCACGGACAATTCCGCCTGGGTTTCCAACTGCTCACCCACCACCGGCCGACCGTCCACGCTGATCTCGACAATGAGCCGGCCGCTCGGTCTGAGATATTCGCGCGCCGCGGCCAGCACCCCGGACAAGTGCTCACCATCAAGTTCAACACGCTGGTCGTCAATGTATACGG
The DNA here is from genome assembly GCA_964622625.1 of uncultured Phycisphaeraceae bacterium. GTDB lineage: Bacteria > Planctomycetota > Phycisphaerae > Phycisphaerales > Phycisphaeraceae > CAZCWM01. Next base: position 30,125 of record CAZUUQ010000005.1, on the reverse strand, counting down.
CCATGGCGCCATGATAAGCCAAGCCACGCTGTCACACCAAGTCCGCAATCGGTGGACGGACACGGGTGCGACCGCTACCGTTGAACACGATGTGACCCATGGATGTGGCACAGCGCCCGAGGAGTTGACCATGGCCAGGAATGTGATGGGGACCGAGCTGCGGATGTGCTGCGATCGGCCGCGCACCGGCTTCTACCGCGACGGCTATTGCCGCACCGGGCCGGGCGACGCGGGCCTGCACCTGGTCTGCGCCCGCATGACGGCCGAATTCCTGGCCTTCAGCCGCTCACGCGGCAACGACCTGTCCACGCCCCAGCCCGATATGGGTTTCGAGGGACTCAAGCCCGGCGACTGCTGGTGCCTGTGTGTGCAGCGGTGGAAGGAGGCGCTTACCGTCGGCCTGGCCCCGCCGGTGGTGCTCGAAGCCACGCATGTATCCACGCTGGAGTTCGTCGATCTCGAAGATCTGCAGGCCCACGCTGTCGCCGCATCGTGATCCGCCACACCGGTCGCTGTCACCCCTGAATTGAATCCGTCGGGCATAATGCGGACATGAGCAGCGGCGGCATCATGCAAGCGCGCGACCTGTTGCGCGAGGTGTTCGGCTACACGGCCTTTCGCGGGCCGCAGGAATCGGTCATCACGCGCGTTCTCGATGGCGGCGACGCGCTGGTGGTCATGCCCACCGGCGGAGGCAAGAGCCTGTGCTACCAGTTGCCGGCTCTTGTGCGGCCGGGCATGGGGGTGGTCGTCAGCCCGCTGATCGCGCTGATGCAGGATCAGGTCACAGCCCTGCGGCAGTGCGGCGTGCGGGCGGCGGTGCTCAACTCGACGCTGTCGGCGGCCGAGGCACGCGATGTCTGTCTCGCAATCCGGCGCGGCGATCTGGATCTGCTCTACATCGCGCCCGAGCGGCTGGTGACCGACGGGTGCCTGGGGCTGCTGGACGGATGCCGGCTGGCTTTGTTTGCCATTGACGAGGCGCACTGCGTCTCGCAGTGGGGCCACGACTTTCGGCCGGAGTATCGGCAACTGGACATGCTGGCGGATCGCTACCCCGGCGTGCCGCGGCTGGCGCTGACCGCCACGGCCGACGCGCGCACGCGCGACGACATCGTCGAGGGCCTGCGGCTGCATGACGCTGAGCGCTTCGTGGCGGGGTTCGATCGGCCCAATATCACCTATGCCGTCACCGTCAAGGACAAACCGCGACAGCAGCTCCTCGCTTTCCTCGATCAGCACCACCCGGCCGACACAGGCGACGCGGGCATCGTCTACTGCCTGACGCGGCGATCGGTCGAAGAGACGGCCGCATGGCTGAACGGGATCGGCCGCCCAGCGCTGGCGTATCACGCGGGGCTGGACGCGGCGACGCGTGCGCGGCATCAGAAACGGTTCCTGCGCGAGCCGGGGCTGACCGTGGCGGCGACGATCGCCTTCGGCATGGGCATCAACAAGCCGGACGTGCGCTACGTGGCGCATCTCGATCTGCCGCGTTCCGTCGAGGCGTACTACCAGGAGACCGGCCGGGCCGGCCGCGATGGTCTGCCCGCCAACGCGTGGATGGCGTATGGACTGGCCGACGTGGTGCGCATGCGCCAGTTCATCAACACCTCGCAGGCGCCCGACACCCAGAAGCGCATCGAGCGAGCCAAGCTCGATGCCCTGCTGGGCTACTGCGAAACCACGCGCTGCCGCCGCCACGTGCTGCTGGAATATTTCGGCGACACGCACAACGGCTCGTGCGGGAACTGCGACAACTGTCTCGCTCCGCCGCAAACGTGGGATGCGACGCTGGCGGCGAGGCAGGCGCTGTCGTGCGTCTACCGTACCGGCCAGCGCTTCGGGGCCGGCCATCTGACGGACGTGCTGCGCGGCTCGGAGAGTGAACGCGTCACGCAATTCGGCCACGAGCAACTGAGCACCTACGGCATCGGTAAGGAGTTGCCACGCACCGCGTGGATGTCGGTCTTCCGCCAGCTTGTGATCGAGGGGTTGCTTGTGATCGACGACGCGACGGGCGGGCTGCGGCTGACACCCGATGCCGGCCCGGTGCTGCGCGGCCAGCAGACGATGTATCTGCGTCGTGAGGCGCCGCCAGCCAAGAAATCCCCGCGGGAACGCCGCGCCATGACGGCGCGAGGGGCCATGGAACTGGCCGATCCCGCCGACCGTGTTCTGTTTGATCGCCTGCGCGAGCTGCGCCTGGAACTGGCCCGGCAGCAGGACGTGCCCGCCTACGTCATCTTCCACGACACGACGCTGCTCGCTTTGGTGACAGCCAAGCCGCGATCATTACAGGACATGGCTGCGATCCCCGGCATCGGCCGCAGCAAGCTGGAGCGATACGGGCACGCGGTGCTGACGGCCATCGTAGCAGGTTCAGGGGCGGTCTGACGGGAGGGACGGCGGCGCGGACGGGATGCCGGTCAGATCGACATTCTCGAAAAAGTCATTGCGGGCGATCACGTCCGGGCCAACGGTCGTGGCGTACAGACCCCAGCGGCGAGCGTCGTCGTGGCCGCCGATTTCCACGCGCTGATCGCCCTGGCTGACGTGGCAACGCAAGGCCCAGTTGGCCACATCCAGCGGCGTGCAGCCCGACGGAGCCATGCCTGCCAGTCGTGGACAGACCATATCCCAGTCGTGCCAGTGCGGGTTCCTGTCGTATAGGTGAACGTAAAGCTTGCTCGGTTGCCACGGCGTCAGGGCGGCGCGGTCGATGAGCTGATCGGGGAACGCACCGGCGTCGGCGGCCAGGTGGAACGCGGCGATAGTCGCCTGGGCTGTGGCGATATGGTTCGTGTGGCCGTACTCGCCCGCCAGATCATGCGTCAGGATGACCAGCGGACGGAAGCGGCGAATCTGCCGGGTCACGAAGGCGATGGCGGTTTCGCGGCCGCGCCGGGCCGCATCGACGCGTGTCGCTTCATCAGGCGGTTCCAGCGCCGCATCATGCTTCACACCCGCCCAGCGACGCCAGACGTAGTCGACGTTGCCCGGATACTGATAGCCGCAGTCGGGGAAGTCGGCGAAAATCGCGTCGTGTGGCAGGCCGTAGCGCCGCATCGCCGCGTTCATCTCGGCTTCACGATGCGGCACCCACGCACAGCGGGTCGTCATGACCACAACCACCGGCAGGCCGCGGACGACCGCGTAATAGGGAATCGCCCCGCCGCTGTAACCGCCTTCATCGTCGGGATGGGCGAAGACAAGCATCAGGGCGGCCCGATCGGGAGGGGATACGGGGGCATGGGGCGTCGGCATGGCGGTTATGCTCCCGCACCACGGTTGTCGGCACGCAAATGTGCCGCCACGCGCGACGTGACATCGTCGATCATGCGATCCAGGTAGGCCCGACCCGCGGCCGCATCGGCGGTGCGGGCGTCGGCACCGAGCTGTGAAAACGTCGGTGAAGTCGCGTCCGCATCGACACCGGGATAGATGCCGGCCGCGACCGAGTCGTCCCCGCCGGGCCATACATCGACAGGAGCGCGCCCATCGCGCAGGGCGGCCATGTCCACCTGCTGCGGGAACAAGGCCAGGGCGAAGCTTGTCTCCCAGTAGGCGGCATGGTCGCCGGCCCCCTTGACGCGCGGAGCCGCAATGGTGCCCTCGTGGCCCCACAGCAGCAGCACGTCGCGCCCCAGCTCGCTGCTCAGCGGCCCAAGCTGCGCGTCGAGAGTCTGCTGCCATGGATAGTGCCCCGCGAACACGACGATCGCGCGGAATCCGTAGCGGACCAGTTGCCGCACCGTCGACGCCACCACCGCCCCGGCCGCAGCCTCGTCCTGGTAATGCGTCCACAGGAACGGCCCATGCCCCCCGCCGCCCCCCCACCACATCACCGGCAACACCACCCCGCCGGTGCGCGCCGCCATTTCCATGCACAGGGCGTCCGCCTTCAGGCCGTCGAAACCGATGGGCAGGTGCCAACTGTGATGCTCCAACAACCCCAGCGGCCAGTAAGCCACGGGTGTCTCGGCCACGATCCTCGCCAGTTCATCGGGGCGCAGCGCCTCGTAACGGTGGCATTCGCCGGCTGTGAGATTCATGTGGCACCTTTGCGAATTGTGGTGGTCATCAGCGGCACGCCTGATCCATATGAAACATGCGACAGGCGTTGGCGTCGACGGCGGCGATGAAGCCGGCTTCGGGCATGCCGCGGCGATGTGCCAGGAAGCGGGCGACGTGGGGGACGTACTTCGGTTCGTTGGGGCGGACCTTGCGGTGCGGCTCAGGAGTGAGGTATGGCGAGTCGGTCTCGACCAGCAGGCGGTCCAGCGGCACACGGTCGGACGCTTCGGCCACGTCGGCTGCGCCGGCGAAGGTGACGATGCCGGTGAAGCCGACGACGGCGCCGAAGTCGAGGATCGCGTCCACCTCGGCCGGTGAGCCGGTGAAGCAGTGGAAGACGAAGCGCGGGCCGGGGATGCCGCTGCGGCGCAGGGCGGCGAGGATATCGTCCGTGGCTTTGCGGTTGTGGATGATGATCGGCCCCCGGAAGTCGGGTGTGCTGATGAGCTCGGCGGCGATTTCCAGTTGCCAGTCGAGGACGCGGCGCTGATCCTCGCGGGGCTGGTCGGGGTAGTGCCAGTCGAGACCCATCTCACCAAGGGCGACGACGCGCGGAAGCTTCGCCAGGTCGCGCATGGCCGCCTGGACAGCCGCCTGGTCGCGCCAGTCGGCCGCGTAGTGTGGATGCAGGCCGATGGTGGCGAAGACCTGGGAACGCTGCTGGGCCAAGGCGGCAGCGCGGCGGGCGTCGTCAGGGCTGGTGCCGACGGTGATCATGCGATCAACCCCGGCCGCGGCCGCGCCGGCGAGCACGTCCTCGAGGCGGTCGCACAGCGGCTTGTAGGTCAGGTGGCAGTGGGTGTCAATCATGAGCGTGAGTGTAGCGGGGATATCCGGGCCTGAAGGCCTCGGCTTGGGAGCGGCGCGTGGGGGCTACTGGGTGACGGGGATGGGCAGCTCGAGCTGCTGAGGACGGAGGCAGGCGAGGTCGGTGCAGGGCTGATAGCGCAGCAGCAGGTGGAGTGTGTCAATCGGCGCGGATGTGGTGAGCGTCAATGTCGCGGTCAGTGTGACGGCTCCTTCATAGATATCCAGCGACTCTTCGGTATGGGCGTAACGGGCGCGTCGGGTGGGCGGATACTTCACGCCCAGGGCGGCGGGCGCGTTGCCCGCCAGCGTCAGGCGCGTGGGCGAGAGATGATCGAGCGACGGCGTCGGGCCGTTGATGTGGTGGCCGCGGTCGATGGTCAGTTCAACGATCAGCGTGACGGGCTGGTCGGTGAAAGTGATGACCGATGGCCGGATCGTCACTTTGACCGCTTCACCACGAATGACCGTCGATGCGGCCCGTGATCGCGCGGGTGTTTCAAAGAGGTCGGGTTGCCGTATCAGCGCCCGCAGCAGGGCGTGGTGCATGTGAATCATGGCCGCGCCGTTTCGCCGCATCGTGGAACCAAGAGCGCGCAGGTCGCGGGCGGCCTTGTCGAGGTACGCGCGGTCGGCTGTCAGCTCATGCAGCGTGACCCAGTTATGCACCATCTGGCTGTTGCCCGACGGGATGGCGCCGTCATGGAAACCGCGGCCGCGAACGAAGAGGTCGCTCTGGCCGTCGAGCGTGTCGTAATAGCTGCCGGCGGCCGAGTCGATCGACACGAGAAAATGGCGTTCGGCATGGTTCATGAGACGAATGGCCGCATCGAGATATGGGCCGGCGTCCACCGCCCGATGCAGCGCCAGCAGGCCGTGGGCGACGGCTGCGTAGTCTTCAAGGAACGCGGGGATTTTGGCCTGTCCAGCGCGCATGGTGCGGTACAGGCCGCCGCTGTCGGGGGCCATATGGGTGAGAACGGCGTCGGCGGCGGCGCGGGCGGCGTCGACGTAGCGCGGCTCATGGAGCACGCGGCCGGCGTCGGCGAGGGCGGCGATCATCAGGCCGTTCCAGCTTGCGAGCACCTTGTCATCGGTGATCGGCTGCTTTCGCTGATCGCGCGCGGCCAGGAGCATGCCATTGATTTGGCGACGCTGCTCGATGAGTTCGGCTTCCGATGAGCCGCGCCGTGACGCCAGTTCGCGCAGCGGCACGGGCAGGTGCAGCACGTTGGTCGGCTCGTCCTGGGGATGGTGCGGGTCGCGGAAGTTCGGGCCGGCGTCCAGCCCGTAGAGCGTCATCGCGAGTTCGGCCAGGTCGGGATCGGCGATGGCGGCCCGCACCTGCGCGGGCGTCCAGACGTAGCTGCCGCCTTCGCGGGCATCGACCTCGGCGTCCATGGCGCTGTAGAAGGCGCCGGTGGCGTCGGTCATGCGGGTGATGACCCATGCGGCCGTCTCGTGGACGATCCGCCGCCACAGCGGCGCGTCGGGACTGTCGGGCTGCACGGCGGCTGCATAGAGGTAGGCGTCGATGAGCTGGGCGTTGTCGTAGAGCATCTTCTCGAAGTGTGGCACGAGCCATTGGGCGTCGACGCTGTAGCGGTGAAAGCCGCCGCCGACCTGGTCGTATATGCCGCCGCGGGCCATGCGATCGAGCGTGTGCGTCACAGCCTGCCACACCGCGTCATCGCCGCTGACCGGGTGGAATCGCGTGAGAAACAGCAGTTGCGATGGCTGGGGAAACTTTGGGGCGCCGCCGAAGCCGCCATGCTCGCTGTCGTAGGAGCGGGCAAGCTGCCTGGCCGCGACGGCGACGAGTTCACGCGACGGGGCGGCCGTGTCATTGGCGGCGGTCTGAAGCGAATCGAGGGCGTGGCGGCGGACGGCGTCAGCAATGCTGCGTGCCTGTTCGACGACGTCGGCCCGTCGATTCCGCCACACGTCGGCAAGCTGGCGCAGCACGTCGGGGAAACCGGGCCGACCGTGGCTGGACGTCGCCGGGAAGTAGGTTCCGGCAAAGAAGGGTTCGAGGCCGGGGTCGTTGTTGCCGGCCGCGCCAGGCGGTGTGAGGAAGACGCTCATCGGCCAGCCGCCGCTGCCGCTGACAAGTTGCGTGGCGATCATGTAGAGGTCGTCGACATCGGGGCGTTCCTCGCGGTCGACCTTGACGTTGACGAACAGGTCGTTCATGAGTGCGGCGATGTCGGGGTTTTCGAACACCTGGCGTTCCATGACGTGGCACCAGTAGCAGGTGGCGTAGCCGATGGAGACGAAGAGGGGTTTGTCGAGGCGGCGGGCGGTGTCAAAGGCTTCGGGGCCCCAGGGATACCAGTCCACGGGATTGTGGGCGTGCTGGAGGAGATAAGGGCTGGTCTCATGGGCGAGACGATTGGTCCTGCGCGGACTGGCCATGGGAGCACGCTCCGGAAGGAGGAACGGGAGATTGTAGGAGTGATTGCCGACCGGTGATGGCCGCCTGCGATGATCTCGTACCTCAGACCCTGCAACCCAGACCCTACACCCCAGACCCCAGCACGATGATCGCGACCATTGCGAACAGGGCCAAGGCAATCATCGTCAGCAGTAGCCAAGCCACCAGTTGCGTCACCGGCCCGCGCGGCGCGTGCCATATGCCGCGCAGCAATGCAGGCTGGCGCTCGATGTCGGCGTCATGCTCCAGATGGACCGGCTGCCCGTCGGCACCCTGGTCGTCAGATTGTCGGCGATCGGATTCGGGCATGAAGTGATTGTCGTTCTACCGCCCACGGCGGCCTGCGTGGACAGTGAAGCCCCACCATGGATCGGACCACAGCAGCAGGCGCCCCAGGGGCATGGCGAGGATCGTCGTGTATAGCAGGCTGAGGAAGCGGCCGATGAGCTGGTCGGCCGCACGCCAGCCATCGATCGCCTGACCGGGCACGATCGGCAGACCACGGACCGTCAGCAGGGCCACGATCACCAGATGCGCCAGGATGCCCGCGAAGAAGACGGCGATGGCGACGGTGATCGCGGAGTTGCGGAAGACCAGGGCGCGGATCTGGAGGGTGGTGTAGCCGGCGAGCATGAAGCCCAGCACGCCCGGACCGACGATGTGCAGCGGCGCCCCGGTGCCGGGCGCGGCCGCGGACAGATCATGCAGAAGCCCCAGCAGAGCCGCGGCCCAGAGCACTGTCAGAGGCGGCGCGGAGATACCCGCGTACACGAGCAGAATCAGCAGCAGGCTCGGCGTCGCGCCGCCGATGTGCAACATGCCCTTGAGCCCTGTTTCCAGGACCAGGGTCAGGTAAGTCAGAATGGCGAAGATCGGCCAGCGCATGGGGGTCAGAGGTTCATCGAACCGACGTCATTCGTCGCGGGGTATCAGAATGGTTACACGGCGCAGGTACGCGCCGCGGATGATGGGCTGCACCAGCAGTCGCTTGAAGTTCAGGGGATCCTCGTCGCGTTCGATGGCCGTCACCCGTCCCACCAGCAGGCCCCAGGCTTCCGGGGGCCATGCGGACGCATCATCCAGGTGCGCCAAATCTCCCACATTGACGGGACTGGTGATCTCAGTGATCTGCGCGAAGGCCTGGCGGTCGGCCTCGTAGCGCAGGACCAGAGGCAGACCATCGGACGCCGGATGGTCAGCGGGTATGACGCGGACTGCCACCTGCTGACCCGGGACCGTCAGCAGGGCCACGGTCGCTGTCATGGCTCCGGCGTCGATGATGCGGCCCACGAGGCTGACATCGTCGCAGACGACCATGCCCTCGCTCAGGCCGTGCGAACGGCCCTTGTTAATCGTCAGTGTGGGCTGATCAGCCCGGCCGCCCCAGGCAGTGACGTGGGCGGTGGTGTAGGCGGCCGGTCCGTCCATCGCCGCTCCGCCGCGGCGGGCCAGCTCGGCATGGCGCTCGTAACGCTCCAGCCGCTGGTAGGCGTCGCGCAGCTCGGCCTTGAGGCGCTGGACCTGTGAGGCGTACCACCGTCGCTCCTCGGCCGCGGCGGTCGCGTCGAAGGAGGCGGGAGCGATGTCCTGTGCTGACGGGCCGCGAAGACGCAGCGACATCTGGTGCAGCGGGTGGGTGAGCGGCGTGATGAGCATGTCCTTGATCTGGCGCGGCCGACTCCAGAGCGCCCGGGCAGCGGCGTCGGGCAGAAGGCCGGCCATCATCGACGCGGTCACCACCAGCGCCAGCATGCGTCGTTGGGTCAGCCATTGTGAGCGCATGAGGATTCCGATCGGGTGCCAGGTGCGGCTCGCGGGCCGTGCGCGCCGGCCCAGCGGACGCTAGAGCGCGTCCATGTCGCTTTCCATGGTCTTCTTCCACTCCTCGAGATGCTCGAGGTAGATGGCGGTGCCGCGGGCCACGCAGGTCAGCGGGTCGTCGGCGATGCGCACGTCCAGGCCGGTGGCGTCGTGGATGATCTGGTCGATGCCGCGTAGCAGCGCCCCCCCACCGGCCAGGCAGATGCCGTTCTCCACCAGGTCGGCGGCCAGCTCCGGCTCCAGGCGTTCGAGCGTGCGCGTCACCGTTTCGATGATGGCGCTCAGCGGCTCCTGCAGGGCCTGGCAGATTTCGTCGCTGGTGATGACGGTCTTACGCGGCAGGCCGGAGATCATGTCCCGGCCGCGGACTTCCATCGAGCGGGCGTTGTTGTCGGGCACGGCCGTACCGATTTCGATCTTGATCCGCTCGGAAGTCTGCTCGCCGATCATCAGGTTGTAGGCCTTCTTCATGTGGCTGATGATGGCCTCGTCCATGTCATCGCCGGCCACGCGTACCGACTCACACTGGGCGATGTCGGCCAGGCTCATGACCGCCACCTCGGTGGTGCCGCCGCCGATGTCCACGATCATCGACGCGGTGGCTTCGACAATGGGCAGGTTGGCGCCGATGCCCGCGGCCAGCGGCTCCTCGACCAGGTAGACACGCCGTGCCCCGGCCCGTTCGGCCGAGTCCAGCACCGCGCGTTTTTCCACGGCCGTGATGCCGCTGGGCACCGCGATGACCACCCGCGGTCGGGGGAATGGCCGCCGGCCATTGACCTTGCGGATGAAGTAGCTGAGCATCGCCTCGGTGATCTCGAAATCGCTGATTACCCCGTCCTTGAGCGGACGGATGGCGGTGATGCTGCCCGGCGTCTTGCCGAGCATCTCCTTGGCGACCCAGCCCACGGCATTGCCGCCCTGGAGCACCTGATTGGTGCCCTTCTTGACGGCCACGACGCTCGGCTCATTGAGTACGATGCCCTCGCCGCGCACACACACCAGCGTGTTGCATGTGCCCAGGTCGATGCCCATGTCGACGCTGAACCAGCTCAGAAGGTTGTCGATGAACAATCGCCGCGTCCTTTCTGCCTGCCGGGCGGTGCGGCACCCTTTTGGTCAACCGCAGATCGGTCGTGGATCGAGCCCCACGACAGAAGCCGAACACCCGCGGCCGCCCTTACCCGGGACGGCCTTCGGCGACAATCAGGCCCGATGGTATATCAAAATCGCCCGACACGCCCGGCGATGATGAATGTTTGGGCGCCTGCAAGCGCGGTGCCACTCGGCTAAGGCACGAAAGGCGCAGACGGCAGGAACGGGAGCACCGCGGCCAGAACGGCAAAGGGATTGCCGCCCCCGGTCAGAGCCATGTTCTTGATGGCCACGTACACGACGGCGATCAGCAGGCCCACGGCCGCGATCAGGATCAGCACCGTGTAGATGTCCGGCACGCTTTTGCGTTGCGGAGGCTGCCCGCCCATCTGACTCATGGCTGTCTCCTCAATCCTTCAGTACGGCACGGACGATGCCCGCCCCGCATGGGGCCGCGGCGGGGTAAACCGAGGTTCACAATTCGCCGGTGCGCACCGCGTCGCCGGGCTGAATCGGACTCTGCAGCAGCACCATGCGGCCCACCGATGCATCCTCATCCACCATCGTGATGACCAGCGTGCCTAGAAACTGCTGGCCGCGATACACCACAAACTTCATGTTCGTCGACACCTGATCCCGACGCCCGATGTTGAGCTGCACGAATGTTTCGGCGCCAACCTGGTCAATCTTGTCCACCTGGCCATGAATGACAACATCGGGCACGTAGGGCGCGGCCACCGGTTCGGCGGCGACCATCAGGTCGCGCACGTCACCGGGCAGGCGGGCGATACGGCTCTCGTAGTCGCGTAATTGTCCTTCGCGCTCGGCCAGTTCCTCGCGCAGACGACGCACAGACACATTGAGCGTGTCCAATTGGCTGCTCAACTCGTTGATCTGGTCGGTGGCCTCGATCAGCTTCAGCTCCATGGCCACCATCTCGTTTCGCCGCGTCATCAGCTCCTGGTTGGTGGCCTCGAGCATGCGTGTGATCTGCTGGTTGGTGGCGGTCAGGCGGGTCTGGTCGGCCTTGGCCTGTTCGAAGGCGACGGCCGCCGCCTGCTCGGCCCCGCGCGCCTGGGCCAGATCCTGCATCAACTGGTTCACCTGCCGCGCCTGCGCCTGGCTCTGGGTTTCGTAATCGCGGATCAGTTGCGTGCGGCTGGCCTGGGCCGCATCTAGCTCCGCCTGAAGCACCCGGGCGCTTTGCCGGGCCGACGTCAGCGTGGTCTGGAGCTGATCAGCCTGGTCTCTGTAATGTTGCTGGTTGGCGACGAACGGCACGACGACCGCCACCAGCAGCACGGAAAGCACGGTCACGAGGACCACCAACGCTTTGGTCAGGACGCTCAAGGGGTCTCTCCTGGGCAAGTCGTCGTGATGAACCCTTCGGTAAGCCCCGGCCGTGTGCAACGACGCTGGCCGGAACAGTGTATGGGCGGGCCTTTATAGGTAACCGTCGCCCGCGGCAGTGTCAAACGGCCTCGATGGCGGGATGGGCGGCCATGGCACCCGAGGACGCCCGATCTACCGTGGCGCATCGCGTCCACCAGCCATCTGCCGCAGCAGTGCGGCCGCGGCCGCCAGACGCACGTGGGCATCGCCGTCGGCCAGCAGCCCTGCCAAGGCGTCCTGTCGGACCGAGGCTGACAGGTACCCCAGCCCCGCCGCCGCCTGTGCGCGAACCATTGCATCCCGGTCGCGCGCCGCCTGCAGCAGCGTAGCCAGGCCGCTCCCATCGCCGAGCTTGGCCAGCGACGTAGCGGCTGCGATCTGCAGCTCAATTGGCGGCTCGTCCAGCATGGCGGCCATGGCCGGCTGCATTGTATGGTCTGCCACGTCTCCCATGATCGTTACCGCCAGCACCCGTACTTCGCTGGTCGCCGAGTAAGCACCGGCCCGGATCGGCACCATGGCCTCGGCATCCCCCAGTCGGGCCATCGCCTCGGCGAACTGGAGGCGGACAATGGTGTCGCGCGTCGGACTGGCCCGGCCCGCCGGCCGCTGCACCATCTCCCGCAGCATGGGTACCGCCGTCGCGTTACCCATCCAGCCGATGAGCATCACCGTGTTGCCGCGCACCGCGGGATCGGGATCGCTCAGAAGCCCCGCCAAGGGCGAGACATCCACTTCGTGACCATTCTGGTGCAGGGCGAAGATCGCGGCCGCGCGCACCGAGCCATCCGGATCGTTCAACAGCCGCCGCGCCGATCCGGCAAGAGATGCAAGCTTCTCACGCCCGATCGTCACCAGGGCGGTGAAACGGACCGGCGCCACGGGATCTTCCAGCGCCAGTTGCAGCAAAGGCAATGCCCGGTCTGTGAGGAATGCGGCCGCTTCGGTGGCATGGGTTCGCAGCAGGGCGTCATCGCTGCGCGAAGCCTCGAGCACCTGCTGGATCGCACGCTGCCGCAAGTCCGCAGCGTCAGGCTGAGCCTGCACGGACACTGCCAGCACAGACATCAACACGGCCAGTAAGCATTGGTGCAAGGGCGTGTGCATACGCTTTCCCCTGTCAGACAAACATTGCCGTGAGTCATTCAGTTGCGCCGGCCGACTGTGACCTTACCGCGCCGCGCCAGGCCCGCCAAGGCAAGCAGCAGCGTAAACCCCGCCATGATGCGCAGCGGCCAGTCGCCCACTCGGCTGAAGGTCGTGATGCGCGGGTCGCGGAGCAACCCGGCAAGCACCATGCCCTCCACGAACTGGCCCCGCGCCGCTGTGTCGACCTCGGCCTCGACAATGGCGGCCACCCCGCCGTTCGAATCGATGGCTGCGCTCATGCCCGTGTTCACTGAACGCACCATGGGCACACGATTCTCGATGCAGCGAAAAGCGGCGATTTGAAGGTGCTGTGCCCGCTGAGACAGGCCGCCGAACCAAGCGTCATTGGTCAGGTTCACCAGCAGGTCGACCCGCTTGCGACCGCGGGCCGCGTCACGACTGCCGACGCGCCAGACCATCGCGCGGCAGACGCGTGCCACCGCGTCCTCAAAGCAGATCGGCGTGGCAGCGGTCCATGTCCCGCCCCCCACGTCGATGCGGAACATCGGCGCCACACGTCCGGGGCTGAGCGTGTAATCGAAGTCATACGGCGACAGGCGTCTGAGGAAAGACTGCTTGAGCCAGTCACGGCCTTCGACCCAGGGAATGTACTCACCGAAGGGCACCAGGTGCATTTTGTCGTAGCGGGCGGGATCGCGCGTGCCGTCGGCGTGGTAGAGAAACACTGAGTTGTGCCGGCCGATGGGCGCGAGTCGGTCTTCGTCATCGGGCCGCGGCCGCCAGTCGTCGACCGCGCCCGCGCCGACCATCAGCGCGAAACCCCCGCCGCGGGCAATCGCCATCGCTTGCTCATGGTACAGATGCCAATCCAGCTTCAGTTCCGTCGACAGGCTCAGGCTCACGTGGTCCAAGTAACCGGGCACCACCGTCTCCGGCCAGACGACCAGGTGCGGCTGCGCCGCGGCCGCCTGTTCCGTCAGGTCGATCAGGGCCGCCCAGTCGCGCGCGGTCTGGGCCGGCTCGCGGTCGATCTTGTTGCTCTGGGGAACATTCGTCTGCACCGCCGCTATGCGCAGAGCCACCGCATCCCCCTCCACCAACGTCTGACCCTGCCGAAGCCGCCATTCACCGTAGACCAGCGCGGCGGCGAATGTCACCAGCCACAGGATCGCCGCCGCGGCCAGTCGACTGCGGCCGAGGCGCCGACGGGAACGCGCGACGACCGCGGCATCCACCACCAGCCCACTTGACATCGCCGCCAGGAAGCTCACGCCCAGTTCGCCGAACAGGTCGGCCGCCTGTGCCAGCCGTCCCGATCCATGCTGCGGAAGCCAAGGCCCCAAGGCGTGGCCAAGACTGAACCATGCGAACCCGCCTGCCGGCACATATGCGCGCAGCAGTTCCACGCTCACCCATGCCATCGGCAAGGCAAGTACCCCCGCCACGCCCGCGCCGCGCATCAGCCATCGGGCCACCAACAGCGCTGCCGTGGGATAGAGGGCCAGAAAAAGCGACATGGCCGCGTAACCCGGAACCGTGACCGGGATGACCCAGCGCATCATCCACAGCCACCAAACGACCCAGACCACGTAAGCCGTCCAAGCCAGCCGCCACGCACTGCGGGCCCGCACCGCCAGCAGCCCCGCCGGGGCCAGCGCGATCAGGGCCAGCACGCTCCAGCCAGGCCGGGGAAACGCCATCGCCAGCAACGCGGCCGAGGGGATCAGGTGCAGGGCATAGCCGGCCAGCGAGCCGACCCGCCGCCCCGCCAGCCCGCCCGCGATCTCCGTTGCCGACTTGGCCATGGCGGCAGGATATCACCCATGGGCTGCGCACGGGCGCATCCCGATCAGCCGCGACCCGCAGCGGGTGCTTCTCATGTCACGCGAAGCAGACGCCTCACATCGCCCGCGGATGGGCGTGGGCGTAAGCCTCCCGCATCCGTGAGCTGGACAGGTGTGTGTAGATCTGCGTGGTCGACAGCGACTGGTGGCCCAGCAGTTCCTGCACGCTGCGCAGGTCCGCACCGTTCTCCAGCAGATGCGTGGCAAAGCTGTGCCGCAGCGTGTGCGGGCTGATCGACGGGTCCAGACCGGCCTGGGCGAGGTATTTGTCGAGCTTGCGGCGGACGCTGCGGCTGCTGAGGCGGCTGCCATTCTTGTTCACGAACAGCGGCAGCTCGGAAGGATTGGCCGCCTGATGCATGGCCGCGAAGCGCGTATCCGGCTCCAGCAGCGTCAGGTAGTGGCGGATGGCTGACAGTGCATGCGTGCCCAGCGGCACCAGTCGCTCCTTACGCCCCTTGCCGCGCACACGGAGCATCTGGTCGCCCATATCGATGTCGCCGCGATTGAGGTCCACCAGTTCGCTGACGCGCACGCCGGTGGAGTAGAGCGTTTCAAGGATCGCCCGGTCGCGGGCCCCCAGGGTGTCGCGGTTGTCGGGCATGGACAGCAGCTTGTCGACCTGCTCGACGCCGATGGCCTTGGGCAGTCGCTTGCCCTGTTTGGGCGTGCGGATCAGGATCATGGGATTGGTTGCGGCCTGGCCGAGCTTGTGCATCCACTTGTAGAAGCTGCGCAGCGTGGCAATTTTGCGGGCGATGGTCGCGGAGCTGTAACCGAAGCCGTCCAGGTGCGTCAGGAAGGTGCGAATGACCATGGCATCGGCCGCGGCGATACGGCGGTCGAGGCTGCTGGCGGCGTCGGCGGACGCATCGACCTGCCCGTTGCCGCCGGATGGAGTATCGGCGTCGCCTAAGACATGGCCATTGCTGTCGGTCAGATGCTGCAGGTACTGGCGCAGGTCCGCCTCGTAACAGCGTCCGGTGTACGGGCTGAAGTGCCGCTCGTAGCGCAGGTAGTTGACGAACTGGTCGATCAGACGACTGTTGCTGGACATGGGTTTGGTTCCTTCCACGGCACTTGCCACGAAACTTGTCTTGAAGCCTCTGGCCGCCCTTCCTGGACGCTCCCGGATGACGGTTGCTTTCAGTTGCACGACAATCGGACTGTCAATTCACAGCGAGCGAAGCATGCGCCGCATGTTCTGGCCCATCTGGCGGCCGAGCTGGTGGCTCAGCACCGCCGCGTCAAACCAGTCGAGATCCGTGGCGGGATCGTCGGCCAACCGCGCCAACGATGCCAGCAGCTTGCTTTCTTCGCCCGGCGCGCAGTGAAAGACATAGCGCTGTGCGCCTTTCTGCAGGGCCACCTGGCCCGGTCCGACCGGCTGCAGCGCGCTGCGATCGTTCGACGCGTTCTGGTTGTGTCTGCTTTTGAACACGGTCCGCTCCGCTGCCCCATCCGGCGGGCGGCGCGGGCCGACCGTCACGGAGAGGCGTAAGCTTTCCTGGCCTGCTCGATGCGACCTCGCTCGGCGTGCAGCATGCGGTCGATCATCGCGAAGGCCACGAATTCCTGGTAAAGGTTCATGTTGATCCGGTGACGGCGCCAATCGGCGCTCGCCCCGCTCTGCGGACCACGACCCTCGGCATAGCGATACAACTCCTGGCGCGTTGGCACGTCTGCCGCCCGCAGCACCACACTGACCATTGACACCGGCTGCGTATCCCGCGGCGTTGATTCCTGCTGCGGCAGACCGGCCGCATCCTCTGTCGCCGCACGTGTGAGCCGCGTGAGGTCCATCTCGTAACGCTCCACGGCATCCGACGTGTAAAGCTCCAGGGCCACGCCCATCATGGGCGGGTCATAGGGGTCGTATGCCGTGATTGCTCCGACGATCAGACCATCGACCCCGAGCGTGCGGATCAGGGCCGCGGCCATCTGCGGATCGCGCACGTCGGCGATCCGGGCCTGCTCCATGGCCGCGAGCACGCGATTGACCGGCACGGCATCGAGGTTCCGCGCCGCGTCGATCTGCTGCGCCAGGCGATCGGCCATCCGCAGCCCATCCGCATGGGCGCTGCCGCTTTCGTTGCGCAGGGGCATGACCGCCCAGGCGCGACGCGTGGCATAGGGACTTGCCAGTTCCGCCGGAGGCGGCTTGAGCATCTGGCAGCCGCTGACGATCAGCAGCCCCGCCGCCATCAACATGACCTTTTGACTTGTCATGGCATCCTGCCGCGTGTTGTCGGCACGCCTCCGCATGCCGGGCGAATCAAACTTGACGAACGCAGGAACGATCGGCGTTCGTATGGACAATGCATCAGTCTCTAGGGGGCGTCCTCGCCGGCCATGACGGCCGTACCTGCCGGGGGGGACTGCCCGGCGGCTGCTTCGCGCACCGGCTGCGAGCGCCCGGCATCGGCCGCCACGCGCATCGCCGCGTCGGGCTTGAGGGCCCAGATATTCTGCGTCTCGGCCATGCCGCGGTTGCTCACGAAGTAGATCGCCCCGTCCGGCGACCAGATCGGCTGGGTGTTGGCGAACTGGTTGCGCGTCAGATTCACGCGGTCCGAGCCGTCGGCCGCCATCATCCACACATCCGCCTGCGGGGGGGCGCCTGTGTCTACATCATCCGGGTTCAGCACGGTGCAGAAGACGATGTGCCGACCGTCAGGACTCCAACGCGGTGTGATGGCCCCGGCGTTGGCGCTGGCGGCAAGTTCCGTCGGACGCACACCCTCACCCTCCTGGTAGTCGATGGTCCATACGCTGAACCACCGCGTGCCCCGCTGGCGGGCCCGCTGGAAGAGAATCTTCTCGCCGCTGGGCGACCATTCCGGAAACAGCCCGAAACCGATGAACCGCTTCTTCGCCGGGTTGTCCGTGTCAATGACCACCATCTCCCACTGTCCGGACTGGCGCCCATAGGAGCAGTAGACGATCTTGCGGCCATCGGGCGAGAAGCTGGGGTGAATTTCGTCGGTTGGGTCGTTGGTCAGTTGCACCGGCTGGCTGCCGTCGAGATCGGTCAGGTAGATGTCCCAGTTGCCCGAGCGGTTGGATGCGAAGGCCACGTGCCGCCCGTCAGGGCTGAACACAGGCATGCGGTCCGAGGCCGGGTCGTGCGTGACCTGCTGGACGGCCGTACCGTCGATCCGCTGCAGATAGATGTCGGGCGTGGGCCGGTGGCGGGTGGAGGCGAAGACGACCCACTGTCCGGTGGGATCGACGCGCGGGTCCATGTCGACGCCCGCGTTGGCGAACGTGATCTGGCGCAGGTTGTCGGGACCGTCGAGACTGGCACGGCGCTGCGGCAGTGACTGCGGCAGCGTGCCGTAGAGGCCCAGCTCGGTGACGGAGGGGTCGGCCTGGCTTGAAGCCCAGCGGGGCGCGTCGGCCGGGCTGCGATTGGCTGTGTGCGCTGCGGCCTGAATGTCAGCATTGGCCGCTGCCGGGTCGGCTTGGACCGTCGGAGTGTCGAACCGGGCTTGACGCGTCTGGGGGCGACTGGCCTTCGACGGGCTTTCGTCCAGGCGGGCCTGGTACTCGGCCAGGAACTGTCGGTACTGGTCGTTGACTTTGGCTGAGCCGCCCGGCAGACCGATGGCCGAGTTGTACTGCGAACAGCCGACGACGGCCAGAACCGCGCCTGCCAGGCTCGCCAGCGTGCATCGGGTTCTGATTCTCATCGCGTGTCCTTGTCGTTGCGGGTGCGTGTCTGGTGCGAATAAAGAGCGATCCAGACGCGCTATCGGCTGTAAATCGGCCAGACCTTACAGGCGTTTCAACCAGAGGGCTTTATCGGACGAGTCCCCCCGGGGCCTTGAGCGGAAAGAGCAAGGGGGCGGGGTCCAAGGGATCGAGAGATCAGCCCCCGGCTCAGCCGGGGGATCACGCAGATCGCCCATAGGATCGGACAACGGGGGCCGAAAGGGCCGAGAAGGCGAGATGAATTCAGCGGGCGGACTTTTCCGCCGCGTCACGTTGCGCCACTTCACCGACCCAGGCGATCGTCCACCATCGCCGTCACGGCCGCGAGGGCGGCGTCGGTCAGGATGGGGGCGGCGCCGGCGTCGTCCACGGCGTGTTCGGGCTTGAGGGGCACCCAGCTTCGGCAGCCGCAGTAGGCCGGCTCGTTGGGAACCGTCGTCGGCCGGGCCAGCTTCATCGCCCGCACCGCGATCAGCCAGACCGGCCGATCGGGCTTGTAGTCGAACCGCATGCGCACCTGCTCATCGGAAAACACGTGCAGTTCATCGAGATCGAACAGCGCCTGCGGGTTGGGGGCCTGCCAGACCTTTACGACCTCGGCCATGCCGGCGAAGGTGATCTGGTCCGGCTCTTCCAGCACCTGCACACGGCTGCGCAGGTCCTCGCGGATCATCTCCGGCTTCTGATGCGCCCAGGATGGAAACAGTGCGAAACGCCGATGCGTCGGCTCGAACACGCCGGCACCGGCCGGCTCGGCGATCCCGCCTTTGCGCAACAGCAGAGCCGTGCGCCCCTCCAGCAGCAGGTCGCAGACCACCGCCCATTCCTTGAGTGCCACCTGAAGCATGTTACATCCGCTCAACCACGGCGATCCCCAGCAGGTCCAGGCCCCGGCTGAGCACGCGGGCGGCCAGGTCGCTGAGGCGCAGCCGGCTGTCGCGCGTCGCGGTATCGGGAGCCTTGAGAACCGGGCACTGCTCGTAGAACTGGTGGTACAGCGCCGCCAGCTCATAGAGATAGTTGCACAGGCGGTGCGGCTCCAGGCTCGCGGCCACGCCGGCGACGATGGCGGGCAACTGCAGCAGCTTGAGCACCAAGGCCCGCTCGGCTGGTTCGGTGACCAGGATCGTCGCTCCGTCGAGTGAACAGAGGTCCACTTCGCCCTTGCGGAAGATCGAGCGGATGCGCACGTAGGCGTTGATCAGGTAGGGCGCGGTGTTGCCGTCGAAGGCGAGCATGCGATCCCAGTCGAAGACATAGTCCCTGACACGGTCGTTGGCCAGGTCGGCATACTTGACCGCGCCGATGCCGATGGCATGGGCCACCAGCTGTTTCTCATCGCCGGGCAGTTCGGGATTCTTCTGCTCAATGATCGCGGCCGCCCGCTGCTCGGCTTCGTCGAGCACGTCCACGAGCTTGACGAATTCACCCGCGCGCGTCTTGAAAGGTCGATGGTCCTTGCCCAGGATCGTACCGAAGGGCACGTGTTCGGCCACGACGTGGTCGGGCAGCCACCCGGCTTGGCGGGCGACGGTGAAGAGCATCGCGTAGTGCTGGCTTTGCCGCGCGTCGGTGACGTAGACGATCCGGTCCGCCTTGAGGGTCTCGATGCGGTAGCGCACCGCCGCCAGATCGGTGGTGGCATACAGGTAGCCGCCGTCGCGTTTGCGGACGATCATGGCCAGCGGTTCGCCGTCGCGATTGGTAAATCCCGGTGGGAAAGCGCATATCGCCCCGTCGCTTTCGCGGGCCAGACTTTTGCTCTGAAGCTCGGCCACGACCTGCGGCAGCATGGGGTTATAGAAGCTCTCCCCGCGGATGTCGTCATCGGTCAGCCTTACACCCAGCCGCTGATACACCGGCCGAAAGTGATTGACCGATTCGGCGATCAATGCATGCCAGATCTTGGTGGATAGCTCCTCGCCGCTCTGCAGCGCCACCACGCGTGCGCGGGCGCGGCGGGCAAAGTTCTCGTCCTCGTCAAAGCGCCGCTTGGCCCGCTGGTACATCGCGTTCAGATCGGCAATGTGGTGGGCCTGCCCATCCTGCCAGCTTTCATCGATCAGGTGCTCCAGCAGCATGCCGAACTGCGTACCCCAGTCGCCGATATGGTTCTGCCGAATCACCGTGTGCCCGCAGGCCTCGAGCACGCGTACAAGCGCGTCGCCGATGCACGTCGAGCGGATGTGCCATACGCCCATCTCCTTGGCGACGTTCGGGCAGGAGTAGTCGACTACGACGGTCTTCGCATCATCCGCCGGCACGATGCCCAAGCGATCGTCGGCAGCCATGGCGTT
Organism: uncultured Phycisphaeraceae bacterium; assembly: GCA_964622625.1. Lineage (GTDB taxonomy): Bacteria > Planctomycetota > Phycisphaerae > Phycisphaerales > Phycisphaeraceae > CAZCWM01. The sequence goes on along the minus strand of CAZUUQ010000005.1, from coordinate 9,534 downwards.
GGCGTAGCGGCCGAGGAACGGGGCCTTGAGGTGGATGTTGATGAACCCCGGGCCGGCGACTTCGAGGCGCTCGGCCGCATCGTCCTCGGCCAGCAGCGGGCCGAGACGCTCGACGATGCGTTCAGCCACGTCGCGGGGCTTGGCGCCGAGCAACCTGGCAAGGGCCATGGCGGCGTTGACCTGGTAGTCGCCGAACTTGGCGTTGCCGGACGGCCGGACAGCGGGATCGACCGTTTCGATTCCGGAAGCGCCAGCCTGACCGGCAACGGCGGATTGGATGGCGGCGGCGACACGCTGCTCCAGCCATTGCTGCACATCGGCCATGAAGCGGACACTCCCTTTGGGCATGAGGCAGACCGGCGATTGTGCGGGCGGCGGGAGCAGGCGTCAACCACGGGAGCCGTATGGGGTTGCCCGGCGCCGGTGAGCCATGTCGCGCCTTGGGGACGGCGGTCAAGTCGACCGGGTGACGCAACCGATGTATCGCTGCTGGGACTTGCCGCGCCGGTGGATAATTTTTCTACGGTTGAATCGGTTGCCCAACAGTATGCGGGCGGTACAATCCTGCATCAGATGAGTCTCCTGCCGGACGTTTGTCCGCCCGGTCCGGCAGGTGACCCGCAAGCCGGCAGAGGCCCGGAACGGGTCGGCATCAGGGCGGGGAATCCCAAACACCTTCGAAAGAGGTGGATCGTGACTTGGCTGTTTCGACTGGCTCCCGCGTGACGACTTCAACACCCTACCTGGATGGAGGAACCCCCGTTGATCCACACCCCTGTCGGCACCCACTGCATCCTGGAACTGACCGGATGTCCCGCGAAACTTCTCAATGATGTGCGCCTGATCCGCGACGCTCTTGCCGAAGCGTCGAGACAGGGCATGTCCACCCTCCTGAAACTCACCAGCCACAAGTTTGAGCCGCAGGGCGTGACCGCCCTGGCGCTGCTCGCGGAGTCGCACATCTCCATCCATACGTGGCCTGAGAGCGGCTACGCGGCGGTGGACGTCTTCACGTGCGGCGAGCACGCCCGGCCGCGGCAGGCCTGTGAGTACCTGGCCCAGCGGCTCGAGGCGTCGGGCTACACCCTGCGGCAACTGGCCCGCGGCGGGTCGGCCGCCCTGGCGACCGAATCGGTCAGCGACCCGACCCTGGTGGCGGAGGAGAGTCTATGCCCGGTGCCGAACTGAGCACGGAAGTCTGGATTAACGAATACGTCGCGCCCGACATCATCCACCAGCACGGCATCGCGCGGGTGCTGGCGTCGGCGCGCACGGCCTGGCAGCAGATGCACATCGTCGAGTCGGACACCGAGGGCAAGGCCCTGGTGCTGGACGGCAAGTGGCAGAGCTGCACGGCTGACGAGTTCCTGTACCACGAGCCGCTGGTGCACCCGGCCTGCCTGCAGCACGGCAAACCGAAGCAGGTGCTGGTGCTCGGCGGGGGCGAAGGCGCGACGGTGCGCGAGGCCCTGCGCTGGAAGAGCGTGCGGCGGGTGGTGATGGTGGATATCGACGGCGAGGTGGTCGAAGCGTGCAAGGAGCACTTGCCGGAGATGCACCAGGGCGCGTTCGAGGATCCGCGCACGGAGCTCGTGATCGGCGACGCGCTGGCATACCTGGATGACAGCGAAGGCCAGTGGGATGTCATCATCTCCGACCTGTCGGACCCGATCGACGAGGGGCCGTCGTTCCCGCTGTTCACGAAGGAATATTTCGAGAAGTGCCGGCGGGCCCTGGCGGACGGCGGGGTTTTCGTGGTGCAGGCGGGGCCGGTGGGTCCGACGTCGATGGGACTGCACGTGCGGCTGGTGAATACGGTGAAGGCGGTCTTCCCGCACGTGGTGAATTTCGGCTCGTGGATACCCGGTTACGCCCAGCCGTGGGGTTTCGCGATGGGGTGCGAGCGGCCGATCGACCTGATGCCGGACCCGAAGAAGGTGGATGCGGCCCTGGCGTCGGGGACGACGGGGGGCTTTCGCATGTTCGACGGGCGGACGCTGCTGGGGCTGTACCAGCCGCCGAAGTATCTGCGTGACGCGCTGGCGAAGGAAACGCGGGTGTTCACGCTCAGCGACCCGGCGAAGTTCTTCGGCTCGGGTGTGGCGGCGCGGTGAGGGCATCCGGGAGTGCTGGCGCATGCAGGTCGTCGCCATCACGGACAATAAGCAGTGTGAGCTGATCGAGAAGCCCGATCCGCGGGCGACCGATGACTTCGTGCTGGTGAAGGTGCTGATTGCGCCGATGTGCACGGAGTACAAGCTGTACCGCGACGGTGCGAAGTCGACATGCCTGGGGCATGAGGCGGCGGGCGAGGTGGTGGCCGTCGGACGGCCGGGGCGGCACAAGGTGGGCGACCGGGTGGTGGTGATGCCGCTGTACGCCTGCGGCGTCTGCGAGCTTTGCGTCGCGGGGGACTACATTCACTGTCAGCGCGGCGGCGATCCGCCCGGCGGCGCGGGCAAGGCCACGTATGCCCAGTATCTGCTCAAGCAGGACTGGCAACTGCTGGCGGTGCCGCCGGACCTGGCGCTGGAACACGCGTCGATGGCGTGCTGCGGCCTGGGGCCGACCTTCGGGGCGATGCAGACCATGGGTGTCGACGCGTTCGACACGGTGCTGATCGCTGGCATGGGGCCGGTGGGCCTGGGCGGCGTGATCAACGCGACGTACCGCGCGGCGCGGGTGATCGCGGTGGAGAGCCAGCCGTATCGGCGAAAGCTCGCGGAGCGGCTGGGGGCGGCGGCGGTGATCGATCCGGGCGGTCCGCACGCGTTGGAGATGATCCGCGAACTGACTCAGGGGCGGGGAGTCGACAAGGCCGTCGACTGCGCCGGTGTGCCGGCGGCGCAGCGGCTGCTGATCGACGCCACGCGACGCAGGGGGCACGTGGCGTTCATCGCCGAGGCCGGCGGGCTGGAGATCAAGGTCAGCGACGACATGCTGCGCAAAGGGTTGACGCTGCACGGCTGCTGGCACTGGAACCTGGCCGATACGCCGCGGATCATGCAGGTGATCCGCGCTTGCGGGGCGAAGCTGGACCAGCTCATCACGCACACATTTCCCATGCGCGAGGTGCGGCAGGCGTGGGATCTGCAACTCACCGGTGACTGCGGGAAGGTGCTCCTGCGGCCGTGGGCGTAGCGAGGGAAACGGCCCACTGATCGGTGGGGACTCCCGCACCATGGCGGCAGGACGGTGCGGCTTGGCGCGGGGTACGCGGGGTCAACGGGCGACGGTCGCGGCGGGCGTGATCTCCTGGGCCTGGGCCAGCGGGAGCTGGTCGGCGGTCAGGCGTGTCTGGAGGATCAGCATCGCGGCCGAAAGCTGGGGGTCCAGACCTTGTTCGAGTATCTGCCGCGCCGTGGGAGAGGCGATTGGCTGACCGTTTTCATCCGTGGCCGTGTCTTCATTCGGGGCGCGAAGGACGTCAATGTCCTGACGGAACTCCAGAGCCCTTTCGACCTGCTCGTCGGTCATCAAAACGGCCAGATCGGGATCCACACCCCACGTGTCGGCCAGAGGCTGGCGGTGGATGATACGGCCGTTGGGAAGCTGGTAGTACTGTGTGGTGAGCTTGAGATAGGCCTGGCCATTGCCAATGTTGAAGAGGTCCTGTACCGATCCCTTGCCGAAGCTTCGCTGACCGACGATAAGGGCCCGCTGATGGTCCTGAAGGGCGCCGGCGACGATTTCAGCGGCGCTGGCCGATCCCTGGTTGACGAGCACGACCAGGGGCATGGGCGGATGGGTATGGTCTGGCCGAGCGCGGTACTCGCGGGCGGATTGGCCGCTGGGGCCGACGATCGATACCACCGCGCCGGAGCGGATGAAGCGATCGCTGACGTCGACGGCGCTTTGCAGCAGGCCACCGGGGTTGAATCGCAGGTCAAGGATGAGACCCTTGACGCCGGCGTCCGCCTCCATCGCGTTGATGGCGGCGTCGATGTCCTCGGCCGTCTGGGGCAGGAAATTGGAGACGCGCAGGTAGCCGATGGCGAAGTCGCGATCGATATAGAAGTCCCAGCTCTCGCTGCCGTCGTCGGACCGGCGCTGCCAGCCGGAGACCGAGTGCATGGGAATCTCATCGCGCTGGATGGTCAGCTCGATGGGCTGGGCCTGGTTGAGGCGGTCGAGGGTGAGTGTGACCTCGGTTCCCTGAGGGCCGGTGATCTCACGGACGGCGCGATCGAGGCTCCAGGAGGCGGTGTCCATGCCGTTGACTTTGGCGATGATGTCGCCGGCCTTGATGCCCCCACGCTGGGCGGGGGTTCCAGGCAGCGGCGTGATGACCACCAGTTGGCCGTCGCGCCTGGAGATCTGGATGCCGATGCCGAAGAACCGGCCGGACGTGTTGCGGGAAAACTGCTCCATTTCCCGCGGCCAGATGACAGATGAGAACTCATCGAGCGTGGCCATGGCTCCATCGGCCATCTCGTAAGCCAGCACCTGACGGGGCAGGCGGATGGTCTGGCGGTTCAGGTCTTCGATACGATCGAAGAGGCTCATGGCCTGGGCGTAGTTAAGGTCCTTATGGCGTTCCTCGAGATCGCGGCGGATCTGAGCTAAGCCCTTGCGGAAGTCTTGGACGGCCGCCGGGTCGTCCAGGCCCTGGAAGGCCTGTTCCAGTCCGGATGTCTCCACGACGGCTTCGAGGGCGTCGAGCGAACCCAGCAGCAGGCCGTTGTAGCCGGGGCCATTGACGTGCTTGTGGGCGGCGTGGACCAGGGACTGCCAGAACATGGTCAGACGAACGCCGTCGAGGCGCTGCTCCCAGGTTTCGTCGTCGAACTGGGGGGGTTCGGCATCGTCTTTGCCCAGGCGCTCGGCTCGCTGCATGTAGAGGGCTTTGAGGTGGTCAGGCGCATAGAGGCGAAGGATGCGCACATGCCGTTCGGCCTGGAGCATCTGATCGCGGTAATGGGCGCGGTCGTCGAAGAGGTAATAGAGACCCCGGTACACGTTCAGAGCGTCGAGCCACTGGCCCTCGCCCGCAGCGGCGGCGGCCTGCTGCTCGGCATTGCGTACCAGGGTCTGGACGGTCGGATTGTCGAGCATGGCAGCGGGATCGTCCGCCAGGCCGCTGGCCTCGATGGCGCCGCGCAAGGCGTCTTCGATCTTGCCTTCATTGAGGCGGTCATTCATCTCAGCGAGGGTCTGCTGATAGGTTGCCAGGCGGGCATCGCGTTGCTCGGCCATGTTGCGCTGATGCGTCTGCAGGGAGGCGACCAGGGCGTCAAGACGTGGATCAGTCGGTACGTCGCGGGGGGCGCTACCCTCCTGGTCAAGCAACCGCAGCAATTGGTCGAATCGCCCATGCTCAGCCATGACGGTGAGGTCAGCGGCCGAATATGTCTGCGCTGCGACGGGTTTCGCCAGGGCGGAAACGATGAGAACGAAAATGGCCGGAAGAATGACGGCCAACTTGGCGAAGCACGCACGGCATGTCATGGACATGATGAAAAAACCTCGTGGCGGATCCGTAGCGAAGTTCTATGAGGCAATCTTCAGTGGCAGTCTAGGCCGATTCCTTTTCCTTTTCCTTGACGCGCAATTCCCGCAGATGGACCGATCGCTCGATGGCGTCGGCGTCGATGACGTAACGTCCGCCTTTGTTGGCGGTCTCGGGCAGTTCGTAAAGCAGTTCGAGCATGACGTCCTCCATGACACTTCGCAGAGCGCGTGCGCCTGTTTCGCGTGCTATGGCCCGGCGCGCCAGCAGCGACAGGGCATCGTCGGTGAAGCGCAACTCGGCGTTCTCCATGCCGAAAAAGTGTTCGTACTGCCGCACCAGAGCGTTCTTGGGCTCGGTGAGGATCCGCACCAGAGCCTCTTCGTCCAGCGGGTTGAGTGAGGTGACCACGGGCAGGCGACCAACGAGTTCGGGGATCATCCCGTAGTGGATCAGGTCCTCGGGCGCCACCTGCGAAAGCAGATAACCGATGTCTTCGGTCTTATGGTCGTCGCTGGTCTGCTCGGAGGCGAAGCCGATGGCCTTGCCGCCCAGACGGCGGCGGATGATGTCCGGCAAGCCGACGAATGTGCCGGCGCAGATGAAGAGGATGTTGCTGGTGTCGATCTGGATGTACTGCTGCTCGGGGTGCTTGCGGCCGCCCTGGGGCGGCACGTTGGCGATGGTGCCCTCGAGCATCTTGAGCAGGGCCTGCTGCACGCCCTCACCGGAGACGTCGCGGGTGATCGAGACGTTCTGACTGGTCTTGCCGATCTTATCGATCTCATCGATATAGATGATGCCGCGCTGGGCCGAGTCGAGGTCGAAGTCGGCCGCCTGGAGAAGTTTGAGCAGGAGATTCTCGACGTCCTCGCCGACATAACCGGCCTCGGTGAGGGTGGTGGCATCGCCGATGGCGAAGGGCACGTTGAGGGTCCGGGCCAGGGTTCGTGCCAAGAGCGTCTTGCCCGACCCGGTGGGGCCCAGCAGCAGGACGTTGGACTTCTCGACCTCGACAGGCGTGTCCTTGTCTTCAGTCGCGGTCAGCCGCTTGTAGTGCTGATGCACGCAGACCGACAGGGCCCGCTTGGCGCGTTCCTGGCCGATGACGTACTGATCAAGGAACTCCTTGAGCTGCCGGGGCGTGGGGATCGAGCCGAACGCCGGCCGCCCGGACTGCACGCGACGGCGCTCCTGGCGGAAGATGTTCTGACACAGGTCCACGCAGTTGGCGCAGATGTAGACGTCGTTGGGGCCTTCGACCATCGGCCCGACTTCGCGGCTGGTCTTGCCGCAGAAGGAGCAGGTGGTGACGCGTCGGCCGCGGAATCCGCTGTCATCCGTGTTGCCGCGCTGGCCGTTGCCGGGGCGCTCCGGCCCCTTCCCGCCGCCTCTCTGATTGGCCATGTCTGCTTCCTGCCTGAACGACGCCGGGGGCGTACATCGCCCCAAGACGTCGCGGTTGCCTGGTTCCACACCGGTCGGCGGGGTCGCGGTAAAGCCGGACCGCTGGTGGCTGATCGGCCGATGCGGCGCGGGCCTTGACGCCTGAAATCAGCGGCCCGCGGCTTTCTCTATCGGCACGGCAGCACTGCCGCGCGCACAACACATATCTTATCATCCGGGGCGTTGCTTTCCGGCCGATTCATGAGAAAAATCGAAGCCGGTGAGCGGCCGGGTCAAGGCTCGCGAGGCGGGTTATCGCCACCGGTGTCGGGGGGCGACGCGTGCGGCTTATCGGAGTCATCCGCACTTGCAGGCATCTGTGGCACATCGGCGGCGTCGAGCTGATCCAGTGGGCCATGCTCCCGGGCATAACGATGGCGGGCCAGCACCGCGGCTCGCGCCCGACTGTATTCCTCATCAGTGAGATGGCCCTGTTGGTGCAGATTCTGCAGGTCAACCGGATCGAAGCCTGAAACCGGGCCGGCGTACGGCTCGTATGGCTGACGCAAACGTCGGACGACCCACCGGCCGATCAGACCGACGCCAACCACGATCACCAGGGCGACGGCGCACCAGAACAGCACCTCGGACTTCGCCTGCCGTGGGCTGAACTGCGCCCATAGGCGAACCATGCCGGCAGCCACACATGACGCGAGCAGGCCTTCAATCAGCCAGGGGTGGTTGAAAAGAGCGAACGGCACGGTGCATTGCCGAAGCGGCGGCCCCGATCTGCGGACGCGCCGCTGACCGCGTCAATCCTGCTTGGCCTTTTTTGTGCTCTTCTTCTTGCCGGCGGTCTTGGCCTTCCCGCCATCCGTGTCGGCCGGCGCCTCCTTGCGCAGCTCCTCGGGATCAACGTCGGTGACCTTGGCTTTTTCAAGGATCAGATCCAGCGTTTTCTGGTCGCGGACCTGGCTGTAGAGTTGTTCGAGCTGGCCGTTGTGCAGCATATCGCGGCGCAGCTTCTCAGGGCGGCGGCCCTGCTGCATGGCCAGCATGGCGATGCGCCCGTTGATCTCGCCCTCCGACACACTGACTTCCAGCTTCTCGGCCGCGCGCGAGAGGACGAAGTGCAGCTTGAGCTGCCGCTGTGCCTGCTGCTCGCTCTCGGCACGCAGTTCAGCCAGTTGCTGGCCGATCTCGTCCTCACTCATGCCGCGGTAGGCCATCTCCAGCGCCTGGCGGCGCAGCAGTCGATCCGACTGCCGGGCGCTGAGGCCTTCGGGCAGGTCCATCGCGATCTTTTCAAGCAGGTGGTCGCTGATCTGCTCGTGCATGGCCGTCTTCTGTTCGCGGTCGCGGCGGGCTTCGAGGTCGCGGCGGATGCGCTGTTTGAGGTCGTCGGACGACTCGGCGCCGACCTGGGCGCATAGATCCTCGACGGCCGCGGGGGCGACGCGCTCGATCTTGTCGATTCGCACCACCAGCGTGATGGGCTGATCCTTGATGCGCGGATCCTCGTGGCCGGTCGGGCCGGTCACCGAAAGCTGGATGCTGTCGCCGACCGTCTTGCCGCGAAGCTTGGCCCCGAGCTTTTCGACGACGATGCCCGCGACGTGGCCTTTGTCCTCGCGCTTCGGGCTGGGCACCAGGATATAGGTGCCGGGATGGTGGGCGATCTCTTCGGCCTTGTCGTCCGCACCCTTACTCTTATCTTTGCCGGTGAGGATGCGCACGTCGGCCAGCAGATAATCATCCGCCTCGGCCTTGCCGTCGGCCACCTGCGTGAGCGAGCCGAACTGCCGCTGCATCCGGTCGATCTGCTCATCCACATCCTTGTCCGCCACGTCCAGCTTCGGCCGTTTGACGGCAATGCCCTCGAGGCCGGGCAGCTCGAAACTGGGCACCACCTCGACTTCGACCTTGAACGACAGCGGCCCATCGTCGGGCAGTTCGATGGCGTCGATGTCCTTGAACTGCGGCTCGCCGAGCACGTCGAGCTTCTCCTGCTCCACAGCCTGGGTGAAAGCCTCGGAGATCAGTTGCGAGCGCACCTCGTCGCGGACGGCGCTGTTGAAGCGGCGGGTCAGGAGGCGGCGCGGGGCGGCACCGCGGCGGAAGCCGGGAATGGCCGCCTCGTCCTGGAGCTGATCAAAGCGTTGGTCGATCTGCCTGGCGATGTGGTCGGCCGGCACGGTGATCGTCAGGCACTTGCGGGCCGGGCCGACGTCTTCGATGGCGACGTCGACCTTGACCTGCGGCTCGGCCGCGTCCGTTTCGGTGGCCGCTTCGGCGACGGGGGCCTGGTTCGAATCCTGCTTGGCCATCGACTTTGGACTCCTGACCGGCCTGCGGCCGGGGTGGGTTGCCTGAGGTTCAGGGCAGGGCGTGGACTGTGTTCGCGTATAAGCCGCGGAAACGGTGCATTATGCGTCTGACCTGCGGGGGCGTCAACCAACCGCGGGGCACGGAGAGGCACGCTGACTGCGGCCACCTCAGCCCACGGCTTTGCCGTAACCCGCAAAGCAATTGCCCGATGACGAAAACTGCTTCTGCTTTCGCCGATCAGGCCCTACAATGTCTGCTACACACCGAACGTGCCGCAAGGCTCCTGTTCGCGAGCCGTGCGCTACGTCACCGATCTGGGGCGGGAGAAACACCATGTTCCGAGCATACATTGGGTCGCTGACCATCGCTGC
>CAZUUQ010000004.1:7516-66226 GCA_964622625.1 uncultured Phycisphaeraceae bacterium | reverse complement strand
GTTTAGAATGTAGAGGTATCCCCATGAGCAGCAAAAACTCCTTTCAGAGCGCGAAGGCGCTCCGCGTCTCGGGGCGCGATTACCAGATTCACCGGCTCGGCTCGCTCGAGGCGGCAGGCTTCAATCTGAGCCGGATTCCGTATTCGATCAAAGTTCTTCTGGAGAACCTGCTGCGCCAGGAAGATGGCGTGGTGGTGCGCAAATCCGACATCGAGTACGTGGCGCGCTGGGAGCCCAACGGGCCGCAGAACGAAATCCAGTTCATGCCCGCCCGCGTGCTGCTGCAGGACTTCACCGGCGTGCCGTGCGTGGTGGACCTGGCGGCGATGCGCGACGCGCTGGCGTCGTTGGGCGCGGACCCCGGAAAGGCGAATCCACTCATCCCCGTGGACCTGGTGATCGACCATTCGGTGCAAGTGGATGAGTTTGGCACGCCGAAAGCATTCGAACAGAACGTGCTGCTTGAATACCACCGCAACAGCGAACGTTACGCGCTGCTGCGCTGGGCCCAGAACGCCTTCCGCAATTTCCGCGCGGTGCCGCCGGGCACAGGCATCGTTCATCAGGTGAATTTGGAGTATCTCGCGGGCGTGGTTTTCCGCAATGAGCAGAACGACGCGACGTTCGCCTACCCAGACACCCTGGTGGGCACGGATTCGCACACGACGATGATCAACGGCCTGGGCGTGGTGGGCTGGGGCGTGGGCGGCATCGAGGCCGAGGCGGTGATGCTCGGCCAGCCGATCTACATGCTCCTGCCGCAGGTCGTGGGTTTTCGTCTGACGGGCAAGCTGCCCGAAGGCGCGACGGCCACGGACCTGGTGCTGCGGGTGACGCAGATGCTGCGGGCCCACGGGGTGGTGGGCAAGTTCGTCGAGTTCTTCGGCCCGGGTCTGGACGACATGCCGCTGGCCAACCGCGCGACGATCGCCAACATGGCGCCGGAATACGGCGCGACCATCGGGTTCTTCCCCGTCGACGCGCAGACGCTGGACTACCTGCGCCTGACCGGCCGCGACGAGAAGCTCATCGCGGCGATCGAGCAGTATTACAGGCTCCAGGGCATGTGGCGCGAGCGTGGGGACGGCGGGAATGCTGACGCGTACGCCGACGTGCTGGAGCTGGACCTGGGTGACGTCGAGCCGTCGCTGGCCGGCCCCAAGCGGCCGCAGGACCGCGTGGCGCTGTCGGCGATGCGTGAGCAGTGGCGTCAGGACCTGTCGATCACGTTCGGTCGCAACGGCGGCGCGGGCGACTCGAACGCATCGCGGTGGGTCGGTGAAGGCGGCGAATCGGCGCAGGCAGCGACCGGTGCGGCCGTGGCGGTGGCCGAAAGTCCGGCCAAAAGCCCAGGCGTGGCCATGCCTGGGCTTGGGGAAATGCGCGTCACGCTCGACAACCAGACCTTCACGCTCACCGACGGGGCGGTGGTCATCGCCGCGATCACAAGCTGCACCAATACGTCCAACCCCAGCGTCATGATTGCCGCGGGGCTGGTCGCCAAGAAAGCCCACGCCAAAGGCCTGACGCGCAGGCCGTGGGTCAAAACGTCGCTGGCGCCCGGGTCGAAGGTGGTCACGGACTATCTGCACAAGGCCGGCCTGACTCCGGCTCTGGAGGCATTGGGCTTCCATCTTGTGGGTTACGGTTGCACGACGTGCATCGGCAACTCCGGCCCGCTGCCGCAGCCGATCAGCGACGCGATCAACAGGCACAACCTCGTGGCCGCGTCGGTGCTGTCGGGCAACCGCAACTTCGAGGGGCGCATCAGCCCCGACGTGCGGGCCAACTATCTGGCGTCGCCGCCGCTGGTCGTCGCCTACGCGCTGGCGGGTACGGTGGACATCGACCTGACGCGTGATCCGATCGGCAGCGACAAGCAGGGTCGGCCGGTGTATCTCAAGGACATCTGGCCGACGCAGCGGGAGATCGCCGACACGGTCGCGGCCGCGGTGAGCCGCGAGCAGTTCATCACGCAGTATGCCGACGTTTTCGCCGGCAGCGAGCAGTGGCGGGCGATCGCGACGAGCACCGGGGATCTGTTCGCCTGGGACGACGCCAGCACGTATGTGCAGGAGCCGCCGTTCTTCGTTGACCTGACGCCCGACCCGCAGCCGATCGCGCCGATCACGGGCGCCCGCTGCCTGGTGAAGGTCGGCGACTCGGTCACCACCGACCACATCAGCCCGGCCGGCTCGATCAAGCCCGACTCGCCGGCGGGCAGGTATCTGGTCAGCAAGGGCGTCGAGCCGGCGATGTTCAATAGTTATGGTTCGCGGCGGGGCAACGACCGGGTGATGGTCCGCGGCACGTTCGCCAACGTGCGCGTGCGCAACCAGCTCGCCCCCGGCACGGAGGGCGGCTTCACGACCGACTTCACGAAGCACGCCGCGCCCCAGGGGCGGGACGGCGCGAGCACGATCTTCGACGCGGCTGTGTCGTATGGCGCGGCGCTGACGTCCGATTCCGACATCCGCCGCCGTCCGGACGCTGTGCCGCTGGTGGTGCTGGCGGGCAAGGATTACGGCATGGGCAGCTCGCGCGACTGGGCCGCGAAGGGTGCGTTCCTGCTGGGCATCCGGGCGGTGATCGCTGAGAGTTTCGAGCGCATCCACCGTTCGAATCTGGTGGGCATGGGCGTGCTGCCGCTGTGTTACCGACCCGGTGAATCGGCTGCGAGCCTGGGGCTGGACGGCACGGAGGCATTCGACATCGCCATCGGTGACCATCTGAAGCCGCGGCAGCGCGTCACGGTGACAGCGACGGGCAAGGACGGGCGCAAGGTGACGTTCGAGACCATCTGCCGCGTGGACACGCCGGTGGAGATCGACTACTACCGCCACGGCGGCATTCTGCATTACGTGCTGCGTCAGATGGCGGCCAACTGATTGATTCCCCCCGGGATCCGGCGGCAACGCGACGGTTTCGCACACTCAGCTGGAAAGGCCATACCAACCGCAAGACCATACAATGGACGGGCTATGCGACACGCGTTGTGCCGTGCGATGGAATCTCTGACCTACCGGGCTTTCGGGCGATCACCCGCGCCCGTGCAGCCCACGGACTGCTTCATCTGCTCCTGGCCTCGATCCGGCAACACATGGATGCGCTTTCTGCTGGCATACGTCCTGCACCAGGACCATGACCAGATCACCGGCGAGATGATCAACGCGGTCATGCCCGGCATCGATCGGGGGGATCTGCCAGCCCTGCTCTCCCGGCCCATCGACCAACGCCCCCGCTTTTTCAAGCTGCACGAACCCTGCATCCCGTATCTCACGCAAGGCCGCGTGGTCTACATTGTCCGCGACGGGCGCGATGCCGCCTTGTCGTATTACGATTACAAGCACAAGACCAGCAAGCCCCGCTACCACGGCATGACTTTCAGCCAGTTTCTGCGGCTGATGGTCAAGGGACGAGTGGGCTACGGTTCGTGGCGGGACAATGTCCGCGGCTGGTGGGAACTGCGGGACCACCCGCATGTGCTGATCATCCGTTACGAAGACATGCTGGCCGATACCAAAGCGCAGCTTCGCCGCGTTCTGGCACACTTCCACATACAGGCTGACGACGCCATCGTACGTCGGGCAATCGACCGCTCGACGCTGGGTACGGTTTACCGTTCTTTTGCGAACTACACCACCACGGAATCACAGCCTTTCGCCGGCGGACTGGGCGGCGGGTCAGGCCGATGGCGCGCGGTCTTCTCGGCTGAAGATCTCGCATTGTTCCTGCGCCACAACGGCAGGCTGATGGAAGAGCTGGGCTATGACACCGCCGTGGAAGCCCTGCCGCCGGCCATGAGTGAAACGCGCTCCGCGGCCGGCTGATGGCAATCCGTTCCTGACGAGCGTACGGCGACGGTGGCGGCATCGATCGATGCGCCCAGCCGTCCGCCAGTCAGTTGCACATGACGGGCGCCGACTGGCGATCCGCGACGTAACGGGAACCACAGCAAAAAAACACGCCTCACCGCGAAGGGCGAGGCGTGCGTTCAGATCCGTTCAAGCAGGTGAGCGCCGTCACGAGGGGCGATATCCGCTTACGCCGCGTCGCGGCTGCGCGCCAGACGCCGCACCACCACCATCCCCATCAGTGCCAGTCCGCCCCAGACCGCGGCCGGCAGAGGCACGATGATCTGCGGGTCGCCCGATCCCGCCTCCGAGACCTGCGTGATGGTGGCTTTGACCTTGGCGTACTTGGATGACAGACCGTGCCACCAGTCGCCTTCGCCGAAGCTCACGTCGCTGAGTTCGATTGTGTAGTCGCCCGTCGCGGCGCTGACGTAGGCAGGCCCGTCCCAGGTGATCTGTCCGGCCTGGTAGAAGCCCGCGAAAATGTTGATGCCGACGCTCTCGCCCGCCACCGTGCCCGAGCTGGCGGGGGTGCTGAAGGCCAACGTGGCCGTGATCGGCTTGGCCACTGTATCCTCGCCGTCATTCACCCATGTTTCCGGCGTCCAGACCTTGAAGAAGTTGAACGTGTGGGAGTCACCCACGAAGTCCAGCGAAAAGGTATAGCCGTCGGCCACCACAATGTCCGTGCTCAGCAGCAGGCCGTCGCCCACACCGTGTGCCGATACCGACGACGCTCCCGCGTCCACCACGTAAATGGTCGCGGCCTGCGCATGGCCCGCCGCGCAGAACACCGCGGCCGCCGCCACACATCCACACACCCTACTCATCCACGTCCTCATGTGCGTCATCCCTTTGTATACGGTCGACCAAGCGTTACACAAACAAGTCGCCCAATCGCATCCATTGCGAATAAGCCCAAGCGCCTGTTCCGGTGGGTTCGCGTCCGCAACCCGACACCGCTCATGGCGATGCCCCTCAATGGCCGCAAACGTCAAGACGTCGTCCCTCCCCCGCCGCGTAGCAACCGCTGCGCGGGCTGGACCTCCACCCACAGCGAATATATCCATGTCACTGACGGCTGCCAAGGCCCGCTAGAAGAAAAACAAGGCCTCCAAGCCGTTCCGCACAGGAAAATTGCAGGCGCCATCCACGTGATCCGGCCATCGTAATTCCCACAGCCCCCTGAACTACCCAGACTAACAGCCTTACTCCGCGAACAGCGCCGCAACGAACTGCTCCGGCTCGAATGGCTCCACGTCGTCGGGCGTCTCACCCACACCGATGAACTTCACAGGGATGCCCAGCTCCTGGCGGATCGCCACGACGATCCCCCCCTTGGCTGTGCCGTCGAGCTTGGCCAGGAAGATGCCGGTTACGTCGATGGCCGCGGTGAACACGCGGGCCTGGTTGATCGCGTTCTGGCCGGTCGTGGCATCGAGCACGAGAATCACCTCGTGCGGGCCGCCTTCGATCTGCCGGGCCACGACGTTGCGCATCTTTTCGAGCTGGCGCATCAGGTGGTTCTGCGTGTGCAGCCGCCCGGCCGTGTCGATCAGCAGCACGTCCACGCCGCGCGCCTTGGCCGCCTGACACGCGTCGAACGCCACCGCCGCCGGGTCGCCGCCCTGCTGGCCCTTGATGACCTCCACGCCCAGCCGCTGCGACCAGATCTCCAGTTGCTCGACCGCCGCGGCCCGGAACGTGTCGCCCGCGGCCAGCATGACGCTGCGCCCTTCGTCGCGCAGGGCCTTGGCGATCTTGGCGATGCTCGTGGTCTTGCCCGCGCCGTTGATGCCCGCGACCAGAATCACCGTCGGCCCGGCGTCGGCGAAACGAATCGCCCGGTCCTCCGCCGGCCAGTAATCTTCCAGTTCCCGACGCAACAAGGCCCACGCCCCGTCGCCGTCGCGGATTTCGCCGGCCTGCCACGCCTCGCGCACGCGGCAGACGAGCTGCGCGCTCGCCTTGACGCCGAAGTCCGCCTGAATCATCCGCGCTTCGAGCTGCTCCAGAAGTTCCGCGTCGAGCTTGCGCCCCAGCAGCATGTGGCGCAACTGCCCCACGCTCTGCCGCGTCCGCGCCAGCCCGTCCTTGATCTTCCCGAATACCGCTTTAAAGAGGCCCATAGAGCCGCAAGCTTACTCGACGCCCGGCCGGTGAGCCACGGCCGCCAGCCAGCGATTGACCTGCCGGTGTGACGTGAGGCGAATCCGGCGCGGGTGGTGCGTTTCACTTCGTTCTACGCACCCTACGGCCTTCGGCTTTTCCTGTAGGGCGGATAAAGCGAAGCGCAATCCGCCGTCCGTCATACACCCCGGGTTACGAGTCAGCAGTGGACTTAGCGGTGCAACATGTTCGAGCACGTCGATTAGTCAGTGGTTTCGACCGGCTCATCGGCCGCGCCGCTCAACTGTCTGCCCAGCTTGTCCAACACGCCGTTGATGAACGACGGCGAGTTCTCCGCTCCGAATTTCTTGGCCAACTCGACGGCTTCGTTGATGGCCACCTTCACGGGTGCGTGGCCGCTGGCCATTTCGTGGTACGCCAGGCGCAGAATGGCGCGATCGACCGGCGGCTGACGGTGTGTCGGCCAGTCGGGTGCCAGCTCGGCGCAGTGTGCGTCGGCCTCGCCCCGGCCGTCCCAGGCCGCCAGCGCCAGGTTGTACGCCAGCTCGTGCTCCTCGTCGTTGCCCGGCGCCCCGGCCATCCCTTCACGAATCTGTGCGGCGTCCTCGATCCCGCGCATATCGATCTGGTAGAGCACCTGCATCGCCAACGTCCGCACTTCACGACGACTGACCATGATGCTTCCCTGATCCCCCGGTCTTTTCCCTGTCTATCCCCCGGCGGAGCCGGGGGCTGAATGTCATGCCTCGTCCACCTGCTGCAACAGGTCGGCCATTTCGAGGGCCGCGAGCATCGCCGACCGCCCGTGGTTGCCCATCTTGATGCCCGCCCGCTGCAGCGCCTGCTCCACCGTGTCGCAGGTCAGCACGCCGAAGATGCACGGCACGCCGGTCTGCGTGCCCACTTCGCGGATGCCCTTCGCCGTCTGTTCGCACACGTGCTCGAAGTGGTCGGTGTCGCCGCGGATGACGCAGCCCAGGCAGACAATGGCCGCGTACCGCCCCGTCTGCGCCAGCTTGCGGGCGGTCACCGCCAGCTCCAGCGATCCGGGCACGTGCGCCACCGTCAACTGCTCACGTCGCCCGCCGCACTGCTCAAACGCCTCCACAGCCGCGTGAAGCATGTGCCCCGTGATGTAGTCGTTGAAGCGAGCTGCGACGATCGCGATGCTCGCCTCGGTGCCCGGCGGGGCCTTGAGTCTGCCGCGTAGCTGGCGGACGTTCCGCAGTGGATCGCTCGGCGGCGGCTCGGGCTGGGACTCGGACATCGGCTCAGACATCGGCTAGGCGGCCAGGCGGGTGCAAGGCGGGGATTGAACGGCTTCATCGTAGCGTCAGAAGGCAGGCATGGCCATTTTGCAGCCGCCTACGTCACTGCACGGACCGGATGCCGCGGCCATTGGACGACGGCGACCAGAGGAGACCCGCGACGATGAGAATGCCGCCGACAGCGACAAGGCCGGGAGCGGACCATCCCCGGGCCAGGCGGGCCAGCAGCGAGCGGTCCGGCTCGAAGGGCGGCACGTCCAGGCCCTCGCGCGAGAGGGGTCGGTTGAGCGATGCCTCGACGGTGCGGTCGATGGCCGGCGTGAAGTCGGCTGCGTGTGCGGCCGCGGCCGGGGCGATCGCCTTGGGCCATCGGCTCGCGTGGCCAGGCGTGGTGCTGCCGGGGGTGGCCAGGAGCAGGCGATCGCGGGGCTGGAGGCGCAGGTACTCGAAAGCCAGGCGTTCCAGGAGTACCGGGTCACCTTCATCGAGCGCTGTTCGCAGCGTCTGGTAGGCGTCACGTCGGGCATCGAGTTGGCGGGCCTGGGCTTCGAGCAGATCGCGCTGCCAGATCAGCGGGGCGTTCTCTACGCGGCCGCGGCCCAGTACCACGGCCGCGACCAGCACCGCCCCGCCCAGCAGAAAGATCCAGCCAGGCAGCTCAGCCAGCAGCCGTTGCACGGGGCGCGGAACAGGCGCGGTCGCATGGTTCATGCTCGCATCATTATCGGCTCAAGGCCCGCAAACGGCCCAATGGCAGCTCCAGCGGCGCGGCGTCAGTCCACGATCCGCCGCCACGAGCCGGCCACAAGTTCGACGGTGCGCACCATCTGGTCGAAGCCCGGCGGCGGATCGTTGAGGAACGTCGGGCGGTAGCGCAGGTCCAGCCCCGGTCCGCGGGCGATCACGTCCAGACCCGCCAGCACCACGCCGTCGAACGTGGGATGATTCGCCAGTTCTATGTTGCCGCTGACGTAGACCAGGCCGCGGACGATCGATGGGTAGCCGTCGTCGCTGTCGCCGTCGCTCTCGCCTTCGGGAAAGGGAAAGGCCGCGCCGGCGGGGTTGAAGTTGATGCCGAAGTCCGCCTCGCTCAGGCCGGCCGATCCGTGGGCGATGGTCATACTTCCGCTGACCAGCAGGGCTGGGAAGTTCGGCCGGGCCGGCTCCCAGGCGACGGCCCCGCCAATTCGTGAGCCACTGCCCAGATTCAGCAGCACCAGCGTGCCGACGATGCGGGCATCGGCGATCTCGATGCGGTTGGCGTTGCAGTTGATGACATAGATGCCCTGGGCATTGGTCTGGCCGGAGCCGAAGGGATTGTGGGCCGGGCTGAGCACCACACGTCGGATGCCCGGCCCGCCGGGTTCGATGCGGCGCAGCGACATGTCGTCCACGTAGAACCGCTGGTTCGACGCGCCTGTCTCGACATAGATCATGCAGTGCTGCAAATCGCCTTTCCAGTTGATCGGGAACTGGGCGGTGATCTTCGTCCAGGCCGTACCCACCGCCTGAAGATTGCCGGAATGCCAGTGGTCGCCATCGTCGTCGCGGACCCAGACGGTGATCTTCATCTGTTCGGGGACGTAGGCCAGCCGTACCCAGGCCTCGGCTGTGTACTGGGCGTCGTTGACGACCTGATCGCGGATGTCCTGCAACGGTCCGGCCCAGGGCGCGGCTCGATCGGAGACGCGCAGGCTGGCGTTTCCGCCGTGCGGCTGGTCGGCTGAGACATCAAGTTTGCAGAAGCCGCGATCGACCCACGGCGCGATGCCGTCCTCCATACCGGTATTTGTCAGAAGATTCGGTCCCGTGGTCGGCAGATCGGCGTATTGAATGGCCGTGCCGTTGGCCAGGTAGTAGGCCAGTACGGTCGCGACATCCGGGATGGTGCGTTCGGGCGCGCTTGAGGCGGTCTGGCCCATGTACGTGCCGCCCAGGACATTGTGGGCCGACTCCACGTCGCCGTACACGGTGGAACCGCCTTTGGCCTCGATGTCGCGGTTGGCGCTCACCATCTGGTTGTTGGCGACGGTCGTCGCGTCAAAGATGATCTCACGGCCGGAGTGCATGGCATTTTCGAGGCAGGGCAGGCCACGGGCAGTGGTCAGTTCCGTCCGCACCACGTACCGGGCAGCGCCCACGCGGCCGGTGCCCACCAGCACGGCCGGTCCGTCGGGCTGCTGAAAGTTGCCGGCCTGCGGATCAATGGCTTCGAGCGACAGCAGGCCGGCGCCGAGCGTCAGGTCGCTGATCCACACGCCCGGGCCGCGCTGCCGCCAGCGCGGGTCGTCGCGGATCTGGAGCATGCCAAGGTCGATGGCCGACCGCGCCAGGAGCCGGGCCTGCGCGAGGTCGCGGTTCACCTGCGATGACATGCGCTCGACGCGCACCGCCGCCAGGGCCGACAGGCCGATGACCGTCACGATCAGCGAACTGCCCAGCACCATCAGGTAGATGCTGCCATGCTGACGCTGCCGCATTCGTCGCCGGTCGTCCCTCACCACCGCACCTCCACCACAAGCTGGTCGGTGTCGATCGCCTGGCCGTCGGAGACGGTAAGCGTGACGGTGTAGAAACCCGTCTGGCTGTAGCGCTTGCCGGCGCTCACACCGCCGACGCCGCTGCCATCGCCGAAACTCCAGTAATACGTCAGGGCGTCGCTGTCGGGATCGCTGGAAGAAGCGGCGCTGAAACTCACCAGACTGTTGCGGCTGACCACCAACGGAGCACCTTGCGCCACGGCCACAGGCGCCCGGTTGTCGCTGACGCGCTCCGGTTCGGGCATGGGATTGCTCCACCCGGCCGTGCGGATCGCCGCGGCCCGCGCGACGACCCTGCCGTGACGCTCGACCGTGACCGTGATCCGTTTGGCGCCGCGGTCCTCGCCCACCGCCACGTCCGGAGCGGCGGGGTCGACCCACGCCACCTGCACACTGCGACGCCAGCCTTCGTACTCCGTGATCGCCGTGCCGTTGGCCTGCTGCGGCGGCGTGGCCGACCAACCGTGGTAGTCGTCCACGTCGTTGTAGTTCGCCCGCAGGTCGGCCGACTCGCCTGTCTCACGGCCGAAACGGGGAGTATCGAACGGCTCGATGTACGCGCGGCGAAGAATCTCATTGAGCAGATCGGTCGCCAGTTCCTGGCCGATGACGCGATCAAGCGTCACCGCCTGGCTGGTGCGGGACGCGGCCACGACGTTCATCGCCGTCACGAACAGCAGCCCCACCAGGAGCGACGCAATCACCGCCTCGACCAGCGCGAAACCCGATTCGCTCGCTCTCAAGAGCCGCCGGCATCCGCTCATGGCGCACCTCCCTCGCGGATGCGCACATGGTCAAACTCCGCCGTCGCGCCCAAGGCCATCAGCCACACCCGCCCTTGCCGACCGTTGACCGCGTCACGCTGATAAGCGAAGCTGCCGCGGTCCGTGTCATTGACGTTCAGGTTGAAGGTGCGCGTCGCCGGATCGATCATCAACCGCAGGTCTATCATCTCGCCAGGAAGTCCGCCGATCAGGGCCAGCAACGGCATCTCTCCGCCGCTGGTCATTCGATGGATGCGCAGCAGTTGCGTGCCGTCCGCTTGCCGCGTCAGCGAACTGAGAAGCTGCACAGCCTGGCCTTCGCTGCGATCCGCGTTGATCGCCATCAGCGCTCCCTGCCCGCCGACGCTCACGGCCCGCCAGCGCAGCTCGATGGTGGTCAGCCCGGTGAAGTCCGACTGCGGCTGGCTCATGAGTGTCTGCGTCGGGCGCCAGACGCCGTCCGACAGCGATGACATGGCAAAGGCGCTGCCGTTCTCGACCACCCAGTCACCCAGGCTGTCGCCATTGAGGTCCACCGTTGTGGGATTGCGTTCGAAATCCAGCTCCCACAGGCCTCGCAGCAGCTCCGGGTGGTTCAGCGCCGCCATCGTGGTGGACAGCCGCTTGCCCTGGGCTCCCGTCACCAGCGTCACACCCACGCCCGCCAGATAGTGCCGCGCCACCGATTTCGCCGGCCCGGGCATTGTGACGTGGCCGTACAGCTCCGTGTGCAGCGACTGGGTGGCGTGATACTGCCAGGTCGCGCCGCTGTCGGTGGTGCGCAGCAGACCCGAACCGGAGCTGTCGTCACCAGCCAGGTACGCGCCGGTGGTGCCCTGCTGATGCCTGACCACGAAACATACCGCCTGATCCGGCGCCAGGCCCTGCACCCCCGTAATCGGCAGTTCCCGCCAGACATGGAACCACGACACCAGACTGGCCGAGGTCAGCGACGTCGAGGCCAGCACCGTGCCCGACGGCCGCATGTTCGCGTCGGCGCGGTGCAGTTCCAGCCACACCGCCCCTGGGCTCGAGGCCTGCCTCGCCCGCACCAGCACCCGCGTCGGCCGCCAGCTCATGCCCACCCGCGCGCGGTCCGGCAGAAAATACTGTCCCGCCCACCGGGCGCTGGTCACCGACAGTTCATTGAATCCGCCCCAGTCGCCGACCGCGGCCAGAAGCTGTTCCTGCGCATCCTCGACGCCCGGACCGCGGATCGACTCGCTGACACTCTGCATGTCGTAAGTCAGATGCAGCAGCCCCACTTCGTCGAGCACCGCGACCGCCGGCCCACCGTTGTATTGACGCTCCAGTGGATCCCCGGCCGTGCCCGACCAGGTGTAGCGCACCACCTCCGGCCGACCGTCGTTATCACGGTCCGGCACCGTAAAGCTCACAGCGCGGGCGTCGCGTTCGATCATGTAAAGGGCGGTTTCCAACTCGGCCGCCATGTGCTGCAGCGCCCGTCCGCCATGAATGCCCGCCTGCGTCGGACTCGAGCGGCTCGGCAAGGCGTGCGACGCCATCACCACCGCCGACCCCACCGCCACCATCAGCAGACTGCTGATCGCCAGGGCGACGACGACTTCCACCAGCGTCATGCCGCCGGTGGCGGCACGTGCATGCCGGGGACTCGCATTGCGGCCGCAGCGACTCATTGCGCCACCGCCTTTCCGGTCTGCGCGTCCAGCGCTATCACCCGCATGCCGCTCAGCGGCCCGCCGATGATGACCAAGCCGCCGGTCTGCGGCTGGCCGTAGCCGTCGAATCGCACCCACGACTCATCGTTGAAGTTCGCGTGGTACAACCGCACACCGTAGGGCGACTGGTCGAGCCGCACGACGTACTCCGCCTCGTCGCGGTCCGGATCGTCCAGCCCTTCGATGGTGTACGAGTCGTCGTCGGGATCAAAGCGGATCACCGCCGGGGCGCTGCGGGTGCGTGCGACCTCAGCCGCGTGGGCCAGGTCGTTGATCACGCGCTGCGTGGCCGCCTGCACACGGTATCGCTCCATGGCCCGGGCGTAACGTGGAATGGCCATCGCCGACATGATCGCCACGATGGCCGCCACGAGCACCAGCTCCACCAGCGTGAACCCCCCGGCCCACGAACAGCGCGCAGGCAGGGTCACGGCAGCCTCCCGTCCTGCTCGAACTGCTTCAACTGCAGCGGCGACAGGCCCAGCAGAGGCTTGAGTTC
The DNA here is from genome assembly GCA_964622625.1 of uncultured Phycisphaeraceae bacterium. Classification (GTDB taxonomy): domain Bacteria; phylum Planctomycetota; class Phycisphaerae; order Phycisphaerales; family Phycisphaeraceae; genus CAZCWM01. The sequence goes on along the minus strand of CAZUUQ010000004.1, from coordinate 53,471 downwards.
CTCGTCAATCTGCCCGTTCTCGAACAGGTTGGGATAAATGCGGCCGCTGGATGGCACATAGATCCAGCCCACGACCGCGGCCGGTTCCGTGGCGATCGTCGTCGCCCCGGCGTTGGGCCCGTGCGCCAGGGGGGGAATGCGCCGCAGGTACGGACCGAACAGATGCACCGCGTCGCCGCTGGCCGCGACGTTGCCCTCGATGTCCGTGAACTTCAGCAACTGATCGACGATCGTCGCTGCCGCGGGAAACGTGCTGTTGTGCTCGGCCTCGTAGCGATCGATGGCACTCTGGAGCACGGCCCGGTCGGCGGTCAGCGCGGCAACGGACGCGTTCCTGCCGGCACGTGACAGGCGTGGCACCGCCAGGGCGGCCACCACGCCAAGGATCACGATCACCATGACCAGTTCAAGCAGAGAGAACGCTGCGGCCCGGGCCATCATCGTTCTCCTTTCACCCCGCCGCCCTCACGGCCGACGCGCGGTCGTATGTCAGTTTGGGGGTGCGATCAATAGTCTGAGTAGAGACGGCCCGTGGCGTCGGCTTCGGTGGTGGTGTTGGGCACCAGGTTGCCGGTGTCCTCGTCGTAGACCCAGCCGGAGTCGGCGGTGCCTGCCGTGTCGGTGAAGGCTGTGCTGCCCTTTTCGACGCCGACCTTCAGCGGGGGGATCCGCCGCACGTATGGACCATAGATGTGCGTCGCATCCCGCGTGGCCGAGACGTTGCCGGCCGAATCGGTGTACTGCGTCAACTGGTCCTCGATCGCCGCCAGCGTCGGATAGGTGCCGTCGTGCTCGGTGGCGTAGAGGTCGATGGCGTTGCGCAGCACCGCCAGGTCGCCCATGGTGGCCGAGTCGGCCGCGCCCGCCGAGCCGCGGCTGATGCGCGGGATCGCGATGGCGCCGATGATCCCGATGATCACCACCACGATGACCAGCTCGATCAGGCTGAACCCGGCGTGACGATTGCGTGCGTACCCGTGCATGTCAGTGCTCCTTGGCGGGCCGATGGCCCGAAATCGCCGCGAATTGCGGCGCTCCAACTCTTCACGTCGGCGCGCCGCACCCGGCACTTGACGCCGGATCGTCCCCTCTGCGGCGGATTGGCAAGAGTGTGCCATTGACTGCGGCCTGGTCTGACACCGCAGCACATCGGCCGCGGGTTATCGGCCTTCGCCACCCGCACCGCCTTCGCTGCCGGCGTCCGCCAGGCGCAGCGTCACCCGCATCTGCGGCGACTCGAACACCACCGAACGCGACTGAATATCCACCAGCAACAGACCGTCCAGCGACTGGCCCCGCCGCAGCGTCATGCCGTTAATCACCACGAAGCTGGCGTCACCGCTGAGCACCACGGCCTCAAGCCGGTGGCGCTGGGCGAACTGGCGCGCCTGGGCCGACAGCGGCTGCTCGGCCCCATTCGCGGCCTCGGCGGTCTGCTGCAGCCACGACGCCGGCGGATTGAATGCTTCCTGCACCTGGCCCGGATCGATCGCCAACCGTTCGGCCGTCCGCGCCAGCCGCTGGGCCACCGAGGGGCCTTGGTCCGGCGAAGCGGCAACCGTCGCCGCTGCGGGCGGCGTCATCGTGTCGGCATCCATCGCCGGACCCGACTGCGCGACAAGCACCGCGGCATCGGCCGCCGCCGGCTCACCGCTCTGCAGTGCGCGGTCCACCAGCAGCGCCCCTGCGCCAACCGTCAGGATGGTCGCCAGGATTTTCCGCTCACGTGTCATGCCCAACTCCGTCACTTCTCCCACTGTCCCTTGGTCCTATGGTCCATCGGTCCCCGAACCCTTGGTTCCTCACCCCCCTGCTTCATTCACTCTCCGGTGGCAAGCCCCCCGCCGGCAGGCGATCGCAGCCTCGCATACCAGAGGCACTCCAGGCGAAACGCCGCCGCTCCGTTGGCTGTCGCCGCGCCGCCGCGGATGTCCAGCGACCGAACCTCGATGTCCGGCATCTCGCGGTGCAGCCGATCGATGAAGCGCGTGAACGTCTGGTACGTCGCCTCGCCCGCAAGGCGGATGGTCACGATCTCGTAGTCCGTCCCCGCGATCGCCTCGCCCGGCTGCATCTGGTGAATCAGCAACTGCCCGTCGCGCGCCAGCTCCGTCAGAGCCGCCAGACGCTGGTTCAGATGCGACACGTCGTCGAGTTGCAGCGGTGCCTGCTCCAGTTGCCTGCTCAGTTGCTCCACCTGCCCGCGGCCGCGCTGCAATAGGTCCTGCGTCGTGTCCAGAACCTGCTGCTGCGACGCCAGCGCCGCCCGCAGCTCACCAGCCTCCGCACGGGCAGCCGCCAGCGGCCGCAGGCCCAACCAGTGCACCGCCGCCGCCGCCAGCAGCACCACGCCCAGGCCTGCCAGATGCATGACCCCATGCGCGGCCTCGCCGCCGGCGTGGCGCACCATCACCTGCCGGGTTGTGCCCGCCCCGCGGCTGCTCACGGCTGGATCCTCCCCTCTACCCGGATCCCGGCCCCGCCGCTGATGCGGCCCTGAAGTTCGAAGCGCGTCACCGGCCGATCCAGCAGCGTCTGCGCCGACGTGGTGACGAGCTTCACCGACGTGAACAAGCCCGTCTGCTCGCACGCCAGCACCACCCGCGATACATCCGCCTGCGAGGCTGCCAGACCTTCGATGTGGACGTTGAACGCCGTCGGCCGCTGCACCCCGCCGCGCTGCGAGGCCATCGCCGCCTCCAGCACCGATGCGCCGACCCCGTTGCCGCTGACTGTGTCCACGCGCACCGACCGCAGCACCGCCTCCTGTTCGCGCAGGTGGCTCAGCAGCGTCAGGAGAATGGCCCAGTTGGGCTGGTCACGGACGTGCTCGATGGCTTCGAGCGTGCGGCGCTGGACGCGCAGCCGCGGCTGAAGCTCCGCCAGTTCGCCGCGGGCAGCCTTGATATCCGCCTCGACGTCGGCCAAGGCTGACCGCGTCGGCGCCGTCGCCGGCCGGGCCGCCAGGACCAGACCGATCGCCGCTGCCGCCAGCACCACGGCCGCCAGATCCATCACGACCCAGCACCGCAGCCTCGCGGCCGCGGCCCGCTGGTGCATGCGCGACGGGGGCAGGAGGTTCACGCGACCGATCATGCCGCAGCCTCCTGTCGCACGGATCCCGCCGCCCATGGCGCCTCCGGATACGCCCAGCAGCCCAGTCCACCCGCCAGCACCTGGCTCGGTGCAGTGCCACCCCGCCCCGCCGCCATGACGTCCACCTTCAGTTCCGACCCCAGATAATCGGCCAGCCCCGGCACCGTCGTGCCCAGCCCGCTGACCATCAACTTATCGAGATGGCAGTCGGGATAGCGATGCGTGGCAAACGCGAACGCCGCCCGCAACTCGCCCACCGCCGCCGCCAGGTGCGAAAGCATCAGGGTCGTCAGCTCGCGTCGGGGCTGGCGGCCTTCGCCTGTCGATGCGGCCTCCGGCCCAAGCACCTCCAACGACTCGTCGCCCACGATCAGCGATTCGGCCAGCGACGCATTGACGTGCATCTGGTTGACCACCTGCTCGTGCAGCCGGCGCAGATCCAGTTCCGGTATCGGCCGCTCATAGACCACTACGTGTCGATGCACCACCACCAGCAGGCCGGCGGTCCAGTCCAGTTGCAGCAGGGCTCCGTCGCCGCCGGGCAGTTGCGCCGCCGCCATCCGCTGCAGCGCCAGGGCCGCCCAGTCCATCGCGACCACATCGAGGCCGGCCGCATCAAACCGCGCCAGCACCGGTTCGATCGCGCCGTTGTCACACGCGACCGCCAGAACGTGCGAGCCTTCGCCCCCACGGGCCGGCTCGGGCACGTCCCACAGGTCCACCGTCAGTTGTTCGGGGCCGCACTTGCGCGCCGCAGCCGCCTCCATCCGGGCAAGCTGCGGCAATGGCGCGCCCGAGGCGCGGTCCGGCAGCAGCAGCAGATGCGCGCTGGCGATCGCCGCGGGAGCAGCCAGCACGAGCCGTCCGCCCGCGAACCGCCGTCGACACAGCATCGCCGCCAGATGATCGACCTCCGCTTGCGGCCACAGTTCCGAGGCATCGCGCAGCGGCCACGAGGCCGCCCGGTGCAGGCGCAGATCCTGGCGGTCCAGCCGCCACTGCACCGCGTGCACGCGCCGGCCGTCGCACGCCACACCGATCGGCATCTTCCTGGGGCCCCACCAGGCCATCAGCCGCCTCCTCCCGACGCCATCGCCGTCAGATCGAACAGCGGCAGGAACATGCTCACCGCGACCGCGCCCACCAGCAGGCCCAGGCCCACGAGGATCGCCGGCTCGATCAGACTCAGCGCCGCCTTCAGCGTCGTCTCGTTCTCGTCGTCGAGCATCTCCGCGATGTTGACCAGCAGCAGACCCATCTTGCCGGAACGCTCGCCGTTGCGCAGTGCTTCGTAAAACGACTCGGGAATCAGCGGGTTGTCGTTGAAGGTGCGGCTGACCGGCTCGCCCTGGGTGACGGCCTGTTCGGCGTCGGCCAGCAGCGCGGCATAGTGCACGTTGCCGGCCGCACGCTGCGTCAGTTGCAGCGCCTCCAGCAGCGTGACGTTGCTCTCCACGAGGCTGCCCAGCAGGCGGGCGATGCGGGCCACCGCAAATCCCTTGGCCAGCTTGCCGAACACCGGCAGGCGGAGGATGGTCGCATCGCGCCATTGCTGACCGGCCGGCGTGTGCAGATACCGCCACGCCGCGAAACCGCCCCCGCCCAGCACCAGCACGCCGACCCACCAGTAACCCATGCACAATTCGCTGGCGGCCAGCAGCAGCCGCGTCGAGGCCGGCAGCGGGACGTCCAACGTCTCGAACAGTTCCATGAACCGCGGCACGACGAACAGCATGACCAGATTCAGCACCGTAACGGCGATGCCCGTCAAGGCGATCGGATAGATCATCGCCCCGCGCAGCGTGCTCTGCGTGCGCCAGCGTTTGTTGACCAGCAGCGACAGCCGTTGCAGCATCGACACAAGCTGTCCGCTGGCTTCGCCAGCCGCGATCAGGCTGCGGTAGATGTCATCGAAGAAGCCGGGGTGCTGGGCCATGGCCTCGGAGAGCGACTCGCCCTCCTCGACGCGCTCGATGATGTCGGCCAGCACGGCTTTCCACGCGGGGTTGCGCATCTGGCGCTGCAAAGCGGCCAGGGCTTCGGGCACGGGTGAACCGGTCGAGGCCAGCACATAAAGCTGCTTGGTGAAGATCGCCAGATCGCGCATGCCGCCCTTGCTCGGCATGGTCGTCGCCGTCGCGGCCGCACTCGCGGGGGCGAGCTGGGCCACGAACAGACCTTCGCGGCGAAGCGATTCGGTCGCTTCGGCGAGACTGGCCGCGTCGATCACGTCGCTGATCGAGCGGCCCTGGCGGTCGAAAGCCTGGTAGGCGAGCTTCATGCGGCCTGTTTCGCCTCCTCCTTGGCGGCCGGCTTGGGGGCGACCGTGGCGGACTGCTCATCCTCAGACTGCGTGACGCGGAGCACTTCCTCCAGGCTCGTGCGCCCCTCCAGCGCCAGCAGCACGCCCTCCTGCCGCAGTGTCAGACCGCCATGCTGTATGTGGGCGCGACGAAGCTCGTGTGCCGCCACCGCCCCGTGGATCATGGGCCGCAGATCAGGCGTGACTTCCATCACTTCGTAGATGCCGCAGCGGCCCTGGAAGCCGCTGTTGTGGCAGTTGGCGCAGCCGTCGCCCTTGCGAAACGTCTGGCCGACGCGGTCACTCAGGCCCGCATCGCGCAGCACCTGCTCCGAGGGGTAATACTTGGTGGCGCACGACGGACAGATGGTCCGCGCCAGCCGCTGGGCACACACGCCGTTGAGCGCGCCCGACAGCAGGTACGACTCGACGCCCATGTCCAGCAGGCGGGCCACCGCACTGGGCGCGTCGTTGGTGTGCAGCGTCGCCAGCACCAGGTGCCCGGTCAGGGCCGCCTGCACCGCCACCTTGGCCGTTTCGTCGTCGCGGATCTCGCCGACCATGATCACGTCCGGATCCTGGCGCAGGATGCTGCGAAGGGCGCGGGCGAAGGTCATGCCGATCGCCGGGTGCACCTGGATCTGATTGACCAGATCAAGCTGGTACTCCACGGGATCTTCCACGGTGACGATGTTGCGCTCCGTGCCGCGCAGCAGTTCGAGGGCCGAGTAGAGCGTGGTGGTTTTGCCGCTGCCGGTCGGGCCGGTGACCAGCACCAGCCCGTGCGGCTTGTCGAGCATGTGCCGCAACGACGTCAGCGCCTCGGCTCGCATTCCCAGGTCTTCCATGCGTACGCGCAGATTGCCTTTGTCCAGCACGCGCACCACGATCTTCTCGCCCAGCAGCGTCGGCATGCTCGAGACGCGCAGGTCGATCTGCCGACCCTCGGCGACGATGCGCACGCGGCCCTCCTGCGGCAGGCGCTTCTCGGCGATGTCCATCTTGCCGATGACCTTCATGCGCGCGGTGATGGCCGCGTGCATGCCGGCCGGCGGCTTCATCAGGTCGCGCAGCATGCCGTCGATGCGGTAGCGGATGCGCGTGCCTTTATGATCCGGCTCGATGTGGATGTCGCTGGCCCCATCGCGCACGGCCGAGAGCATCGCCACGTTCACCAGGTTGATGATCGGGCTGCCCTCCACCATCCGGTCGAGGTTGGTGGCCGAGATCTCCTCGACCTCTTCCCGCTCTATGACCTCGACATCCGACTCGGCCAGCGAGGTGAGGAACGCGTCGACATCGACGTCGCCGCCGGCGTACTTGCGCACGTACTCGATGATGTTGCTCTTGAGCGCCAGCACCGGGCGGATGCGGCAGTTCGACAGGGCCTTGAGGCGGTCGATCGTCGGCAGCGACTGCGGCTCGGCCATGGCCACGGTCAGTTCGCCGTGGACCTTGAACATCGGAATGACGCCGAGCTTCTCGGCCTCCTCGGCGCCGATCAGCGGCAGCAGGGCCGGATCGATCAGCCCGTGGCGCAGCACCACGGCCGGCACGCCCAGGCGCTGGCCCAGCGTCTTGACCAGCACGCCCGGCTGCACGAGGCCCAGCTCGACGAACACTTCGCCGAGCATCTTGCCGCTGCCGGCCTGTTCAGCCAGAGCCTGGCGCAGTTGCTGCTCATTGACAAGCTGCTTTTCCAGCAGCAGGTCGCCGATCCGCAATTTGCCGGCATTTTCGCTCACAGGAAGCTCCTGATGGCGCCCTGCACGTCCTCGAAATACTCGTACTGCGCCGCCATGCCCGTCAGCTCGAAAACCTCGCGCAGCGTCGCGTTGGCCGCCACCAGGCACAGCACGCGTCCCGATTCGCCCTGCGACTGGCCGACGTCGTACAGCGCCTCCAGCCCCGCGCTGTCCACGAAAGGCACGGCCGACATGTCCAACACAATGCGTCCCATGTTCTGCTCGGCCGCGCGGCTGGCGCGCTCGCGCAGCACCTTGCCGTCGTCACCGCTGATCGGCCCGTCGGGCTTCAGGACCGCCACCGCTCCCTGCTGCTGCTCGTGAATATGCATGGCTTCAACCGTGTCAATGCAGGCGCATGTCGTTCGAACCGCCTCAAGCCGCCTGCGCCGGGGCCGGCAGATTCACCGTGAATGTGCTGCCCTTGTTCAACTGCGACTGCACCGTGATCTCCCCGCCGTGCAGGCGGATGATCTCGCGCGACAGGGCCAGGCCCAGTCCCGACCCGATGATCTTGCTCACCCGCTCGTCGCGGGCGCGATAGAACTTCTGGAACAGGTTCGCCATGTCCTGCTCGCCGATGCCGATGCCCGAGTCGGCCACATCGATGACAAGCTGGCCGTTGTCCCACTCGGCCTTGACGCGCACCTCGCCGCCTTCCGGCGTGTACTTGAGCGCGTTGCCCACCAGGTTGTGCAGGGCCTGCACCAGCTTGGCGCGATCGCCCTGAAGCGTGGGCAGTTTCGGGGGCAGATCGAAGTGCATCGCGATGCTCTTGTCGGCCGCCTGCTGGCGGTAGTCGTTCTGCAGACTCTCGAAGAGCGCGGCCATGGGCACGTCGTCGCGGTCGGCCCGCATCGCGCCCGATTCAATTTCCGCCACCGAGAGCATGTCGCCCACCAGGTTCTCCAGGCGGCGTACTTCCTGATTGATGACGTTCAGCCGCTGGCCGCGCTCGGCCGGGGCGGCGTCCGGCTCATCGACCAGGCTCTCGACATACAGGCGGATGTTGGTCAGCGGCGTGCGCAGCTCGTGCGTCGCGTGGGCGACAAACGCATACCGCGCGCGCTCGGCCACGCGCTGCTGCGTGATGTCCTCGATGATCATCACGGCTCGTGCGGCGTCGCTTTCCCGGGCCGGTCGCACCGTGAAGCGCAGCACGCCGCCGCGCTCCTGCTGGCCTCGATCGACTTCGACGGTCGTGCGGCGGCGCAGCGTCTTGTCCAGCGCTCCCTGCAGACCTTCCAGCAGGCGCGGATCATCCATCCGCTGTGACACCGGCGTGCCCAGCAGATCGTCACGCCGCGTGCCCAGCAGCACCGCGGCCGCGCCGTTGCAGTAGGTCACATTTCCCTGATCGTCCAGCAGCACCAGGCCGGTGGCCAGGCTGTCGCACAGTTCGTCGAGCCGGCCGCCACCGCCTCGCCGCCGATCCTGATGCGCCTGCTGCGTCTGCTGCTGCACCTGCGCCCGCCGCGCGGCCTCGCGCTCGTCGATCAGGCGGTTCCACAACTCCGCTTCCGGTCCGTAGGAGGGATCGAGTTTCAGGTCTTCAGCCGCGTCGCGCCCCTGCTGGACCGAGCGCAGCGCTTCAAGCAGCACGCTCAGGCCCGTCATGCGCCCGGCGACAATGCGCCCGGTGATCGCCCACACCGCCAGGGCCGGTCCGATCGCACCCAAGCCGACCAGGAGCAGGCTCAGCATCGACCCGCTGTCAGACGGTGCGGCCACTTCCAGGCCCATCCACCACCAGGCACCGGCAGCGCCGGCGCCCGCGGCGGCGAGGCCCACCACCAGCCAGCCCGCCAGCGCGAGTCCGATACGGCCGGCGGGGGTCGCGCCCGGGTGAACAAGCTGCATCAGCGACGACCTGGTCATTGTCGCAAGCCTCCCATCGCCCACCGCCCCGGCGCGGCCAGCGCGCGTAGCTTCCCCGGCGCCTTCATGGAAGAGCTATCGGCCAGATCGGCCGGGAGTTGAAGCTGGGTAAACCAATCCGGTTGTTCAGGCCGCGAAGCTGACCCGTTGTTCGTGCCGCTCCACCATGCGGTCGTAGGTGGTGAAGTCCAGCTTCACGAAGACGGGGATCAACCGCGGGTCGAACTGGCTGCCGGCGCAGCGGTTCATCTCGACCAGTGTTTCCGTCGACGTGCGGGCGGACCGATAAGAACGCGTCGAGCGCATTGCGTCGAAGGTGTCGGCACAGGCGATGATGCGGCCCAGCAGGGGAATGTCCTCACCCGCAAGGCCTTCCGGATACCCACGCCCGTCCCAGCGTTCGTGGTGATAGAGCACGCCCGGCAGCATCGGCTCCAGCGGCGGGATGTCCTTGAGAATGTTGTAGCCGATGGTCGGATGCCGCTTGATCTGCTCGAACTCCTCGTCGCTCAGTCGGCCGGGCTTGCACAGCACCGCCTCGGGCACGCCGATCTTGCCCACATCGTGCACCAAACCCGCGATGCGCACCTGCTCGACCTCCTGGGCCGACATGCCCAGCGCCTCGGCCAACTGGGCCGACAGCATCGCCACGCGCTCCGTGTGGCCGCAGGTGTAGCGGTCCTTGGCGTCGATCGCGGCTGTCAGTGCCTGGAGCGTCCCCAAGAACATCACCCGCTGCTCCTCGAACCTCGCCAGGTTCTCGTGAAACACGCCCAGGTAGTCGGCCGCGGCGTCCAGGAATTGCGTCAGTTCGCTGTCGACGTCGCTTTGCGGTCCAGGCGCATTGGCCGCCAGCATGACGCCGACAACGCGTCCGTCATGCGTGATCGGCTCGGCCGCGATCTCACGTCGGGCAACCCCGGCCAGTTCGTCCTTCTCCGGGTTGAGCACGCGCGTCCAGTCATTGGTGTGCGAGCCGCGAAGATACACGCGGACAAGCTGCTCGAATCGCGACCGCTCGCACGGCAGGTCGCCGGCCAGGAATATCGCGTCGTCCAGGTCGGGAATGGCCGGATCGGGCACGAAGGCGATGACGACCCAGCCCATTTCCATGACGGCTCGAAACTGATCGCAGAGCATCTGCATGCCCTGTCGAGCGTCGTTGGTGGCGTTCATCAGACGGGCGAAGCGGTAGAGCAGCGTGATCTGCTCGTAAGAACGGCTGAGCTTGTCACCGAACTGCTCGATGGCGATGTGCTGGCGGCTCTGGTGTGTCAGGTCGGCCGCGGCCCAGCGCAGCGCGGCGGCCAGGTGGCCGGCATTCACCGGGCCGCCGGGCAGATGCGGCCGAAGCGTCTCCAGCACCGACACATCGGATCCTGTCTCCGCGCACAGGCCGCGCAAAAACGCGCCTTCGAGTGCGTCAGCCGGCATCGCCAGCGCCCACGCCGCCACGCCGCGGCCGCGTGGGCGGCCATCGGGCGCCGCCAGCAGCCAGACGTGCTCATCCAGCGGCACCGGCTGCTGCGCCGCGGCACCGTCGTGCCCGTAGAACTGTTCGATGGCGGCCGAAAGGCGTCGCGTCAACACGGGATGGCTGATGATGGGGTGCTCCGCGGCCGGTCCCTGGGGCTGGCCCACGGGCCGGCCTGTTTCATCCGTCGGCCAGAGGTGCAGGCCCAGCGTGCTGCAACGCTGCGCCAGGGCGTTGAACGCTTCATCGTTCACAGCGCGGGCCATCGGCGATTCCTCTGTATCGGGTGCCTTTGTGGACGCCGGCGGCGCGTCACGCCGCCTGGGCATTGAGTTCGACAATTTCACCTGCCGCCGCCAGCAGCTCGCGCATCGCGAAAGGTTTTTCCATCAGTTGGCGGATGCTCGTGCGGGCCACTTCCTCAGGCCGCAGCTTGTGGCCCCGGCCGGTGAGCATGATGACGGGAATGTGAGTCGTCCCGGGATCGTCGTGCAGCGCCTGGCAGAGCGCGAAGCCGTCCATCTCGGGCATCTGGTAGTCGGTGATGATCAGGTCCACCGACTGCTGCCGCACGAGGTCGAGCGCCTCGCGGCCGTTATCGGCCGTCAGCACCGTCGCCCCCGCCCGCTGAAGGCGGGACGCGACCATCGTCGTCAGGTGGATTTCGTCGTCTACCAGCAGAACCGTGGGCATGGTCTGAATCCTGTGATGCGCCTTGCCTGCCGCCACGGGCGGCGGATGTCACTGACATCGGTTCAAAGGGCGCAGGCGTTTACCACTTCTCTGCGGTGGCGCGCCTCGGCATCAGGCGATGGGCCGTCGCCGCCAAGATTCGCAGATATGTGTTATCAGATTCCTGCCTTCCACCTCATCGCCGCCTGACACACTCCCACCGGGTGGGCCGACATGCGGCCGGCAGAATAAAAAGACTTGACCCCCACCCCTTCACATTGCAGACTACTTATCGGAAACACCCACGCCTTGTGGGCGGCGATACGCGGCAGTCACGGCCTTCTTGTGCTGTTCACGTTCAGGCTGCTCGCTACCCACCAGGCCAGGGGCATTCGCCCCGTGGGTGCGGCATCTGTGTCAAGAACCAGGTCTGGCACGGTCTTTTGTTCAAAAGCCTGACCAGACCGCACCATGGAGCCTCTCATGTCCAGCACACCGGCTTCCGTTGCGACCATCGCCCCATTGACGCCCCGCGGCGCACTGCGCATCGCCTGGCGACTGTGGGCGGCCATGCTTGTGATTCCCTTCCTGGTGTTTCTGGCGGCTGTCGCGCTGCCCATCTTCATCACGATCACGCCCCAGCCGGATCTGGCGCACAAGTGGTTCATCTTCACAATTCTGTGGACGGGTTTGTCGATTCCGCTCGCTTTTTTCGTTCGGGAGAGGCTTTTCAGGGACTACTGGCAGGGTCGCACCGTCGAGCCTGGCCGCTATCTGGCTGGCATGACGATCGTCTGGGCGTCGATCGAATCGGCCGGTCTGATCAGCCTGGTCGGATGCTTCGTCAGCGGAACTCTGCTGCCGGACCTGATCCCCGGCCTGTTCGCCTTCGTGCTCTATCTGACGCTTTGGCCGACAGGCGCGGCGATGACGACACCTGTGGGTGCTGAAGACGATTCTTCAGTGTTCCGCCATCCGCGTTAAGCCGCCACGCGGTATCGCTCTCGCGAAGTTGATTGTGCGCGCTGGTATGCGGGGTACAGTCTTTTGATCCATCCGCAATGCGGGCGTTTCGGCATGCGCGCACGTTTGCTTTCCGCGAGCAAAACTCCATAATGTCCAGCCCGCGACGGGGCGACACGCGGAACGATGCAGACAACGGCACGTGGTCGATCACGGCACGCACACGGTCGCGCCGCGAGACGCTCGCCAGCCAGCACAATACAAATCGGTAGGTTTGACGATTTCCGCCAGCAAGAGCCAGTTCGTCTTCCCGCCTGCGGCCAACTATCTGTTCCCGGCCGCGTTGATTCTTGTCGTGGGCGCGGCAACCTATCTGCCCGTGCTCATCGGCATGGGCGCGTCGCCGCAGACGCTCGCCGTGGGCTATGCGCCGCAGCAGCCCGTGCCCTTCAGTCATGCCCTGCACGTCGGTGAACTGGGCATGGACTGCCGCTACTGCCACAGCACCGTCGAGAACGCCGCCTTCGCCGCCATTCCTTCCACGCAGACGTGCATGAACTGCCACGCGGCGATCTCCGCCGACGTCTCGACCCTCGCGGCCGTGCGCGAAAGCCATGCCACCGGCAAGCCCATCGACTGGGTCAAGGTCCACGACCTGCCCGACTACGTCTACTTCAACCATGCCGCCCACGTGAGCCAGGGCATCGGCTGTGCCACCTGCCATGGCCGCGTGGACAAAATGGAGGTTGTCCAGCAGGCCGAACCACTGAGCATGGCCTGGTGCCTTGACTGCCACCGCGCTCCGGAAAAGCATCTGCGCCCGCGCGACCAGGTGACCAACATGACCTTCAGCGCCCTGGCGGACACCGGCCGCCCCCAGGAGGAACTGGGCGCGGAGCTCAAGACCCGCTACGGCATCCATGACCAGGCCTACATGACGAGCTGCTCCACGTGCCACCGATAAGCGAACATCTCGAAGGCCGACAGTACTGGCGAAGCCTGCGCGAGCTGGCGGAATCGGCCGAGGTCCGCGCCGAGCTCGAGGCCCTGACGGCCGCCGAGTTCGCCGACTATGACCCCGGGGAAATCACAGGCATGTCGCGGCGCGGCTTCATGAAGATCATGAGCGCGTCGATGGCCCTGGCGGGTCTGACGTTCACCGGCTGCCGCCGCTGGCCCAAAGAACAGATCCGCCCCCATGCCGCACAACCGGAAGGCGCGACGCCCGGCGTGCCGCTGCACTACGCCACGATGATGTCCCTCGGCGGCGCGGCCGCGGGTCTGCTGGCCCGCAGCTACGACGGCCGGCCCATAAAGATCGAGGGCAATGACCTGCACCCGATCAACCGCGGCGCCACCGACGCCTTCGCCCAGGCCAGCATCCTCAGTCTCTATGATCCCGATCGCCTGCGCTCCGTGATGCGTCGCGAAGGCAAACGACTGATCCGCGCCGACTGGGCGGCCTTCGATCGCTTCGCGGCCGAGCATTTCGCCGCCATCACCCCGCAAGGCGGCCGGGGCTTGGCGATTCTCACGACGGCCGACGACGGCCCGACCTTCCAGCGACTCAAAGCACAGCTAGCCGCCCGCTGTCCGCAGGCCCGGGTCGCCTCCTGGGAGCCGTTGCATCGCGACCAGACCACGCAGGCGGCACGGACCGCCCTGGGCCGCCGGACGCGGCCGATCTACCGCTTCGACCAGGCCGATGTCATCGCCTGCTTCGGCGACGATCCGCTGGGCCTGCACCCCGGCCAGCTCCTGCACGCCCGCGACTGGGCCGCCGGCCGCCGCGCCGCCGACGACGGCCGCATGAACCGCTTGTACGCCGTTGAGTCCGCCCTCAGCATCACCGGCGCGGCCGCGGATCACCGCCTGCCCCTGCGGCCGTCGCTGATCGGCTCGGCCCTGGCATATGTTGCCGAACAACTGGGCGTCCACGCCGGTCCGACCGACAGCGTCACGCCGCTCGACGCCGACGCCCGCGCCAAGCTCGACATGCTTGCGGGCGACCTGAAGCAGCATGGTCGCCGTGCCCTGCTCACCGTCGGCTTCGACCAACCCGCCGCCGCGCAAGCCCTGGGCTGGGCGATCAACCAGAAGCTCGGCTGCATCGGTTCGACGCTCCAGTTCATCGATGAGCCGGACGCCGACGCCCCGCTCATGACCGACAGCCTGCGCGACTTGTCGGCGGCCATGCACCGCGGCGAGGTGCGGATGCTGCTGATCCTCGGGGGCAACCCAGCTTATGATGCGCCGGCCGACCTGGACTTCGCGGCCGCGATGGACCGCGTCCGCGCCGCCGATGGAGTCGTCGCGCATCTGACCATCGGAGCCAATGAAACCTCCCAGCACGCCGACTGGCTGCTGCCCGAAGCGAATTACCTCGAAGCCTGGAATGACGGGCGGGCGTGGGACGGGACAGTCACTGTCGGCCAGCCGTTAATTCTGCCGCTTTTCGAAGGTCGCTCCAGCATCGAACTGCTGAGCCTGCTGCTCGACGGTCGCCCCGCCGCCGGCGACGCGCTGGTGCGTCAGACGTTCGCGTCGCTGCTGGGCGAAGACGGTTTTGAGTCGGCGTGGCGCGGCGTGCTCGAAGCCGGCTTCATCGCCGACAGCGCATCGCCGCACCTGACTTCGCTGCGTGTCGCGGCCGCGCCCACCGGCCCACTGACCGGCCAGGACGCGGATGACGCCGTCGAACTGCTGTTCGTCCCCGACTACTCCCTGTACGACGGGCGCTTCGCCAACAACGGCTGGCTGCAGGAAATGCCCGACCCGCTGACAAAGCTGACCTGGGACAACGCCGCTCTGCTGAGCAAGGCCGACGCCGACCGCCTGGGCGTGGACACCGGCCACATGCTCGCGATCACCGTCACCGGCCCCGATGGTGCAGGGCGCCGGCTTGAAATCGCCGCATATGTGCAGCCGGGCGTCGCCCGGGGCACGCTCGTGCTGCCGCTGGGTTACGGCCGCGAGGTCACCGGCCGCGTCGGCCGCGGCGTGGGCTTCAACACCTACGCGCTGCGCACCACCGCGGCCATGACCACGGTCCCCGGCGCGAGGGTGACGGTCAGCGCGACCGGCGGCCGGTACAAGCTGGCGTGCACACAGGAGCATCATCTGCTCGACGACGTGGGCATGTGGGGCCGCGAGAAACGTGTCGGCCAGCCCGGCGCCGGCGGGTACACCATTCACGAGGCTCCCTTCGCCGACTACAGGGACGACCCGCAACTGTTCCGCCGCGACGAACACGGCAACGTACACCTGCAATTGTTCGAGCCGCCCAGCAGCTTCAATGAGCCGCATGCCTGGGGCATGGCTATCGACATGAACAGTTGCATCGGGTGCAATGCATGCGTCATGGCCTGCCAGGCCGAGAACAACGTGCCCATCGTCGGCAAAGAGCAGGTGATCCGCGGCCGCGAGATGCACTGGCTGCGCATCGACCGTTACTTCAAGGCCGAGGTCGCCGCTCAGGCAAGCGCGCAACGTTTCGACCAGGCGCTCGAAAGCGCCCAGGTCGTCTACCAGCCCATGATGTGTGTTCACTGTGAAAACGCCCCGTGCGAGCAGGTCTGCCCCGTCGCCGCAACCGTGCACGACGCCGAAGGTCTCAACACGATGGTCTACAACCGATGCGTCGGCACGCGGTACTGCTCCAACAACTGCCCCTACAAGGTCCGTCGTTTCAATTACTTCGACTTCCACAGCCAGGATCCGCGCGGCAAGCCGCTGCCGTGGCTGGGCATCCCCGACCAGCAGCAGGCCCGGCAGATCGATCCCCTGCGGCAATTGCAGTTCAACCCGGAAGTCACGGTGCGCATGCGCGGCGTGATGGAGAAGTGCACCTACTGCACGCAGCGCATCAGCGCCGCGAAGATCCACGCCCGCGTCGAACATGCCCACGGCCGCCGCGATACGGCCCTTGTCCGCGACGGCGAAGTGACCAGCGCCTGCCAGGAAGCCTGCCCCACGCAGGCTATCGTCTTCGGCGACCTCAATGATCCCGACAGCCGCGTCTCGCGCCTCGCGGCCGGCCCGCGGGCCTATGCCGTGCTCGACGAACTGAACACCCGCCCGCGCTCCAAGCACCTGGCCAAGTTGCGCAACCCCGCTGCCACTTCGACTCAAGGCGAAGCCGCCACGCACGCATCATGACCACACTGCACGCCCCCAGTCCGGCCGCCGCCCACTCGAGGGACAACACCAGCGAGGACCCGCGGTCACGCGCCCCGCTGGTCCTGGGCAAGCACGACTTCACCAGCGTCACCGACACCGTCACCAGTCTGGCCATGCGCCAGACACCGCGGGCCTGGTACGTCGCCTTCGCCTGCTCGCTGGCCCTGCTGAGCCTCCTGGGTGTGACCGTCATCTACCTGCTGACCACCGGCGTCGGCGTGTGGGGCAACAACCAGCCGGTGGCCTGGGCCTTCGATATTGCCAACTTCGTCTTCTGGGTCGGCATCGGCCACGCCGGCACATTGATCTCAGCCATCCTCTTCCTCTTCCGCCAGAACTGGCGCACCAGCATCAACCGCTTCGCCGAGGCGATGACCATCTTCGCCGTGACGTGTGCCGGGTTGTTCCCGGCCATTCACATCGGCCGCGTCTGGCTGGCGTACTGGCTGTTTCCCATCCCCAACCAGATGGCCATGTGGCCACAGATGCGCAGCCCCCTGCTCTGGGACGTCTTTGCCGTCTCCACCTACGCGACGGTCTCTGCCCTGTTCTGGTATGTGGGCATGATCCCCGACCTGGCGACGCTGCGCGACCGGGCCCGCGGCCGGGCAGCCCAGATCGCCTACGGCATTTTCGCCCTCGGCTGGACCGGCTCAAGCCGTCACTGGATCCGCTTCGAACGGGCCTACCTGCTGCTGGCCGCCCTGGCCACGCCGCTGGTGCTCAGCGTGCACAGCATCGTGTCGTTCGACTTCGCCGTCTCGCAGCTTCCGGGCTGGCATACGACAATCTTCCCGCCCTACTTCGTGGCCGGAGCCGTCTTCGGCGGGTTCGCCATGGTGCTCACCCTGGCGATCCCCGCCCGCCAGTGGTTCGGACTCAAGGACTTCATCACCCTGCGACACATCGACAACATGTGCAAGATCATGCTCGGCACCGGGCTGATCGTCGCCTACGCCTACACGGCCGAGTTCTTCATCGCCTGGTACAGCGCCCACCACTATGAGCAGTTCGTCTTCATGAACCGTCCGCTGGGGCCCTATGCATGGGCCTTCGGGGTCATGGTCGCCTGCAACGTGGTCGTGCCGCAGCTTCTTTGGTTCAAGAAGATGCGCACCAATCTGGCGGTGGTCATGTTCTGCGCCCTTTGCATCAACGTGGGCATGTGGTTCGAGCGGTTCGTCATCATCGTGACCTCACTGCACCGCGACTTCCTGCCCAGCAGTTGGGGGATGTTCAAGCCCACATGGGTCGACCTGGGCATGCTGGCCGGCAGCTTCGGTCTGTTCTTCACACTGTTTCTGCTGTTCTGCCGCTTCCTGCCCATGGTGGCCATGGCGGAAGTCAAGGCCGTGATGCCCCAGGCCCACCCGCCGCATGAGCACACGCACTGACCGATGCCACAAGAGCATGCCGATGGACAAGCATCATCCACCAACGCCCGCCGCGCCTCCCGACGACCTGGTCGGCCTCATGGCCCAGTACGAGGATGTCGCCTCCGTGGTCCAGGCGGCCCGGCAGATGCGTGACGCCGGCTATGTTCGCTTCGATGTGCACAGCCCGTTCCCCATCCACGGCATCGACAAGGCCATCGGCGCTCCGCGCACGATCATGCCCTGGCTGACGCTCGGCGGCGCCGCAGCCGGTTTCTTCGGCGGCCTGCTGCTGGTCTGGTGGACCAACGCCACCGAGTTCACGGCCGTGCCACCCGCTTTTCAGGGCTACCCCTACCTCATCAGCGGCAAGCCCGTCTTCAGTCTCGCGGCCAACATCCCCATCATCTTCGAGACCACGGTGCTGCTGGCGGCCTTCGCGGCGGTGCTGGGCATGCTCGGCCTCAACAAGCTGCCGATGCTCTACAACCCGCTGTTCCGCAACGTCCGCTTCCGCCGCGCCACCGATGACCGCTTTTTCATCGTGGTGCTGGCCGACGACGCCCTGTTCGATTACCACCGGACGACCGCCACGCTCCGCGAGCTGGGCGCCTCGGCCGTCGAAGCCGTTACCGACCCCGGCGGCCCGGGGCTTGAACCGCAGGTCGAGAATGACCTGCCCGACCGCGAAGCGGCCGCGGCTGTGCCCAACACCTGACCGATCCTGATCCAAACACACTCACGGAAATCTGATTCACCGTGTCCGACTACCAGCAAGAACGCGTTCCGATTCCCACACCCGCGCGTGTGCGCGAAGAGCTGATGCTGCGCCCCCCGCCGTTCTGGCTGGTGGCGGCGCTGCTGATCCTCGTGGTGCTCTCGTGGGTGCCGCTGGTGCTGATCGCCAAGGCGCGCGTGACGCCCGGGGACGAGCCGCGGGTGCACATTTTTCAGGATATGGGCAAGCAGCCGCGTTTCGGCCCGCAGGCGGCTTCGCCGCTGTTCGCCGACGGCCGCGCCATGCGCCCGCCCGTCCCCGGCACGGTCGCCCGCGGACAGGCCGACCTCGACGACCACTACCACCGCGGCCTGAGCCTGGTCCGCGACGAGGCCGGGCAGTGGCAGGTGCGTTACCACGACGGCCTTCCCGCCCGCCTGCGCGCGGATCAGCAATTCCTGCTGCGCGGCCAGGAGCGGTTCAACATCTACTGCGCCCCCTGTCACGGCCTGGACGGCTATGGCGACGGGCCGATCAACCGGCGGGCGATGGACAATCAGCATGCCGCCTGGGTGCCACCCACGTCCCTGCACACCGACGACGTGCGCCAGCGCCCGGACGGACATCTTTACAACACGATCCGCAACGGCATCCGCAACATGCCGGCTTACGCGACGCAGATTGACGTTGATGACCGCTGGGCCATCGTGGCCTACATCCGGGCGCTGCAGCGATCGCAACACGCGACGCTCGACGATGTGCCGCCGGACCAACGCGACCGACTGAAGTGAGCAACCGTTAAGCAAGGTGTCTGCAAAGGGAACAAAATCTCGTGTCCAGTGAGCACCACCCCCAGCTTGAGCCGGCCGAGTCGACAAATCCACGCGCCCAAAGTGCGTTGTCGCCGCAGGCGTCGGGCCTGAGGCCGAAACTGCTGGTCGCCGCGGCCGCCGGCCTGCTCGCGGCCATGATCGGGGCTGCCATGAGTCCCGATGGGCTGCGACGGTTCATGCTGGCGTACCTGGTCGCCTATTCCTTCGCGCTGAGCCTGTCGCTGGGTGCGATGTTCTTCGTGCTGATCCAGCATCTGACACGGGCCGGCTGGTCGGTGATCGTGCGCCGCCCGGCGGAGATCATGGCAGCGAATCTACCGCTTCTCGCCCTGCTGTTTGTGCCGATCGCCGCCAGCGTGGCGATGGGCCGCGGCGACATCTACCCCTGGGCCAGGCCGGACAGCGCGGCCGTGACCTACAGCCAGCCGCATGCCGAGACCGCGGCTCACTACGAATCGCACGCGGCCGACGCGGCACCGCCCGCCGGCTACGGGCATCAGCAGCTCGACGCAATGACGCTCAAGAAGCGGCCGTACCTCAACCGCCCCTTTTTCCTGCTGCGCTGGGCGTTGTTCCTGGGCGTCTGGTCGGCGATCGCATGGTGGTATCTGCAACAATCCCGCGACGCCGCCGATCCCGTCGCGGCGACGATGCGCATGGAGCGCTGGGCCGGTCCGCTGCTGGTGGTCTACGGCCTGACGGTGACGTTCGCGGCCTGGGATCTGCTGATGTCGCTGAACCCACACTGGTACAGCACGATCTTCGGGGTGTACTACTTCAGCGGCGCGGTGGTGGGAAGCCTGGCGGCCATCATCCTGGCGCTGTTGTGGCTGCGCGGCCAGGGCGTGCTGACGGTCAGTGTCAACCGCGAGCACTACCATGACCTGGGCAAGCTGCTGTTCGCCTTCGTGGTGTTCTGGGCCTACATCGCCTTCAGCCAGTTCATGCTCATCTGGTACGCGAACATGCCGGAGACCACCGGCTGGTACGTGATCCGCGGGGCAACGACGGTGAGCCGGGACATCAACGCCTGGACGTGGATCGCCCTGCTGCTGCTTTTCGGCCATTTCGTGCTGCCCTTCCTGGGCCTGATGCCGCGGCGGGCCAAGCGCCGCCTGATGCTGCTGGGCCTCTGGGCGGCGTGGATGCTGGCGATGCACTACATCGATCTGCTGTGGCTGGTGATGCCGGAGCTTGGTCCTGATCTGACGCTGGGCGCGATTGAGATCGGTCTGCTGTTGGCCGTGACGTCCCTCTATGCTGCGAGCCTGCTCCGCCGCGCCGCTACAGTCAGTCTGGCACCAACGCACGACCCCCGGATGGCCGAGTCGCTGGCCTTCACCAATTTCTGAGGCTGATAACCGCCCCGCACGGAAACAACGCGTATGGCTGAGTCCGACGACAGAACTTTCGGCAGCGACATGAACCTGCCGCTGATCCTCACCATTGGCGTGGTTGGCACGATCCTGGTGTTCGTGGTCATCGTCGGCATCGAGGCCTGGTTCTATGCCCAGCAGCAACAGGAGCGGCTGACCAAATCGCTGGCGGTGCGCAATCCGGCTCTGGTGGACGGCCAGGTACAGCAACTGCGGAACCTTGAAGGCTATCGGTGGGTTGACCAGGCCACAGGCGTCGCGGCCATTCCGATTGACCGGGCGATGGCCCTGACGGTCGAAGGCTATGCGGTGGAGCGGGAACAGGACGTGCAGGAGTGATTCGCCGCGGAGATCACAGGAAACACTGAAAGAAGATGCAGTTTGTGAGCCATACAATGGCGGCGCCCGCGGTCGCATCGGGCGACACGAACCCATGAAGTACACGTTCCGCACAATTCTGCTGGCCATGACGCTGCTCGCTTTGCCCGTGACGGCGGCGCCACGCGGGCCGGGTATGGCCAGCGGCGTCGGACCGGCGTCGATGCCCGCGGACCGGCAGCCCGACGTGCTCGAAGGCGTCAACGTCGCCGAGAAACTGGGCGACGCCGTCCCGTTGAATCTTCCCGTGCGCGACGAGGACGGCCGGGAGCGGCCGCTGCACGACTTTCTCCTGCCGGGCAAACCAGTGGTGCTGAACCTGGGCTACTACGGCTGCCCGATGCTGTGCGGACTGGTGCTCAACGGTCTGACCAAAACGGTGGCGGCGATGGGCTGGACCCCCGGCGAGCAGTTCACGATCATCTCGCTGAGCATCGACCCGCAGGAGACGCCGCGCCTGGCCCGCGAGAAGAAACGCAACTACATCAACAGCCTCGGCAAGGCCCAGGCAGCCGCGGGCTGGCACTTCCTGACGGCCGACGAAGCCGTCAGCCAGGCCGTGGCCGATGCCGTGGGCTTCGGCTACCGCTACGACGCGATCAAGAACCAGTACGTCCACCCGGCTGTGCTCGTGATTCTCACACCCGAAGGTCGCGTGTCGCGTTACCTTTACGGCATCGCATATCCCGAACGAACATTGCGCCTGTCGCTGGTCGAAGCGGCCGAGGGAAAGGTCGGCTCGACTGTGGACCGCGTGCTGCTGACGTGCTTCGAGTTCGATCCCGAGCTGGGCAGCTACCGCGTGGCGGCGATGGGATTGATGCGCCTGGCCGGTGCGCTGACCGTGGTCGTGGTCGCCACCGTGATCGGCACCGCCCTGCTGCGTGAGGGGCGACGAAGAAAACGTGAGCAGGCCGCCTGAGGCGGGCCTGCGATAAATCATCCGGCATCGATACCCGTGAACACCCAGGACATCGACCCGCAGCCCATGCCCACCTTCCTCGCCCAGATCGGACAGCGCTTCTGGATGCCCGACCCCGCGTCAACCTCCGCGCCGGGAACCGATTTCCTTTTCTACCTGATCTACTGGGTGTCGGTGGCCATGTCGGCGCTGGTGGTGGCGCTGATGATCTTCTTCATCCTGCGTTACCGCCGCCGGCCCGGCCACAAGGCCCAGCGCTCGCCTTCGCACTCCACCGCCCTGGAGCTGACGTGGACGGTCATCCCCGCCGTGACGCTGCTGATGATCTTCTACTACGGCTTCCGCGGCTACGTCGATCTGGCCACTCCGCCAGACTATGCATACGAGGTATACGTGACGGCCTCGAAGTGGAACTGGCTGTTCACCTATCCCAACGGGGCCGAGAGCAATGAACTTGTCGTGCCGCGCGATCGGCCGGTGCGCCTGGTGCTGGCCAGCGAGGACGTGATTCACAGCCTCTTCATTCCGGCTTTCCGCGTGAAGAAGGATGCCGTGCCCCATCGTTTCAACCAGGCGTGGTTCCAGGCGACGGCAACCGGTGAATACGAGCTTTACTGCGCCGAGTATTGCGGCACGCTGCACGCGGAGATGCGGACGAAGGTGGTGGTCCTCGAACCGGCCGCCTTCGCGCAGTGGGTGCGGGAGGCGGCCGAGTGGATCACCACCGTGCCGCCGGTCGACGCCGGTAAACGGCTGTTCACAAGCAAGGGCTGCGCCCAGTGCCATACCGCCGACGGCAGCGCCGGCATCGGCCCGACATTCCAGAACCTCTTCGGCTACGAAATGCCCATGCGCGACGGCAGCCGAGCGCGGGCCGACGAAAACTACATCCGCGAGTCGATACTGAACCCCGGGGCCCGCATCCACGCGGGCTTCGACAACGTCATGCCCAGCTACCAGGGACGCATCAGTGACCTCGAAATCCGCGCCCTGATCGAGTGGATGAAGTCCATCAGCGACAAAGGCCCGCCGCCGCTTGAGACGCTGGAAGAAAACACCCCGGCTGGCCCAACGAACGATGAATCCGCGGATGAACCCGGCACCGCAGGCGCCGCGTCCGACGTCGCCCAGCCGTAGCCATCGCAGGAGCTGATATTCCGTGCCTTCGACACCGACCGCCGCCAGCATGCCCGCCAACCACGCCCCCCACCGGGCCGGCGACCACTATCTCAACCACACGCGCGGCATCCTGTCGTGGGTGCTGACGCTCGACCACAAACGCATCGCCGTGATGTATCTGGTCGGGGTACTTGGCAGCTACCTGCTCGGCGGGCTGTTCGCCCTGGCCCTGCGCCTTGAGCTGTTCGGCCCCAGCCCGCTGTTCGTGGGGGACGCTCAGAACGCATGGCGGTTCTACAACCACATGTTCACGCTGCACGGCGCGGTGATGGTCTTCCTGTTCGTGATCCCCGCCATCCCGGCGATCCTGGGCAACTTCGCCCTGCCTCTGATGCTCGGCGCCAAGGACGTCGCCTTCCCCCGCCTCAACCTGCTGAGCGTCTATCTCTGGTACGGCGGCGGGCTTTTCTTCGTCTTCGTCCTGCTCAAGGGCGTACTGAACGCATGGTTCCCGCAACTCCAGCAGTTCTGGGGCGGCGGCGGGCTGGAGACCGGGTGGACTTTCTACACTCCGTATTCGACGACCACCGCCAACTCCGCCGTCGTCGAAGCCACACTCGGCGCGTTCATCCTCGGGTTCTCGTCCATCCTCACCGGCGTCAACTTCATTGCCTCAATTCATATGCTGCGGCCGCGGGGCATGACCTGGTTCCGCATGCCCCTGTTTCTCTGGGCCTTGTACGCCACCGCGATCATCCAGATTCTCGCCACGCCGGTACTGGGCATCACGCTGCTGCTGCTGGCGGCTGAAAAGGTGCTCCAGGTCGGCATCTTCGATCCGGCTCTCGGCGGCGACCCGGTCCTCTACCAGCACTTCTTCTGGTTCTACAGCCATCCGGCCGTCTACATCATGGTCCTGCCGGCCATGGGCGTTATCAGCGAGATCATCAGCGTCTTCAGCCGCAAGCACATCTTCGGCTACAAGTTCATCGCCCTTTCATCTCTGGCCATCGCCTTCCTCAGCTTCCTGGTATGGGGCCATCACATGTTCACCAGCGGCCAGTCACCGCTGGCCAACGCCATCTTCAGCCTGCTGACCTTCAGCGTCGCCGTGCCCTCGGCCATCAAGACGTTCAACTGGCTGGCCACGATGTACAAGGGCGAAATTCACCTCAACACGCCGATGTGTTACGCCCTCTATGCCATCTGTCTCTTCACCGTCGGCGGGCTGACCGGCATGTTCCTCGGGTCGCTGGCCACCGACATCCACCTGCACGACACTTACTTCATCGTCGCCCACTTCCACTATGTGATGATGGGCACGGTGCTCTTCAGCTTCCTGGCGGGCCTTTACTACTGGTGGCCCAAAATCACGGGCCGCATGTTCCACGAGAACGGGGCCCGCTGGGCCGCGGCCATCGCCTTCATCGGGTTCAACGCCACGTTTTTCGTGCAGTTCGTCGCCGGCTCGCAGGGCATGCCCCGACGCTACGCGACCTATCCCGACCAGTACATCGGCTACCACCAGGTCTCTACCGTCGGGGCGTTCATCATGGGCGCGGGCATGTTTTTGGTGCTGTTCAACCTGATCCACTCGCTGCTCGCCGGCCGTCGCGCGCCGGGCAACCCGTGGGGATCCAACTCCCTGGAATGGCACACGCCCTCGCCCCCGCCGCATGACAACTTTCCCGTCACACCCCGGGCCGGCGATCCCTACGACTATCGCGACTGGCAATGGTCCGACGACGCTCAGGCCTATCAGCGCGTCGCCGCGGTCGCGGCGGCCGGCCCTGCCGCCACAGCCGGGGACGCGAACCAGGAGCACGCCAACCCATGATGCAGGCGCCCCACGCCAGTTCGTCGTCCCCCGACCGCCCCGTGGCCTCGCATGGCGGGCACGATCATCCGCCGCACCTGGCGCACCACTTCGACTCCCCGCGACAGCAGTTCGACACCGCCAAGGTCGGCATGTGGATCTTCCTGGCCACCGAAATCCTGATGTTCGGCGGGCTGTTCTGCGCCTATGCCGTCTGGCGAAGCAACCACCCCGAGGTTTTCCAGTATGCCCACACGCATCTGAACTGGAAGCTCGGAGCCGTCAACACTGTCCTGCTGATCACCAGCAGCTTCACCATGGCCTGGGCCGTCCGCGCCGCCCAGCTCGGCGCCCGCCGCCTGCTCGTGACGCTGCTGGCGGCCACGATCCTTGGCGGCTGCGGCTTCCTGGTGGTCAAGACCTTTGAATACGCAGAGAAATACGACCACAACCTCTGGGTCGGCGCGGGAAACCTTTATCACCCGCGGTACCAGGGGCAAGCCCACGGACACGATGATGACGCAACGCCGCCCGTGGCCGCGCCGCCCGCCACTGTGGACGCGCCACCAGGTCAAGCTGCCGGCCCGGAGCGCTCCCTCATCCCCGTCGCGCCGACCGGACCCGGCGGCCTGGAGGAAAGTTTCGCCCGACAACACGATCCCGATTACACGGCCGCGCCCCGTCATGTGGCCTTTGAAGAGCTTCCCACCTACCTCCAGGCGCGGACGCACCAGTTCTTCCAGATATATTTTCTCATGACCGGCCTGCACACGCTGCACGTCATCATCGGCCTGGGACTGCTGCTGTGGATCGCCGTGAAGTCCGCCCGCGGCGTATTCAGCCCCGCGTATTTCACGCCTGTAGACCTGGTCGGCCTGTACTGGCACCTGGTCGATCTGATCTGGATCTTCCTGTTCCCTCTGCTCTATCTGATCCACTGACGCCGCCCACGCCCGCTCCGGAGGCCTTACGATGACCGCCGCAACCAGCACCGCCGCCAGTCAGGCGCATCATGACCATCAGCCGCATGCCGTGCCGCTGCGCGTGCTGGCCGGCGTCTTCGCCCTGCTGCTGCTGCTGACCTTCGCCACCGTCGCCGCCACGTGGGTCGATCTGGGGTCGCTGAACATCTGGATCGCCCTTGGCATCGCCCTGGTCAAGGCCGCGTTCGTCTGCCTCTACTTCATGCACCTGCGCTACGACAGCATGTTCTACAGCGTCGTGCTCGTGTGCGCCTTCCTGTTCGTGATCCTGTTCATCGGCATCTCGATCATGGACACGGCCCAGAACGAGCCGAAGGTCCGCGCCGCGTACCAGGCCGCCACCTCCCCCGGCCCGCCCGCCGTGCCGGCCGCACCAGTCGAGCCGGCTTCGCCCAACCATTGACACGCTATGGACGACCGGTACATCCACAACCCGCCGCGCACCGCCGCCGTCGGCATGGCCCTGTTCCTGGCCGCCCTGACCGTGCTGTTTCTCGCGGCCATGCTCGCCTATGCCGTTATCCGCATCCAGGGCCGCCTCAGCCCACCAACCGGCGCAATCGAACTGCCGGCCGCACTGTGGATCAGCACCATCATCATTCTCGTCAGCAGCATCACACTTCAGCACGCCCTGGTCTGCGTCCGCCGCGAGAAGCTCAATCACTTCCGCCTCTCCATGCTCGCCACGCTCGCCCTGGCCGCCCTGTTCATCGCCGTGCAGACACCGGCGATGACCACACTGCTGCGCACCCACGAGTCGCTGCTGCAGGAACACATGCATCTTTACGGCATGCTGTTCATGCTGGTGCTGCTGCACGCTCTGCACGTGATCGGCGGTCTGATTCCCATGGCCGTCATCGGTCACCACGCCTGGCGACGCCGGTACGACCACGAACACCACGCCCCCGTGCGCTGCCTCGCCGCCTACTGGCACTTCTTGGCCGTCGTCTGGTTCGCCATGTTCGCCCTCTTCCTCGCCCTGGCGTGAGCGCCGGGAAAGAGTTCACCACGGAGACACGGAGGCCACGGAGAAGAAACCGCCGAGATGATTATTGTCCGGACGATGCCCTCCACACCCGCGACGAGCCGCGACGGTAAGGAAGCGGCCACCTGCATCGGCGGGATGGGCATCCCACCCGTCATCCATGCCAAGGTGTCAGAGAGATTCTTTGAGCTGAAGGACGCTGGCAACTCCGCGTGCCTCACAGCTCCAGCACGCTCAGATGCTCGTTGGTGTAGATGCACAGCTCCCCGGCGACGCGCATGGATTCGCGGACAATCTCGGCCGGCGTGAGGCTGCTGTGGCGCACCAGGGCGCGGGCGGCAGCGACGGCGTACGCGCCCCCGGAGCCGATGCCCAGAATGCCGTCGGTCGGCTCGATCACGTCGCCGCTGCCTGAGACAATCAACCCGCACGCCCGGTCGGCCACGATCAGCAGGCTTTCGAGCCGGCGCAGCACGCGATCGGTGCGCCACTGCTTGGCCAGTTCGATCGCCGCCTTCTTGATGTTGGCTGGTGAATCCTTGAGGCGGGCCTCGAAGCGCTCGAGCAATGCAAAGGCATCGGCCGCGGAGCCGGCGAAGCCGACGAGCACGCCGGCGTTGTCGGCCCCGCCCTGCTCAAGCTTGCGGACTTTCACCGCGTCGGCCTTGGCCACCACGCGATCGAGTGTGACCTGTCCATCACCGGCCATGGCCGCGCGGCCGTCGCGGCGAACGCACAGAATTGTCGTGGCGTGAAAATCGTGCTGTTTCATGGCGACATTCTATGAAAGCCGCTATCCCGACGCGCCTCGGCGACAGAGCGAAGCATCGCCTCAGATCAATGCAGCATCAAGTCCGTCGCAGCAGAATGCGGCGCAGGGGGTACAGGCCGGCGAGCAGGCCGACAAGGATGACGGGGCTGACGCCGATGGCGTCGGCGAGCATCGGTTGGCCGACGGCGTCGTGCAGCGCCAGGCCGAAGAGGCCCGCCAGCGGGCCGAAGGCGAAGCCCAGGCCGATCACCGCTTCGTGGTAGCCGCCGGCCTGGACGGCCGCGTTCTTCAGTTGCATGGCGTAGTAGATCGCGACCGCTCCCGCGACGCCCACGCCCGCGCCGCAGAGCAGTTCGCCGACTGCCACAATGGTCCAGTGCTGGCCCAGCAGGGCCGCCAGCAGGCCGACGGGCAGGGCGACCATCGCGAAGATCAGCACGCTCGGCCGTCCATGCCAGAACATCGTGGCCATGAACAGCGCGTACGCCAGCCAGCGGGCCAGATCGAGCAGGGCTGCCAGGGGTGAGGCGAGTTGCACGGGCAGGTCGAAGCGCTGCTTGAAGATCACGGGCACCTGCGGCACGAGGATGAAGATGACGGCGCAACCGACGAACATGACAGCCCGGCTCGACAGGAGGAGGGCCGCGTAGCGCTGCGTCAGGGCGGCGGGCAGCCTATCCGGGTGGTCGTCGGGCAGATAGGCCGGCCGCAGGGGCAGCGGCCGTGCCAGCCAGAGCGCGACGAAACCGGCGACCGCGGGCAGGGCGAACATCAGCGGCGGCAGAAGCTGCGGCCAACCGGGCAGCGCTTCCAGAGCCAGCAGCGGGCCGACGCTGGCGACGCTCAAGGGCACCATGGCCGCCCAGGTGATGTTGAACAGGCCGATGGCCCGCGAGGCGTTGCGGGTCGAGCGGCCGGCGGAGACATAACTCTGCATCAGGGCCCACATGGAGCCGGACACCAGCGACATGACCACGTAACAGACGATCACCACGGCCGGGCGCGGCCAGAGGGCGGGGATCAGCGCTGAAATACTCAAGCTCAGCGTCACGCAGCGCAGGACGGTGCGCTCGTCCGCCATGGACGCGATGCGATGGCTCAGAAGTCCGCCGATGGTGTAGATCGTGCCGTGACACACCGCCAGCAGCAGGTTCTGCCCGCGGGTGAAGCCGAAGTGCTGCTCGGTGAAGAAATAGACGCCGCGGGTGATGAACACGACCAGCATCGACTGAAGCACCGTCAGCACGATCAGGCGCGACAGCGGCGCGGGTCCGACACTGAGGGGCGTCGCCGCATCACGGGTCGGCCTGTCTGTGCATAGGGTCATGGTGACACCACAGCCGCCCCAAATCCGCAGACATGCTCAGGAACCGACACGGACTTCCACCTTGTGGCCGGTGCCGGTGGCGCCTTTCGCGGCGCTGAGGGCCACGGGGATGAACGGCTCGGCCAGCTTTCTGCCGTCGAGGGTGACGCTCACGCCCTTGGCCGCCTTGTCGCGGCGGATGTCGAAGTCGAACACCTGGCCGCGGTAGACGCGGTGGACCTTGACGTGGTCCCACGCTGTCGGCAGGCAGGGGTCGATCTTCAGGCCGTCGTGCATGCGGTGGATGCCGCACATGTGCTCGACGGTCTGGTGCATGTACCAGCCGGCCGAGCCGGTGACCCACGTGCCTTCGATACGGCCGGGCTTGAAGTACCCGGGGCCGTAGTAGCTGTTGGGCAGCACATAGGGCGTGGCGCCGCTGTTTTCTGTGGGGTTGACGCTGTTGCAGGGATGGATGGTCTGCATCAGTTCGAGGGCGCGGTCGGCCTGGCGGAGCTTGAGCAGCGCGGCATACATGAAGGCGTTGGCGTGGACATAGACGGCCGCGTTTTCGCCGGTGCCGGGCGGCATGCCGGTGATGCGGCCGATGTTGGAGTCGAACGTCGTGTAGGCCGGCGCGAGCGTCAGGTAGCCATAGGGCACGCGCAGGTGCTTCTCCATCGCGTCGATGATCGTCTGCCGCCGCGCGTCGGACACAACCTCGCCGAGGATGGCCCACGACTGGCTGTTGAGATAGATGCGGCCCTCGGTGTTCTTCGCCGAGCCGAACGCATGGCCGTTGTCGCAGAAGCCGCGGACATACCAGCCGCCGTCCCACGCGTGCTGGTTGACGCGGTCGGCCATGGTCTTGTGCCACTGCATGACGGTGGCGGCCTGTTCATCGAGGCCGCAGGCGGCGAACAGCTCGCGCAGCTCAAGCAGCGACCAGCAGAGGGCCATGGCGATCCACGTGCTTTCACCGATGCCCTTCTCGCCGACCATGGAGAGCGAATCGTTCCAGTCGCCCTGGTGGATCAGGGGCAGGCCGTGCGGGCCGGTGTCGGTGAAGGCCTTGTGGCAGCCGCGCATCAGGTGCTCCCAGACCGGTCCGACGCCGCCGTCGCGGTAGGGCAGGATGCGGTGCATGTAGTCGCGGTCGCCGGACTCCTTGACGTAGTCGTTGGCGGTGTAGCAGAGCCACAAGGCGCTGTCGGCATAGCGTTTGGGGCTGAAGGGGGCCCAGCCGCGGACGCAGAAGCCGTCTCGCATCTGCCAGGTCATGGACTCGCTGAGATTGGCCTTGACGCGGGGCAGGTCGAAATAGTTGGCCCCGTGGGTCTGCTGGACGAGGTCGCGGTAGCCGCGCCAGCCCCAGCGTCCCCAGCCGGCGCCGAGGGCGACCTGCTGCTTGGTCCAGACGTTGACGAGGCGGTCGAGCTTGGCATCGGGCGTCTGGATGCGTGGGGAGGCGAGCATGCGGGCGGCCTGTTCGCTGACGCCCTTCTCGACTTGCTTCGGCCCGTCGGCCTTGAGGTATTGAGCGATGAACCGCCCCGCTTCTTCGGGTGAGCCGACGATGCCGGCCAGCAGGCTCAGCGTCTGCGATGCGCCGGCCTTGAGCGTGAGCGCTTTATGGAAGCACGCTGCCATGGGTTCGCGGCTTGCCGGGGCGTTGGGCAGCGAGCCGGTCTCCAGCGCCAGCGGGTTGTGCAGGCCGCGGTATGGGCCGGTGAATCCGCCCTTCGAGCAGGCGAAGGAATCGGGTGTAAAGTCGGCCGCCTGGAAGGCCTTGTAGCGCGGGTGCGGCAGGCCGGGGGCGTTGTTCTGGAAGTAGAGGGCTTTGATGTCGTCGCGCCAGGCGGCCTGGCAGAAGTGGATGTAGCCATGCGTCGCCGCGCCGCGCAGGGAGACGCGGCCATAGGTGAAGACGTTGATTTTCCGTGGCCGGCCCGATTCGTTGGAGACGGTGACCTGCCACAGCTCGACGGGGTCCTGGCCCATGGGGACGGTGATGCGCAGGGCGGCGCGGATGCCGTCGGTGTTGGAGCGGATTTCGGTGTAGCCCAGGCCGTGGGCGCATTCGAACTGCTCAGCCCCGGGCATGGGGAACGGGCCAAGCGACCAGGCTTTGCCGCTCTCGTCGTCGCGGAGGTAGACGTAGCGGTTGTCTTCGCGTTCGTACATGGCAGTGAGGTTCCAGAGGAACGTCACATAGCCTTCGCGGGTGTGGAGCTTGGACCAGCCGCGGCCGAGGTGGTCGACCACGGAGAGATAGCGGTCGTTGAAGATGTAGTTGTCCCAGGGCAGCGGCGGAGTCGGCGTGGTGACGACGAATTCGTCGCGGTCGTCGTCGAAGCGGCCGAAGTGGGACCAGTCGCGGCTGGCTGCGAGTTTGGTGGCGAGCTCGGCGTCTGATGTGGTGGGCATGGTGGAGTCTAGGGTCTGGAGGCTGGGGTTTGATTTAGCGGGCGGGCTTGCCCGCCACGTCAGGAAACCGAATGGACCGAGGCCACTCGACGATCATCCCGCCTGGGAATCACGCCTGGGTCATGATGTAGTTGAGGTAGTCGGCCGCGCTTTCTTCGGGCAGGCGGTAGTGGATGACAGCCTTGAGCGTCAGTCGCGCGATCTGGCCGGCGGGGGCGTCGACGGTCACCGCGAGGTCGAACTGGGCGAAATCGGCGAAGGGCAGCTCTTCAATCACGAAGTCGCTCCCGGTCACCGCCTTGTCGCCGATGTCCAACGTCACGCTATGCCCGCGTCCGGCCGCAACGTCATGCCCGGCCGCACCGGCGAAGTCAACGCGGCCGGCGTGGCTTGTGGTCAGGGTGGCCTCGCAGCTCTGCAAGCGCCCTGCCTTGGGCAGCACGAGGGGCAGACGGAACACAACCGGACCTGCAAAGGGTGCAGTTGCCGCCCCGGCCTGGTCCACCACTTCGACCGGTCGCGCTTCGGCATCGCGGCCCAAGGGGACCACCTGCGCCTGCGGACCGAGGGTCACGAGCATGTCGCGTTCGACCATCACTGCCTGACTCATAGGTGATGCACTCCAAGGCGGGCGGGCGGGGCCGCCGACCGTTAGCACCAATTGGCGGCGCCAGCCGGCAGCCTCAAAATCGGCCGCGCAAGCTACCGCCGCGGGAAGCGGAATGCAAACGGTTTTGACCGCGACGGTCACGAATATAAGGTGGCTGCCAATCGCCACCCCGCATGGAATGCTCGCCGCCATGACGACCCTCGCTCCCAGCCACGTCGCGCCCTTCACATTCGAAAGCAGCGCCGATCACGCCGATCCCCCGACCGTCATCGAACTTGATGTGATCGTCACCGAGCCGGACGGCAGGCAGCGCTGCGTGCCCGCCTTCTGGAGCGGCGGACGCCGATGGGCTGTCCGACTCAGTGGACGTATCCCGGGATGCCATCAGTTCCGCACCGTGTGCTCCGACGTCGGCGACAGCGGGCTTCACGGCAGGCAAGGTAATTTCACCGTCACGCCGTCAAACGACGAACCCAATCTCCTGCTTCGCCGCGGACCGCTGGGGGTCAGCGCCAGTCGCCGCCATTTCGAACATGCCGACGGTTCCCCCTTTTTCTGGCTGGGCGATACCTGGTGGATGGCGCTGTGCAGCCGGCTGGACGACGCGGGCTTTGACGAGCTGGTGACCCGACGTGTGCAGCAGGGCTTCACGCTGATTCAGCTTACCACTGGTCTGCACCCGGACATGGCATTGGGTGATCCGCGCGGCGCAGGCGAGACGGGCTATCCGTGGACCGGCGCCTACGGGCGTCTGAACCCCTCGTATTTCGAGGCCGCGGATCGCCGCATCGAGAAGCTTGTCGCAGTGGGTCTGGTCCCGTGTCTCTTCGCCTGCTGGGGCTACTACCTGCTGATGATGGGACCGCTGAAGATGCGGCAATACTGGCGCTACCTGCTGGCGCGGTACAGCGCCTATCCGGTGGTGTTCTGTCTGGCCGGTGAGGGTGAAATGCCCTGGTACCTGTCGTCGACCTTCGAGCACGATCGCCAGGAACTTCGCCGCGGCTGGACACAGATCGCCGCGTACGTTCGCCAGGTCAACCGCGGAGCCTACGATCGGCCTATGACCATCCACCCGACGCACGTGGGCCGCTACCAGATCGAAGATGCGAGCCTGCTGGACTTCGACATGCTCCAGGCGGGGCACACGGGCTTCGGCAGCGTGGCCAATGCCGTCAACCGCCTGCGGGAGGTGCGCGGCCTGGACCCGGTGATGCCCGTGGTCGTGAGCGAACTGAACTACGAGAACATCATGGGTACGTGCGGACCGGACATTCAGCGTGCCAGTGTCTGGTCGAGCTTCCTGGCCGGCGCGGCCGGGTACACCTACGGCGTCAACGGGCTGTGGCAGATGCAGGGGGAAGATGAGGCCCCGTATGTTTCGCCGCACGGTGCGCAATGGGGCGGCTTGAAGCCCTGGCGCGAGGCGAGCTGCCAACCCGGTGCGGCGCACGTGGCGGTCAGTGGCCGCGTGCTGCGGCGATATCGCTGGCAGGCGTTCCAGCCGCGCACCGACTGGCTCACGCCGCGCGTGCCTACGGCTGGCATCCCGCGACAGGTCCGCATCGCCTACCTCGATCCAGACGCCTTCTGGAACAAGCCGTGGACGTGGCGACATCTGGAACCCGACGTGGCCTACCGCAGCCTGCTGGTTCATCCTGAAACCGGCGACGAGGTCGACCTGGGGCCATTACACTGTGACGGTCCGAACGCGGTCGTGACCAGCGGGCGCGGCTCGATGATCGCCCCGGAGATCCGCGACTGGTTACTGATCATCGAAGCCGCTGACGGCTCCGCACGCACGCACTGACGGTTCTCCGTATTCCAACCCCCTTTGCCTGCCCCGCCCCACCATGCCATACACCTTCTCCGCTGATGGACGCGAGTGCTGGCTCGATACGCCCGAGCCGGCCCGGCCGTTTCACAACATGCTCTTCAACGACGCTTACTTCACCATGATCGACCAGCTCGCCTGCGGGGCCGGCAAGCATCTCAAGCGTCACGACAAGGGCTATTTCACCAACAACGTGCTCAAGGCTGAGCGGATTGTCTACGTCCGCGACGACGCAAGCGGCCAGTACTTCTCCGTCGGCTTCTGGCCGACGTATCGGCCATATCAAAGTTATCGCTGCGGCTCGGGATTGTGCTACCACATCATCGAAAACCAGACGCTGGATCTGAAAGTCACCTGGCGGCTGTATGTGCCCGCCGGGCGGGACCCGGTCGAGGTCTGGGATGTGCGTGTGGCCGACGTGTCGGGGCGGCCGCGGAAGGTGAGTGTGCTGACCTACGGCGAGATGCACTGCGACGGCACGGACACGTACACCGGGTCGCTGTCGCGGCTGGCGCGGTATGAGCCGGCGATCAACGCGGTGTATGTCTGGCAGGGTTCGCAGCGTTTCGAGGAGATCGATTTTCCGCTGCACAACGGCTTCATCACAGCGGACCGGCGGGCTGCGAGCTGGGACGCCAACATGCGCCGCTTCGTCGGCCCCCGCCGCACCATCATCAACCCCCTGGCGGTCGAACAGGGCCGCTGCACGGACAGCCACGCATCGATGCAGACGCCCACGGTTTCGCTGCATGTGAGCATGGATGTGGCGGCGGACGGACATGCCGACACGCGTTATGTGGTTGGAGCGTGTGAGACCGTGGACACCATCGCGCGCTATCGCGAGCGCTATCTGGGCGGGAATCTCGATGCCGATCCGGTCTTCGACAAGCTGCGAGCCGATCGGGCGGCCATGATGTCTAACATCCAGATCGCCACGCCCGACGCCCAGCTCGACAACATGATCAACGTATGGGTCAAGCAGCAGGTGCACTTCGGGGCCGCGTGGTGCCGCTGGGGCTGGTTCGGCTACCGCGACATCGTGCAGCAGTGCCAGGGCATCATCACGCAGGACCCGGCGCTGGCGCGTCGGCATCTGCGCGATGCCTGCGCCCATCAGTATCAGGACGGATTCGCCCTGCGCGGCTGGAACCCGGTGGACCCGATGCGCTATGCCGACAGCGCGCAGTGGATGGTCGGGGCTGTGACCGAGTATCTCAAGGAGACGGGCGACCTGGCGTTCGTTGACGAGGTGGTCCCCTACTTTGATTCGGGCGCGGACACGGTGTACGGCCACCTGATGAAGGCGATGGAGCGGCTGCGCGAGGATCGCGGGGCGCACGGGCTTTGCCTGATTTTCTTCGGGGACTGGAACGACTCGCTGACGGCCGCGGGCCGGCGTGGCAAGGGCGAAAGCGTGTGGCTGTCGCAGGCGTTCTGCCGTGCCGCACTGCTGATGGCCGAACTGGCCGATCACCTGGGGCGCCGCGACGATGCCGCGCGCATGCGGGCATGGCACGGCGAGATGGCGGCCGCGATCAACGCGCATGCGTGGGACGGCCGATGGTACGTCTGTGCCCTTGACGACGACGGTCAGCCCATCGGATCGCAGCACAACGCCGAGGGCAAGCTCTTCCTGAACATGCAAAGTTGGGCGCAACTCGGCGGCGTCGCGGATGACGAGCGGTTCAACACCGCCTGGACCGCCTGCCGCGAGCATCTGGACAGCGGCTGGGGATTGATGCTCAACTGGCCGACCTACACGAAGCCGCAGGCGAACGTCGGCCGGCTTTCGTATCTGCGGCCAGGCATCTGTGAGAACGGCAGCGTCTACACGCACGGCAACGCGTTCATGATCCTCGCCCTGCTTGAGCGCGGCATGGCCGACGAGGCCTGGCGAATCTGGCAGGACATCGCGCCCGGCAACCCGGTCCGTCCTACGGCCACGCAGCCGAACATCTTCGCCAACGGCTACTTCGGGCCGGACAACGACATCGAGATCGGCCGGGCCGAGCACATGTGGGTCACCGGATCAGCTTCGTGGATGTTCATGCTCATGGTCGAACACATGCTCGGCCTGCGCCGCGGCTACGACGGCCTGCGCGTCCGGCCATGCCTGCCCGGTGCCTGGGACCGTGCTGCCATCACACGCACCTACCGCGGTACGACGTACCGAGTGAACATCATCAACCCCGGCAAGCGCGAAGCGGCCGCGGTCAGCAGCATCACGATAAACGGCCGGGAGCATCCCGCTCATGCTGTGCTGCCTGTCGACGGCCAAGCACATGACGTGCATGTCGTGCTCAAGGCCGAGCGCCATCGTTCTTCAACACCAGCTCGTTTGACACATAAAACAGGCTGAGCGACTCACCGCTCAGCCTGCATCGGTTGAACAATTGCCGCCTTGACGATTTATGCCTTTGATCGATTGGCGACGAGGTTGTCGACCACTGTGGGATCGGCCAGGGTCGAGGTGTCGCCAACCTGCTCAGGCATGTTTTCGGCGATCTTGCGCAGGATACGGCGCATGATCTTGCCCGATCGCGTCTTCGGCAGGCCGGGGGCCCACTGGATCACATCCGGCGTGGCGATCGGGCCGATCTCGTGCCGCACGTGCTTGACCAGATCCTTCTTCAGGTCGTCGCTGGGATGCTGGTCGGCCTTGAGCGTCACGTAGGCGTAGATGCCCTGGCCCTTGATGTCATGCGGGAAGCCGACCACCGCAGCCTCGGCGACGGCCGGGTGCGACACCAACGCGCTTTCCACCTCGGCCGTGCCCAGCCGATGGCCCGAAACGTTGATCACGTCGTCCACGCGTCCCAGCAACCAGTAGTCGCCGTCGGCATCCTTGCGGCAGCCGTCACCGGTGAAGTAGTAACCGGCATACGTGCTGAAGTAGGTCTGCACGAAGCGCTCGTGGTCACCCCACGTGGTACGCATGATGCCGGGCCACGGCTCGCGGATGCAGAGCTTGCCGCTTTCACCCGCGCCGACCTCCTTGCCGTTGTCGTCGAGGATCACCGGCTGGACGCCAAAGAACGGCCGACTCGCCGAGCCGGGCTTGAGGTTCATCGCGCCCGGCAATGGCGTGATAAGAATCCCGCCGGTCTCCGTCTGCCACCACGTGTCGACTACCGGCGTCTTCTCCTTGCCGACGGTGCGCCAATACCACAACCACACTTCCGGGTTGATCGGCTCGCCAACGGTGCCCAGCAGTTTGAGACTCGACAGGTCGCGCTTGGTCACGTGCTCCTCGCCCTCGCGCATCAGGGCGCGGATCGCCGTCGGAGCTGTGTAGAATTGCGTGACCTTGTACTTGTCGACCACATCCCAGAAACGCCCCGCGTCGGGATACGTCGGCACGCCCTCGAACATGATCGACGTCGCTCCGTTGCACAGCGGTCCGTAGATGA
The DNA here is from genome assembly GCA_964622625.1 of uncultured Phycisphaeraceae bacterium. Lineage (GTDB taxonomy): Bacteria > Planctomycetota > Phycisphaerae > Phycisphaerales > Phycisphaeraceae > CAZCWM01. Next base: position 16,300 of record CAZUUQ010000004.1, on the reverse strand, counting down.
TGTAGCTGTGCCCCGTGATCCAGCCGATGTCGGCCGTGCACCACCAGATGTCGCCGTCGTGATAGTCGAAAATATACTTGAAGGTCGTCGCGGCATAGACCATGTACCCGCCCGTGGTGTGCAGCACACCCTTGGGCTTGCCCGTCGAGCCGGAGGTGTACAGGATGAAAAGCGGGTCCTCGGCATCCATCCAGACCGGCTCGCATTTCGCGTCCGCCTTCGCCATCGCCTCGTGCCACCAGATATCGCGGCCGGGGGTCATGTCGACCGGATGGGCCGTGCGGCGGACGACGATGATGTGCTGGATCGATGGCGTGTGATCGACACCCAGATCGGCCTTGGCCTTCATGGGGATGTCATTCTTCTTGCCGCGCAGGGCCGTGTCCTGCGTCACCAGAATCTTGCACGCCGAGTCGTTGATGCGGTCGCGCAGCGCCTCCTCGCTGAAAGCCCCGAACACGATCGAGTGAATCGCCCCAATGCGGGCGCATGCCAGCATCGCGATCGCCAATTCCGGGATCATCTGCATGTACAGGCAGACGCGGTCACCCTTGACCACCCCAAGGCTCTTGAGCACGTTGGCGAACCTGCACACCTGCTCATGCAGTTCGCGATACGTCAGCTTGCCGTCCTCGCCCGGCTCGTTGCCCTCCCAGATCAGCGCCGTCTGGTTGCCGCGCTTCTCCAGGTGCCGATCCAAAGCGTTGACCGTGATGTTGGTCTTGCCGTCCAGGAACCACTTGATCGACACGCTGTCGCGGAAGGTCCACTCGCGGACCTTGCTCCACTTCTTCTGCCAGACGAAGTCCTCCGCAATCTCCGACCAGAAGCCCGCCGGGTCGTCGATCGACCGGTTGTACATGCGCTCGTAATCCTGCAACGAAGGAATGTGGGCCTTGGCGGCGAAACTCGGGGGCGGGGGGATGACGCGGCCGTCAGCCGCCTGGGCATTGGCGCTTCCGTGGGTGGTGGTGGGAGAACTCATGCGTCTGGCTCCTTCTGACTTAATCCTGACTCATATGCTGTCGCTCTGCCGCAAACTGACGCCCGCGGATGTCGCGGGATCGGCTGGATACGCCTCAAGATGACACAGCGATGGACATCGCCGCTGGACGGTGGGTCATCATACCATCACCCGGCTCCGGCCGACTGCACCGCCCGCCGCCGCTGCGCCCCCAAACCCGCTGCCAGAACCGCCGAAATCAGGCACAAAACCGCCGCGAACGCGAACGCCGCCGCGTACGAGCCGGTCATGGTCATCGCCGCGTTGCCGGCCGCGATCCCCACCACCCCCGCCATACCGTAGCTTGTGAAAAGCCAGCCGTAGTTGGCTCCAAGATTCTTCGAGCCGAACATATCCGCCGTCGCCGACGGAAACAGGGCGAAGCAGCCGCCGTAATTGAAACCCACCAGCGACGCTCCCGCCGCCAGCGTCAGTTCTGTCTTCAACCCCACGAGCACGAACATGACGACGGCCTGAAAACCAAACATGGCCACGAAGGCAGTGGTACGCCCGACGCGGTCAGAGACGAACCCCCATACGATGCGTCCCACGGCATTGAAGATGGCCAGCCACCAGACGGTCGCCACACCGCGCGCCAGCAGATCCGCATGCGTCGCCGCATCGAGGGCGTCGGCACCCCCGGCGGCGTCCACAAGCTGCGTACCAGCGAACGGCTTGAGAATGCCTATGACCATCAGCCCCGCCAGTGAGCCGGAGAAATACATCAGCCACAACACGTAGAACGCCGGCCGGCGCAGCGTGTCCTGCCACACCGACTCGCCCGCGCCGGCAACTTTCAGAGCGGTGCCCGGCGGGTTGCTGAGCATCATGGCCCCCAGCGTCACCGCCACAAGGCACACCAGGCCGTGAATGCGGAACAGCGACACGATGCCGTAGTCATGGATGAAGCTCTCGGCACTGAAGATCAGATCCTTATTGCTGAAGATGAAGGCGCCGAAACCGAAGCCCGCCACGGCCAGACCAGCCATCAATCCCTTGTGGCCGGGGAACCACTTGACCAGAGCGGCGATAGGACAGACGTAGGCGAAGCCGATGCCCGCGCCGGCCATGAAACCGACGGTGCCCCACAGCAGGAACAACTGGTCGAATTCCTGCATGCGTCCGACATACTCGTTGCCGAGCATGACCCCGGCCGTCACGACTGCGGCGATGATGCCCAGTGGGACGTAGCGGACCGCGGGCACCTGCTCGGGATCAAGTTTGCCCAGCAGCGCATGCGACAGCATCAGCAGCACGATGCCCACCACGCCGACGAAGGCCGCATGCGCCAGCAGAAAGACCATCGGCGAGTGCATGAAACTGGCCAACAGGAAGCCCGTACCCATCAGCACGCCGCCGATGATGGCCGGAACCCGCGGGCCCATGATGTCCTGCACCCGCCCGGCGATCACCATGGTGGCGGAGAATGCCAGCACGCAGATGGCGAAGGCCCAGTTGGCCATGTGCTGCGGCAGGCCGACTTCCGACTCCAGCGGCGGCCAGAAGATGCTGTAACCATACACCGTTCCCAGGATCAGTTGCACCACGATCGCGCCCAGCAGCACGCGATAGCGCGTCCCTCCGCTCGTCACCGTCGCGTCCATGAAAAACGCTCCTTTCCAGACAGGAGTTGAATCTGTCGCCGCTCGCGGTCCGTGCAGGGGACAGGAATGGAACCGCGATGCGAAGTCGTGCCGTCAGAACAGAAGCTGCAATTGCGATCGCACCACCACCTGGCTGCTGTCGCCCGGCGAGTCGGCCCGCCAGCCAGCCCCCGGGGCCGCCCACGTCGCCGCGACGGGGTTGAGTCCGAAACCCACGTCTGTACTCCACTTGAGCCGATGGCGGGCGAAGAAGCGGTTGAAACCCACGGTGATAATGCTCAGATCGCTTTCACCGGCCACGTCGGAGTCTCCCCACTCGTAGCGGGCCAGCAGTTCCAGGTCGTCGCACACGAACCAGCCGGCCTGCAGCAGTAACCCGTATTGGTTCAGATCGGGGCTGAGGTCGAGGTTGCTCACATGGTTGCCGATGACCGCGGCGAACACGCTCACACCACGGTACTTGGTCAGTACATCGGCGGTCCAGCGCACAACCTCGCCCTCATCGGCGCCGCTGCTGTGCCAGTCGCCGTGCTGGTAGTGCCCGCCGCCGCCGACCACCAGCAGGAGCTCACTGTCAGGCCCGGAGCCGGTCCAGGCCTGGAAGTCGCTGTTGCGGCTCCAGTCGCCGGCCACCAGATAGTCGACGCGGCCAGTGACGGCCGTGCCCACCACGTCGGCTTCGTTCCATGGCGAGGTGTGTCCGCCGCCGACCACACCCGCCGGAGCGCCCGCGCCGTTCAGGCCGTCGTTGAGCGACAGTACGGCCGCAAACGGCCCATCCTGATAGCCGATGTTCACGCCCTCGGTGTAGAAGCCCCAGAACTCATAGGTCAGCAGCGAACGCTCCACGAACGCCTGACTGGTCTCGCCGATGATCCACTCCTTCCACAGCGGCACCTTGAACTGGCCGGCCTGAACCCACCAGTTCTCGTTGATCTGCTTGCGGATCCATACGTCCAGGGGCAGATAGTCGCCGCTGGAGCCGTGGCCCCCCCAGTAATAGAACTGCCAGCTCGGATCGACAACGTGGCCCTTGACGCCCAGGCGGAAGCGAGAGATCTCAAAGCCGTTGGTCACGTCGTCGCTGCTGGGGTCGGCGGTGTCCTGCTGAACCGCGAAAACGTGACGCACCTGAATCTGGCCGAGCAACTGGAGGCGGAAGCTGTTGTCGGCCGCCTGCAGAAAGAAGCCGTTGTCCCACCCTGCCAATTGCTGGTTCTGATCGACGTCCGCGGCTGCACTGAGCACGTCTTCGGCGATCTGGTCAACCTCCGCCTGTCTGCTCTGGTCGAACCAGGCGGCCTGCTGCTGCTGGCGCATCCTGGCCATCTCGGCCGCCTGCTGGTCAAGCTGCTGCTGCTGGGCTGTGACTACAGTCCGAAGGGCTTCAAGTTCTGCCCGTATGCTCTCATCAACGCCGTTCACGCCGATGCTCTGCCCCTGCGAGGGCAGTACTGTCAACGCAAAAATCAGACACGACACGCCTGACAATGTCGAGATCCGCATGAGGCCTTCCTCCGAGCAGTTGAGACATTTATATCTTTACTTGTCCCTTTATAGCAGACTCTGGTTGGCTACGCCACCAACCCTGCACCCTGTCCCGGCCCGCAGCCCCGGAACACCCGTGCAAGGTCGCTCCGTCGGAAAACCCAGCTTGGGTTCCTGGCGTCGCACTGCGTCCGGCTGTGCAATCTCGAAGCTCGGGTAGGAAAGAAAACTGGAGCGAGGGCCAAAAGTCGGTCTCAGCGAGCGCGCCTTGTCCGCAGTGCGACGGCCTGAATATCACATTCCCATTTTGTTTTTGATTCTGCGGCCTTGGGACTTCCCCCAAAAGGAAAAAGGCGGCGACCTTGACGGCCGCCGCCCCGCATCAGTGATCGGATGCCCGCCTGCGCGGGCGCTCCAGCGTTGATCCGATCATTCACTGTTCTCTTGCGTCATCCCAGAAGCTGCAACACCGATTGCGGCTGGCTGTTGGCCAGGGACAGGGTGTTGGTCGCTGCCTGCACCAGGATCTGGTTGCGGGTCAATTCGGCCGTCTCAGCGGCGAAATTCGTGTCGCGGATCGTGCTTTCGGCCGCGCTGGTGTTCTCCAACGCCACGCCCAGCGACCGGATTGTCGCCCCGACGGTGTTCTTCTGGAACGCGCCCAGGCGACCACGAAGGCTTGACACCTGGTCGATCGCCGCGTTGACGATCTTCTGGGCCGTCTCGCGCGCCCCGTTGACCACGTTTGACGCCCGGCCCTGGGCCAGAGCATCGAGGTAGCCCACGCCCACGCGGCCCAGCTTGCGCGTCGCCACGTCCTTGATGCCGAGGCTCACCTGGTTGGTGATGTCCACGTTCGGCCCGAGGTTGAACTTCGCACCCCCGCCGGTGACGGTGAAGGCGTCGAAGCTGGCCAGTGTCTGCGCCCCGTTGGCGCTGAGCGTGATCGACAGATCCAGGAAGTCGGTGTTGATCCGGGCGATGTTGCCATCACCCGTGGCCGCGATACCGTTAATCGTCGCCCCCACGTCCTGGCCGTCATCCTTAACCTCGCTCGAACCCTCCAGGTTGACAAACGTATCACCGGTGGAGGTGTCGATGGCGTTCTGGTTGACCGACGAGGCGAGGCGGACGCTGCCCGCCTGTGTGCCGGCATCGAGCATCTTGAACTTCACGAAATTGGTGCTGCCATACTCCGTGCTGGCCAATTGAATGTTCGTGCCGCCGACGACGGTCGCCGACACACCGGTCACGCTCTTGAACGTGTTGATCTGGTCAGCCATGTTGGTCAACGTGGTGGCTGAGGCGAAGCTGAACTCGCGGGCCCCGTCGGCCCCGGCGATCTCGAAGCGGAAGCTCTCGCCGCCGGTCACCAGCGACGCGGCTCCCATGGACAGGAACACCACGCCGTTCTGGGCCGACTGCGTGATGACCACCGACACATTGCGCGTGTCGCCGCTTTCCAGCTTCGCGGCGTTGATCTGGTAGTCCAGAACCTTACCGTGCTGACTGGTGATGTCGTAGTCGTACGTGCCGTTGAGGAGCTTGATGCCCTGGAAACTGGTGGTGGAGGCGATGCGGTCTATGGTCTGGAGGATCGAGTCCACCTGGAGCTGATTGGCCTCGAGCTCCTCAGTAGACAGGCCGGCCTCGTTGGCCGAACCGCCCACCAGTCCCTGCAGCTCGATCAGCAGGCTGTTGATCTCCTGAAGCCCGCCCTCAGCGATGTTGACCACCTGGTCGGCCCGCTCGGCATTGCCGATCGCGGCGGTGATGGCGGCCTTCTCCGATCGCAGCTTTTCGCTGGCGATCAGGCCGGCCGGATCATCGGCGCCGCGGTTGATGCGGTAGCCGGTGCTCAACCGTTCCAGCGATTGGTTGAGCGATCTGTTGTTCTGCCCCAATACGCGCTGGGCCAGGAGCGACGGAACGTTGGTGATGATGCGACTCATGGTGAAGGTCCTCCGTGATGCTTCTCACGAAAAAGGGACTCGGGCCTCCTGCCCCTGTAACCGTATCTCCAGAATCCGATCCAACCCTGATGCTTGGGCCGCGAGGCCACACGCCTCGCGTCTGGGGGTTCGGTGCGGCAGCCGACCAGCAAGTCCGGCACAGCTTCCGCACGTGAACTGTCGGTGTTCAGTCTGTACGGCAGGTAACAGTTTTTCCGATTTCCGCTTATCGGAACGGACCGATAATCAACTACTGGCCGCAACGACAGTCGGCGGACATGCAAAAACCCCGCCGAGGGGGCGGGGTTTGCGATCAAACCAACCGGGAGATTTTCTGTCGCCGAACTATCCGAGCAACTGCAGCACCGATTGCGGCTGGCTGTTGGCCAGGGCCAGGGTGTTGGTCGCTGCCTGCACCAGGATCTGGTTGCGGGTCAATTCGGCCGTCTCAGCGGCGAAATTCGTGTCGCGGATCGTGCTTTCGGCCGCGCTGGTGTTCTCCAACGCCACGCCCAGCGACCGGATTGTCGCCCCGACGGTGTTCTTCTGGAACGCGCCCAGGCGACCACGAAGGCTTGACACCTGGTCGATCGCCGCGTTGACGATCTTCTGGGCCGTCTCGCGCGCCCCGTTGACCACGTTTGACGCCCGGCCCTGGGCCAGAGCATCGAGGTAGCCCACGCCCACGCGGCCCAGCTTGCGCGTCGCCACGTCCTTGATGCCGAGGCTCACCTGGTTGGTGATGTCCACGTTCGGCCCGAGGTTGAACTTCGCACCCCCGCCGGTGACGGTGAAGGCGTCGAAGCTGGCCAGTGTCTGCGCCCCGTTGGCGCTGAGCGTGATCGACAGATCCAGGAAGTCGGTGTTGATCCGGGCGATGTTGCCATCACCCGTGGCCGCGATACCGTTAATCGTCGCCCCCACGTCCTGGCCGTCATCCTTAACCTCGCTCGAACCCTCCAGGTTGACAAACGTATCACCGGTGGAGGTGTCGATGGCGTTCTGGTTGACCGACGAGGCGAGGCGGACGCTGCCCGCCTGTGTGCCGGCATCGAGCATCTTGAACTTCACGAAATTGGTGCTGCCATACTCCGTGCTGGCCAATTGAATGTTCGTGCCGCCGACGACGGTCGCCGACACACCGGTCACGCTCTTGAACGTGTTGATCTGGTCAGCCATGTTGGTCAACGTGGTGGCTGAGGCGAAGCTGAACTCGCGGGCCCCGTCGGCCCCGGCGATCTCGAAGCGGAAGCTCTCGCCGCCGGTCACCAGCGACGCGGCTCCCATGGACAGGAACACCACGCCGTTCTGGGCCGACTGCGTGATGACCACCGACACATTGCGCGTGTCGCCGCTTTCCAGCTTCGCGGCGTTGATCTGGTAGTCCAGAACCTTACCGTGCTGACTGGTGATGTCGTAGTCGTACGTGCCGTTGAGGAGCTTGATGCCCTGGAAACTGGTGGTGGAGGCGATGCGGTCTATGGTCTGGAGGATCGAGTCCACCTGGAGCTGATTGGCCTCGAGCTCCTCAGTAGACAGGCCGGCCTCGTTGGCCGAACCGCCCACCAGTCCCTGCAGCTCGATCAGCAGGCTGTTGATCTCCTGAAGCCCGCCCTCAGCGATGTTGACCACCTGGTCGGCCCGCTCGGCATTGCCGATCGCGGCGGTGATCGCCGCCTTCTCGGACCGCAGCTTCTCGCTGGCGATCAGGCCGGCCGGGTCATCGGCCCCGCGGTTGACGCGGAAACCCGTGCTCAGGCGTTCGAGCGACTGGTTCAGGGTGCGGTTGTTCTGCCCCAGAACGCGCTGGGCCAGAAGTGACGGAACGTTCGTGATGATGCGGCTCATGGTCCTGGCTCCTCCGTGATCGACGTCACGTGCGGGTTGGTTGGTCCTTTCGCGGATCCCTACAACCGGCAGCATCGGCGCAGGCCGCGTGCGCCTTAAGTCCGCCACAGACATTCCAGCGCGAAAAGTCTTCCCCCCCGCCCCAAACCGTGCGGCCGCTGTAATCCATTCAGACCGACACCGCAGCCGCCGCGGCATGCGAACCGTCCGATAACCGCGTAACGCACAGAAAAAAAGGCGGCCGCTTGCGCGACCGCCTCTTGGCCTGACTTGGTTGCGGTTCGCCGGTCGGACGCAACAGGCCCACACCGGCGCCGAAGGCCGTGTCAATTCACTGCAGCAGGAACAGCACGTTCTGCGACTGGGCATTGCTGATATTCAGCATGCTGCTGGCTGCCTGCACCAGGATCTGGTTGCGGGCCAGCTCGGCCGTCGCCTCCGCGAAGTCGGTATCGCGGATGGCGCTCTCGGCCGCGCTGATGTTCTCCAGTGACACGCCCAGGGTGCGGATCGTCGCGCCCACCGTGTTCTTCTGGAACGCGCCCAGGCGCCCGCGCAGACCGCTGACCTGGTCGATGGCCGCGTTCACCGCCTGCTGAGCCGTGTCAATGTCGCCGGTCAGCAGGTTGTTGACGCCACCCGAAGCCAGCGTGTTGATGAACGCCGTGGTGCGGCTGCCGAGGTTCGTGGTGTTGACGTTGCGGATGCCGAGGACCACCTGGTTGTTGAGGTTGGCGTCCGGGCCGAGGTTGAAGCGGGCCCCGCCGCCGGTGATGGTGAGCACGCTGTTGTTGCCCACCGTCTGCGACCGCGTGTCGTTGAGGATGATCTCGATGTCGAGCTGCTCGTTGTTGATCGAGATCTTCTTGCCGTCGCCCTGGGCGGCCAC